>NZ_LOYJ01000006.1:0-96159 GCF_001526245.1 Burkholderia sp. MSMB1498
GGTCGATGGTCGATGGTCGATGGTCGATGGTCGATGGTCGATGGTCGATGGTCGATGGTCGATGGTCGATGGTCGATTAGTCAGCGTAGCGGCTCACGGGGCCGTTGCAAGGCATTCGTGCAAATTCTTGCATCGTGCCCTGCCGTCCGACGCAAGCTGGAGAAAGCGAATCAGCGAAAGCGCACCGGCGCAACCGGCTCGTTGCGTTCAATCGCCGCCGAATTCGTCGACGTCGCCTTTCAGTAACTTGGCGATCGTCGCGCTCGAAAAACCGCGCATCGCAAGAAAGCGCGCCTGCTTCGCGCGCTCGGCAGGTGTTTGCGGCACAGTGCCGAACTTCTTGCGCCAAACCGACTGAGCGCGCTCGAATTCACTCTCGCGCAATCGAGTGCCGACGGCCTCGACGAGCGCGTCGCCGACCGCATGACGCTTCAACTCGCCGACGATGCGCGCCGAACCGACGCGCGACGCGCGCCGATGCACGAGGCTTTCGGCGAACCGCGAGTCGGACAGCCAGTTTTCCCGCTCGAGCGCATCGAGCAACGACTCGATATCGTCACTTTCTTCGGCGTGCAGCGCGAGCTTGCGTGCAAGCTCCGCGCGGCTGTATTCGCGGCGCGACAGATAGGCAATCGCTCGCCCTTTAAGCGTGCGCGCGGGACGCTGCGATGCCGGCGAGCGCTCGGCGCCCCCGGACGCGGGCGCGGACGAATCGGAATGAAAAGGCGGCGCGCGCCGACGCGACCGGGGCCCGGCCTGACTCGTTCGCGTATAGACGTCGCCCGCCGTCTCCCCCCGCTCCTTCACGGACGAAAACGCTGACGACGCCCGCGAGCGGCCTTCGGTACGCAAGCCGCCTGCCCGACCGCCGCCGGACACATCGTCGTTCGCACCGACGACGCTTGCCGACGAACGCCGCCGCGCAGCGTCGTGAGCATCGAACGATTCGTACGGATCGAAGGAATCGTCCGATTCCAGCGCAACCGTTCGCCCAAACGAAACGAGGGCATCATCGGATGCCCTCGCTGCCGGGCGGCCGACCGGCCGCCCTTCGCTCGAAACCGTCGTGCGCGCTTCGCGTTCGACGCGGGGCTCGTCGGCGGACACCGTCCGCGCACCGTGCCCTGCCTGCCGCGAATCCGCGCCCTCCCGGTTCTTGCGCATTACTCCTCTTCGTCCATGATCTCGGCTTCGGAATTGGCACCCTGCGGCATCGCGGCGACGCCGAGCGATTCGCGAATGCGATTCTCGATCTCACGCGCGATTTCCGGATTCTCGCGCAGGAATTCGCGCGCGTTATCCTTACCCTGGCCGATCTTCTCGCCGTTATAGCTGTACCACGCGCCCGCCTTGTCGACGATCTTCGCCTGCACGCCGAGATCGATGATCTCGCCCTGACGCGAAATGCCTTCGCCGTACAGGATGTCGAAGATCGCTTCGCGGAACGGCGGCGACACCTTGTTCTTGACGACCTTCACGCGCGTTTCGTTGCCGATCACCTCGTCGTTCTTCTTGATCGAGCCGATCCGGCGGATGTCGAGGCGCACCGACGAATAGAACTTCAGCGCGTTGCCGCCCGTCGTGGTTTCCGGGTTGCCGAACATCACGCCGATCTTCATCCGGATCTGGTTGATGAAGATCACGAGGCAGTTCGTCCGCTTGATCGTGCCCGTCAGCTTGCGCAGCGCCTGCGACATCAGGCGAGCCTGCAGGCCCGGCAGCGAATCGCCCATCTCGCCTTCGATTTCGGCCTTCGGCACGAGCGCCGCGACTGAGTCGATGACGATCATGTCGATCGAGCCCGAGCGCACCAGCGCGTCGGTGATTTCCAGCGCCTGCTCGCCGGTGTCCGGCTGCGAGATCAGCAGCTCCGGCACGTTCACGCCGAGCTTCGATGCGTACTGAACGTCGAGCGCGTGTTCCGCATCGATGAACGCCGCGGTGCCGCCCAGCTTCTGCAGCTCGGCGATCACCTGCAGCGTGAGCGTCGTCTTGCCGGACGATTCCGGCCCGTAGATTTCGACCACACGACCGCGCGGCAGGCCGCCGACGCCGAGCGCGATGTCGAGGCCGAGCGACCCCGTGGACACCACCTGGATATCCTCGACCGCCTCGCCGTCGCCGAGCCGCATGATCGACCCTTTGCCGAACTGCTTCTCGATCTGCGCGAGCGCGGCGGCAAGCGCCTTGCTCTTTTCGGCAGTCAGCCCGGAGCCTTTCTTGCTTTCTTCCATGAATCGTCCTTTGCTATGATGAGCAGCGTCTGATACAAACGCACCGGCTTCGACACGGCCAGCAAGCCGTTAGGTGCGCGATGCAGACACTGTATAAAAAAACAGTGGTTTATGCAAGCCCGCGTTGCGGGCAGGCATCGCCCATATTTCGGAGACAGCCGCGCGCAGCGCCATCGCCGCGGAGCAGCAATCGGTTGCGCATCATGCGAATTCTCATCGCCGAAGACGACAGCATACTCGCGGACGGTCTCACCCGGTCACTCCGCCAATCGGGCTATGCCGTCGATCACGTGAGGAACGGCGTCGAGGCCGACACGGCCCTGTCGATGCAGGCGTTCGACCTGCTGATCCTCGATCTCGGCCTGCCCAAAATGTCCGGCCTCGACGTGCTGCGGCGCCTGCGCGCGCGCAATTCGAACCTTCCCGTGCTGATCCTGACGGCCGCCGACAGCGTCGACGAGCGCGTGAAGGGGCTCGATCTCGGCGCCGACGACTACATGGCGAAACCGTTCGCCCTCAACGAGCTCGAAGCGCGCGTGCGCGCGTTGACGCGGCGCGGCGCGGGCGGCGGGCCGACCGTCGTGCGGCACGGCTCGCTGTCGTTCGACCAGGTCGGCCGGATCGCCTATGCGAACGACCGCGTGCTCGAGCTGTCCGCGCGCGAGCTCGGGCTGCTCGAGGTGCTGCTGCAGCGGATCGGCCGGCTCGTGTCGAAAGAGCAGCTCGTCGATCACTTGTGCGAATGGGGCGAGGAAGTCAGCAACAACGCGATCGAAGTCTACGTCCACCGGCTGCGCAAGAAGATCGAGCCGAGCGGCGTGCGCATCACCACCGTGCGCGGCCTCGGCTACTGCCTCGAGAAAGCCGCGCCCGCGGCGAACGACGCGCCGGCCGCAGCCGCGCCGCAGCCGGCCGCCTCCGCCGCGAGCCCGTCGCTGCGCTGAGCCCACCCGCGAGCGAGCGGCCGATGGCCACGCCGGTCCGTTCCCCTCACGCCGCGCGCGGCCCGGCCGATGCCGCATCCGATGCGGACGCCGCGCGCGACGCGCGCTACGAGAACCCGTTCGCGCCGCCAGACGAAACCGATGCCGCCGAAGGCCCCCGCCCGCGCTCGCTGTTCGGCGAGATTCTCGACTGGATGCTCGCGCCGCTCCTCCTGCTCTGGCCGATGAGCATCGCCGTCACTTATCTCGTCGCGAAAACGATCGCGAACGGCCCGTTCGACCGCGCGCTCGAAACCGACGCGTACGTGCTCGCGCGGCAGATCACGCCGGTCAACGGCGTCGCCGAACTGAAACTGCCGCAGGCGACGCTCGACTTCCTGCGCGCCGACAACGTCGACAGCCTGTACTTCCAGGTGCTCGGCACGCGCGGCGAGCTCGTCGCGGGCGAGGCCGACCTGCCGCTGCCGCGCGACGACGACCGGCCGTCGCCCGGCGTCGTCGTGTTCCGCGACGACATGCTGCGCGGCAACGACGTGCGCGTCGCGTACACGACCGTCGCGCTGCCGGGCGCGACGGGCTCGCAGCCCGTGCTCGTGCAGGTCGGCGAGACGCTCGACAAGCGCAACGCGCTCGCGAACGACATCATCAAGGGCGTGATCCTGCCGCAGTTCGTGATCCTGCCGCTCGCGATCCTGCTCGTCTGGTTCGGGCTGTCGCGCGGGCTCGCGCCGCTCACCGCGCTGCAGGCGCACATCCGCAACCGGCGCCCGGACGACCTGTCGCCCGTCGAGGCGAAGCGCGCGCCGCCCGAGATCGAGCCGCTCGTCACGTCGTTCAACGATCTGCTCGCGCGCCTCGAGCAGAACATCACGCTGCAAAAGCGCTTCATCGCCGACGCCGCGCATCAGATGAAAACCCCGCTCGCCGGCTTGCGCACGCAGGCCGAATTCGCGCTGCGCCACGAAGTGCCGGACGACGTCGCGCGCTCGCTCGAGCAGATCGCGACGAGCTCCGAGCAGGCGGCGCGGCTCGTCACCCAGTTGCTCGCGCTCGCGCGCGCGGAAAACCGCGCGACGGGGCTCACGTTCGAGCCCGTCGAAATCGCGACGCTCGCGCGGCAGGCCGTGCGCGACTGGGTGCAGGCCGCGCTCGCGAAGCAAATGGACCTCGGCTACGAAGGCCCGGACGCCGCCGCCGGGCCGCTTCGCATCGACGGCCACCCGGTGATGCTGCGCGAGATGCTCGGCAACCTGATCGACAACGCGATCCGCTACACGCCGGCGGGCGGCCGCATCACCGTGCGCGTGCGGGCCGATCGCGCGGCCCGCGTCGTGCATGTCGAAGTCGAGGACACGGGCCCCGGCATTCCGGCGAACGAGCGCGAGCGCGTCGTCGAGCGCTTCTACCGAATCCTCGGCCGCGAAGGCGACGGCAGCGGGCTCGGCCTCGCGATCGTTCGCGAGATCGTCGCGCAGCACGGCGGCACGCTGACGATCGACGACAACGTGTATCAAACGTCGCCGCGCCTCGCCGGCACGCTCGTGCGCGTGAGCCTCGGCTTACGGCCGGCGGCCCCGGAATAACCCTAAGCGGCCCGGCCGCCCGCACGGCCAAAAAAGCACGTACGCGACTTTTGCGGCAAAAATAAATACAATTAAGCGACGAAGGTCGACATAAACCACAAATCGAAGGTGCGAGATTTTGACGCGCCGAGTCAGTGCGCCGTAAGTTTGCCCTCCAATAATCGACTCGGAGCCGCCCTCTCGCGAGGACGCGCGCCCCTATATCAAAATTGGAGACATTCATGGCAACGGTTGGCGGACAAATTGCGCACACGCCGATGACGGGCGACGAAAAGCGCGTGATCTTCGCGTCGTCGCTCGGCACCGTGTTCGAGTGGTACGACTTCTATCTGGCCGGCTCGCTCGCCGCCTACATCAGCAAGAGCTTCTTTTCAGGCGTCAATCCGACCGCGGCGTTCATCTTCACGCTGCTCGGCTTCGCGGCGGGCTTCGCCGTCCGGCCGTTCGGCGCGATCGTGTTCGGACGCCTCGGCGACCTCGTCGGCCGCAAGCACACGTTCCTCATCACGATCGTGATCATGGGGATCTCCACGTTCGTTGTCGGCTTCCTGCCGGGCTACGCATCGATCGGCATCGCCGCGCCCGTGATCTTCATCGCGATGCGGCTGATGCAGGGCCTCGCGCTCGGCGGCGAATACGGCGGCGCGGCGACCTACGTCGCCGAGCACGCGCCCTCGCATCGCCGCGGCTTCTACACGTCGTGGATACAGACGACGGCGACGCTCGGCCTGTTCCTGTCGCTTCTCGTGATCCTCGGCGTGCGCACCGCGATCGGCGAGGAAGCGTTCGGCAACTGGGGCTGGCGTGTGCCGTTCGTCGCGTCGATCCTGCTTCTCGCCGTGTCCGTGTGGATTCGGCTGCAACTGAACGAATCGCCCGTGTTCCTGCGGATCAAGGCCGAGGGCAAGACGTCGAAGGCGCCGCTGACCGAAGCGTTCGGCCAATGGAACAACCTGAAGATCGTGATCCTCGCGCTCGTCGGGCTGACGGCCGGCCAGGCGGTCGTCTGGTACACGGGCCAGTTCTACGCGCTCTTCTTCCTCACGCAGACGCTGAAGGTCGACGGCGCGAGCGCGAACATCCTGATCGCGCTCGCCCTCCTGATCGGCACGCCGTTCTTCGTGTTCTTCGGCTCGCTGTCGGACAGGATCGGCCGCAAGCCGATCATCCTCGCCGGCTGCCTGATCGCGGCGCTCACCTACTTCCCGCTCTTCAAGGCGCTCACGCACTTCGCGAATCCGGCGCTCGAGGCGGCCACGCAGAAAGCGCCGATCACGGTGATCGCGAACCCCGGCGAGTGCTCGTTCCAGTTCAACCCGGTGGGCACCGCGAAGTTCACGACGTCGTGCGACATCGCGAAAAGCGCGCTCGCGAAGGCGGGCCTCAACTACGAGAACGTCGCCGCGCCGGCGGGCACGCTCGCGCAGGTACGGATCGGCGACACGGCGATCGACACGTACGACGGCAAGGCCGCCGACGCGAAGGACAAGGCGAAGACCTTCGACAAGACGCTCGCGTCGACGCTGAAGGCAGCCGGCTACCCGGCGAAGGCCGATCCGGCGCAGCTCAACTGGCCGATGACGACGGTGATTCTCGCGATTCTCGTGATCTACGTGACGATGGTGTACGGTCCGATCGCGGCGATGCTGGTCGAGATGTTCCCGACGCGCATCCGCTATACGTCGATGTCGCTGCCGTATCACATCGGCAACGGCTGGTTCGGCGGCTTCCTGCCCGCGACCGCGTTCGCGATCGTCGCGGCGAAGGGCGACATCTATTCCGGGCTCTGGTATCCGATCGGCGTCGCGCTCGTCACGTTCGTGATCGGGCTGCTGTTCGTGAAGGAAACCAAGGATTCGAATATTTACGCGCGGGATTGATGGGGGCGCGCCGCGGGAGGTGCGGGAAGCGGGGCGTCCGGCAGACGGCGAATGGCGATCGACAGTTGGGCAACCAGCCGATCGCCTCGTCGACGGATCGGGCTGGGCGGGAGCCCCTGCATCGATGCCTTCGGCCTTTTTTAAGGGAATCGACAAAAAGGGCTTGACACTCCCCAACTCGCCCTCCATAATTCGCCTCCTGTTGGCGAATTAGCTCAGTCGGTTAGAGCGACGGAATCATAATCCGCAGGTCCGGGGTTCGAATCCCTGATTCGCCACCAAATGCAGAAAGGGCTCAGCGCAAGCTGGGCCCTTTTTCATTGCTCCGCAAAAGCGGCTTTGCTCCGCAAACAGTCAGCCAAAAGCCAGAAATCTGGCCACCTCCAAAGCCAGCTTTGATATCCTGAGCCGAAACGGCCACCACGCACCACGGCCCCACCAAGCTGTGGTTCGGCTACATGACGCAGACGCCAAGGGTGGACATCATGGATGACCACGACGAATATCAATTCAGCATAGGGGCTTACTCGCCAGCCACGATCCCGATGGAGCGGCTGGCCAAGTACATTGCTGCCCTCGCAAAGCTGTTCGGCAACAGCCCGAATGTCCACCTCGACCGCTTACAGGAAGGCAGCACGATCCCTGTAATGAATGTCGACCGACAGGCCGCGCGGCATGTCTCGGAACGGATCTCAAAAATCGACAAGCGCGAAGCAGCAAACGACGTCATTGCAAGCTACGACGAGCTGAATGCTCTGCTTCGTGACGACAACGCCACCGGCGAGCTTCGCCGTCGCTCAGCAGGCGCGGATTCCATCTCCGTAGTGCTTCGGTTTCCAGGCAAGGAACTACCCAAACCGCTTACCTTCGGTCCGTTCACTGAACCAGCCACCATTGACGGCGAGCTGGTGCGAATCGGCGGGCGAGACCGCAGCGCCCATGCAACGATGATCGATCAAGAAGGACACTCGTGGCGCTGCGAAACCACTCGCGAACTTGCTCAAGAACTAGCGCCATATCTGTACAAAGGCCCCGTGCTAAGGGTGCATGGAGACGCAAAATGGGAACGCCTAGAAGACGGTAGTTGGAATCTCGAACACTTGAAAGTCACAAGCTTCACCGTACTTGATGACGACACCCTGCAGGAAACCACCGATCGCCTACGACAGCTCCACGCTACCGACTGGAGCAAGCTTGACGACATAGACGCATATATCAACGCCTCTCGGGGCGATAATGATGGACTCCACTAACAATGGTCGTCTTTGATACCTCGTTCCTTGCGCTTGCGTTCGACAATTCATATGCGCCACCGATCGATCCTGCGACGGGTAAAAAGCTCGATCGCTGTTCTGACCGGATAAATCACCTTATCGGCACCCTCAGTTCGTCCAAACAGCGGGTCCTCATTCCCACACCAGTACTTGCCGAGTACTTGGTGCAAGGCGGCCCCGACAAAGACAAGCGTGTAGGCATTTTCGCCTCCTCTCGCGTTTTCGTCGTCGCGGCATTTGACCAACGCGCAGCCATCGAATGTGCGCTGCTGGAGGATGGGGAGTCAAACAGCAAAAAGCGGCTATCGGACGACGAAACCAAAGCCAAGGTGAAGTTTGATCGCCAGATTATTGCCGTCGCCAAAGTACACGGCGCGCTGACAATTTATACAGGCGATACAAAGCTCGCGAAGCGCGCCACCGACAACGGGCTCACCCACCATGAGCCCCGCCGCCTGCCCACCTATCAACGGTTCATCCGTCGGGTCCAGATGCCAGACATGCAGATACAGCGCATTCCCCTTCGAATCGGTACCGCAGCCGACAAGCTGCCCACCGACCTGCGCGTACGTAACGCCATCGACCCCACCCGGACCACATGCCACGCTCGATACCGCCATGACTCCGCCTCACCGATGAAATAAAAAAGGCGCTCAGTTACCCGAACGCCTTTGAGCGCGCGCAATCGAGTAATTGGCTACATCAACGGCCGATGAAGCCCTTGACCACCTTGTATCCCCACGCAACTGCGGCGACAGCAAGCACTGCGCCGCCGACCAACACGAGGTTCGGAACAACTGCATTGATGCCCGAATCTCTTCCAGTTCACGGGTGAATTCCGCACGTTCATCCAACTTCGCCCGCAACATGCCGATGGCCCGCACGATTTCAAACGCCTCGTCATATCGGGCGTTGCGCGTACCGCTTTCGGCAGCAACCGGCAGCAGCCTGTGATAGAGGGCAATGGCGTCGTGCGGGTGTGTCTTGCCACGGACAGCGGCCATTTCCGGCCATAGCTGCATTACGACCGGTCCGCCGGTAAACGTTTCCCATGCGGCGTCGTTCTCTTTTCCAGCAAGAAAAATCCTGACCAGTTCGGTCCGCGTCGACCGCTGCCAGACATTGCGCTTCGATTTTGCAGCGGCCTCCTCTTCCCTGACCAGCGCCCAAAGGTGCGTAAGAGTGCGCTCCCGCGTCTCATCATGCCTGCCAGTAGCCGTGGCAACCTTCATCAAGGCGGGAAACGCCTCGGCTGTCGGGCGCATTTCAAAGCGGCGCCACGCGAACGCATCGGCCTTGTCGAATTCACTGCGACGCAGATACGCGTCGATACAGAAGTCGAGCAGGCGCTGGTCATGGCTCTTGCTGGACTCCTTGATGCCGCGCTCGGCCCAGGCGAGCCCTTCATCCGGGCGACCGTGCTTGACACAAAGCTCCGCCACCAGCAGAAAGCGGTACGGACTCGACAGGTCCTTCGAGTAAATGCGTATCAACGCATCAACGTCTCCATCGAGTTCGGCCAGCGCCCCCATCGCGCGTTCGAGCTGCATGCGCGGCGAGTCGTGTGACCGTCGATATTCCTTGTCCGGCGCGAGCGCGGGCAGCGCTTCCCAAGCCTCGTTGACGAGCTCGCGGTAGCGGCTCAAACCGTTCTTGCCCAGTGGCTCCGCATACGCCGGCAAAACGTTGTAAAAGGTGTCCCACTTGCCTTCTGTCTGAAATCGGAATAGCCGCTCCGCGAGCTTCACTGGGTCGGGGACAGTCAACTTGCAGGCATCGAGGTGCACAGACGCCAGTTCGAGAATCGCCGGCATCACGTCGCCACCGGAGTCGTCAATCTGTTCGAGGCTTGTTTCGGCGCCCGCAATCGCCAGTTCGGATAGCTCGACTACCTGTGCCGCGTGAGGTCCGTGAAGCCTCCGGCGCAGCATGTCGGCCAGCGACATCAGGCCATCGCCGTATGCGCTAGCCTCCCGCCAGTCCAGTGGCCGGGAAAGGCGTGTCGCCTGCCTGACGGCGGCCTTCATGCCGGGCAAGTCGGAGGCCCCCGTCGCACGCGCGGCAAACAGCAGCTTGTCACGAAACGACAGGTCGCGTTCGATGGCTTCGAGCAACAATTCCTGAAGCTCATTTTTGTCGAGCGTCGCGACGTATTCGCGAATCACTTCCTCGTAGGTCTTCCGCTTCTTGCGTGGCTTGCCGGGAGCCGCCTCTTCGGCATGAAACACCTCTCCACCGGAATTCTCGAGCCAGGCGAGCGCAACAGCGACAGCGTGCTTGCAGAAAACGCCATCGTCTCCCACCGGACAGGTACAGTCATAAGCGAGTTCGCCATCGTCATCGACGCCGAGTTCAACCCGGTAACGATGCGTGCCACGTACAGTGGCGTGAACGGCGCCGCCACGCTCCTCGAGACGGGAAACCACGCCCTCGTGGAAATAGGCTTTGCCGCGCGCAAAGGTCTTCGTGTCGGCAAGCGACTGTACTTCGGCAAGAGTAAGAACCTCGGAGAGCGTTGCAGACTGGGACATCGATTGACCGGGGAAAAACGGAAGAATGCCGCGACGGGCGACGCACAGGCACGATGATACCCGTGACGCATGCAGTCGACTCACGGCAGAGTAATGCGTGGACGATTGTCCCAAGGCGGAACCGGCGTGAAATACTCGATCAACTCGTCGATCACCGCCCGCACCTTCGGCGACAGTTTGCGCGCCGCGAGCCAAAGCGCATGAATCGGCATCTCGCCCCCGGTGAATTCCGACAGCACGATTTCGAGCTTGCCCGCATGCACATCGTCGGCGACCAGCCACGTCGGCAAATACGCGAGCCCCGCGCCAGCCAGCGTCGCATCGCGCAATGCGTCGCCCTGCCCGATCGTATGCTTCGCACGCACTCGCGCCGTTACAGCCCCGTTGCACGCATCGGAAAACACCCATGGAATCGTCGCCCCGTCGCGGGCGAACACAATGCAATCGTGCGCTTCGAGCTCGTCGATCGTCCTCGGCCGCCCTCGCGTGGCGACATATGCCGGCGACGCGCACAGCACGGATCGCTGAACGCCGAGCCGCCGACAAACCAGATTCGCGCTGTCGCGCAGCTCGCCGAGACGCACGACGACGTCGATTCCCTCATCGACCAGATCGACGAATCGATCGGTCAACGATACGTCGAGCTGTAGCAGCGGATGTCTACGGGCCAGCCCAAACAGAACGGGCAGCACCCAGCGCCGTCCGAACGACGTCGGCAGACTGATGCGCAGCGGCCCCGCGACCTCATGACGCCGCTGCGCGAGCACCGATTCGACATGCCCGAGTTCGTCGAGAATCCGCAAGCAACTTTCGTAGTACAGGCGCCCCTCGGTCGTCGGCGTCAGTGCGCGCGTCGTACGCTCGAGCAGCCGCACGCCGAGACGCGCCTCGAGCCGCGCCACGTTCTTGCCGACGGCCGACTTGGACAGCCCCATGCGCGCCGCGGCGGCCGTGAAGCTGCCCGCGCCGACTGCATGCACGAATGCAACCATTCCTTGAAGATGAGTCAGTCTGATTCGATTCATGAAATTGGCGACGAAATGGCGCAGGTGTTCGGAACAGATATCGCCACCGGCACGCATGCCCCACCCCTAGAATGAATCAAGGGAATTCGCGGCGGCGCGAATCCGTTTTCGGGTGGGACACCAAATGGCGCAAACGATGAAGGTGTGGGAACTCGACGCATTCGGCATCGATCGACTCGCACTCGCGCAGCGGCCCGTGCCGAAGCCCGGCGACGGCGAGTTGCTGGTACGGGTAGCGGCGGCGTCATTGAATTATCGAGACAAGCTCGTGATCGAAGGGCAGTTGATGTCGACCAAACCCGCGATGCCGTTTACGCCCGTCTCGGACATGTGCGGCGAAGTGGTCGAAACCGGCCCGAATACCGAACGATTCAAGCGCGGCGATCGCGTGATGGGCAACTTCTGGACGCCCTGGATCAGCGGCGCGCTGCCTCCCGAAATGCGCCGATGCGAGCGCTCGCTCGGCGGGCCGCTGCCCGGCGTGCTCGCCGAATACGTCGTGCTGCCGGAATCGGCGGCCGTCTGCGCACCGGCGTCGCTGTCCGACGTCGAGGCATCGACGCTGCCCGTGGCCGGCGTGACCGCCTGGGTCGCCCTCGTCGAGCGCGGGCAGCTCGCAGCAGGTCAAACCGTCGTCGTTCAGGGCACGGGCGGCGTCGCACTGTTCGGACTGCAAATCGCCCGCGCGCTCGGCGCGAAGACGATCGTGCTGTCCCGTCACGACGACAAGCTCGTGCGCGCGAAATCGCTCGGCGCATGGGCCGGCATCAACACGACGCGCGCGCCCGAATGGGAACATGCGGTTCTCGAACTCACCGGCGGACGCGGCGCGAACGTGATCGTCGAACTCATCGGCGGCGAGAACGTCACACATTCCGTCGCCGCCGTCGCGGATCATGGCCATATCGTGCAGGTCGGTTTTCTTGGCAGTCCGAAGATGCTCATCGACGCGATTCCGCTGATGCTGACGCGCGCGTCGATCCACGGCGTATCGGTCGGCAGCCGGCAGGCGTTCGAAGCGTTCGTTCGCGCAGCCGACCGGCATGCGATCAAGCCGACGATCGACTTCGTCTATCCGTTCTCCGATGTGCGCGCTGCGTTCGCCCATCTCGACCGCGGACCGTTCGGCAAGATCGTCGTCGCCGTGCGCGGCTGACGTGCGTCGCGCACGGCGACGCGTCGCCGGCAAACCGCCCGCCGCGCGCGACGCTCGCTCGCGGGCCGTCTCATCGGCGCCGTCACGTCAACGTCGAGAACATGTCCTTGCGATACGGCACGATACGATCGAATTCGCCCGTCCGCACTTTGGCCGGCCATTCCGGATCCGCGAGCAGCGCGCGTCCGAGCGCGATGCAGTCCGCATGCCCCGCCTCGACGCGCGCGACCGCGCGATCGAGATTCTCGATGCCGACCACCAAACCCTCCGCGCCGCGTACTTGCGCAGCCGAGAACGCGCTGTCGATGCCGACGCTGCCGACCATGATGACCGGCTTGCCGGACAGCTCGCGCACGAGCGACGCCAAATCGGCGTCGCCTTCCGACGCGAACCCCGGCTCCCAGAAGCGTCGCGTGCTGACGTCGAAAATATCGACGCCCGCGGTGACGAGCACGTCGAGCATCGTCTTCAGTTCCGCAGACGATTCGACGATGAAGCCCGTATAGTCCTGCACCTTCCATTGCGAGAACCGGAAGATCAGCGGTATGTTCGGGCCGACGGCCGCGCGCACCGCTTCGGCGACTTCCACCGACAGGCGCAGCCGGTTCTCGAGCGAGCCGCCGTACGCGTCGGTGCGCGCGTTCATCTTGGCCCACAGGAATTGGTCGAGCAGATAGCCATGCGCGCCGTGCAGTTCGACCGCGTCGAATCCGGCCTCGACCGCGTCGTACGCCGCGCGTGCGAACGACGCCGCGATATCCCGCGCATCGGCATCCGTCAACGCCTCGACCGCGACGACGCCGTCCTTGACGACCCGCTCGGGCCCGATGCCCGGCAGCTCCGCATGGGGCGGCGTGCCGCGCTGCCTGACGTTGCCGAGATGCCAGAGCTGCGCGGCGATCACGCTGCCCGCCGCGTGCACGCCGTCGACGACGCGCCGCCAGCCTTCGAGCGCCTCCCGGCCGAAGAAGTGCGGAACGTCGGCGAACCCGCCCGCCACCGGATGGTCGACGTACGTCCCCTCGGTGATGATGAATCCGGCGCCGCCCTCGGCGCGCTTCGCGTAGTAGCGCGCGACGTCGCGGTCCGGCACGCCGCCCGGCGACTGCCGCCGGGTCATCGGCGCCATGACGATGCGGTTCGGCACGCGTAAGCCGCCGAGTGAAACCGGATCAAAAACGATATCGAAATTGGAGACGCTGGTCGTCGACATGAAGTCCTCGTCGGCTGGCTGAATGGGGCGCACACAGCGCGCGGCATATGGGCGCGCGCGCCATGCACGACGGATGAAACGACAGACACTCGTACAGTCGGCCGGGCCGGCTCACGCCGCTTGCTCGTCGCGCTGCAGGCTCTCGCGCGGATCGCGCCGCGCCGACAGCTTTTCCGAGACCAGAAACGCAAGCTCCAGCGCCTGCGAACCATTCAGCCGCGGATCGCAATGCGTGTGATAGCGTTCGCACAACTGATCGTCGCGAATCTGCTGTCCGCCGCCCGTGCACTCCGTCACGTCGGTGCCCGTCATTTCGAGATGCAGACCGCCCGCATGCGTGCGCTCGGCTTCGTGAACGTCGAAGAAGCGTTCGACCTCGAGCAGGATGCTTTCGAAGCGGCGCGTCTTGTAGCCGGACGCCGACTTGACCGTGTTGCCGTGCATCGGATCGATCGACCAGATCACCTCCCGCCCTTCGCTCTTCGTCATTCGCACGAGGCGCGGCAATAGCTCCGGCAACTTTTCCGCGCCCATTCTCGCGATCAGCGTGAGACGCCCCGGCTCGTTGTCGGGATTCAGCGCGTCGATCAGGCGCAGCAGATCGTCCGGCTTGATCGCGGGACCACATTTGAGGCCGATCGGATTCGCGACGCCTCGCAGGAATTCGATGTGCGCGTCGTCGATGCCGCGCGTGCGCTCGCCGATCCACAGCATGTGGGCCGAGCAGTCGTACCAATCCTCGGTCAGCGCATCCGGCCGCGTCAGGGCCTCTTCGTAATGCAGGAGCAATGCGTCGTGGCTCGTGTAGAGATCGGTCTCGCGCAGCGAACGCACCGAATCCGGCGACACGCGGCACGCGTTCATGAACACGAGCGCCTGCTCGATCCGGCACGCGATCTGCCGATAGCGCTGCCCTTGCGGCGCGGACGCGACGAAGCCGGCATTCCATTGCTGCACGTGGCGCATATCGGCGAAGCCGCCGTGGCTCAACGCGCGCAGCAGATTGAGCGTCGCTGCCGCTTGCGAGTATGCCTTCAGCACGCGCTCGGGATCGGGCCGCCTCGCCGCTTCCGTGAATTCGATGCCGTTGATGATGTCGCCGCGATAACTCGGCAGCGTGACACCACCGATGGTCTCGTCGGGCGAACTGCGAGGCTTCGCGAATTGCCCGGCGATTCTGCCCACCTTGACGACGGGCAGCCCGGTGCTGAACGCAAGCACGGTCGACATCTGCAGAAACACGCGCAGCAGATCACGCACCGCATTCGGATGAAATTCGGCGAACGATTCGGCGCAATCGCCGCCTTGCAGCAGAAACGCATTGCCGCGCGCGACGTCCGCGAGTTGCGCCTTCAGATCGCGAATCTCCGCAGCGAGCACAAGCGGCGGCAATCGCCGCAACTGCTCCTCCGACTCCGCGAGTTTCGCGGCGTCGGGATAAGTCGGCACCTGATGAATCGGCCGCCCGCGCCACGACGAAGGCGACCAATCAGCGTGCGTCATGATGGCCCTCTCGCGTACCATCCGGATCGACACGCGATCCGCAGTCGCCGATCGGCGCGACGGCGGCATGCAACGCAGGCTCGGGTTGCGCCTGGCCCACGGGAAGCGTGGCGCCGATCAACACATCGTAATCGTAGTGATCCACAGTCAGGCTCCGACAAAGCAGATAACCGCCCGCGGCTCGCGCCAGCGGGGACTTGCCTCACTCCAGCCACACTCGTCGCGGCATACGTCATGCATCGAGCACGTCAGCGTTGCTCCGTCGCGCAGGCGCGATCACGCGTGCCGACGCATCGCTCGAGCGGCGCACGCGATGCGCGGGCCCGCCGCCGTCGTCATCGCGTCGACGTTTCCGGGAAGATCTGATTGACCACTTGATATGCAAGTGCGGTCCAATATTCGCTCGTGTCCGCGGCGACGAGCTTCGCCTCTTCGTCGGCGAGCCCCACCACACCGGGGTCCAGCAGAAAGTCCTCGAGATCGTTGATCGACGTGAACGCGAGAATCGACACGCCGTCGATCGTGTGCCCGACCGAGTGGAAGAACGGCTCGCCTTCCCGAATCGGACCGACGTTGTGCAATTGCACGTAGCGCTTGACGTAGCGGCTCGTCGCGGCCTGCTCGAGCACGCGCGGCGCGTACCGGTTCAACCAGGCGTCGTGAAAATCCGCGCGGGACAGCGACGCATTGCGCCGAGCGACCTTCACGAGCAGGAACGATTCGCGCTGCGTCTCGCTCGGCACGATGATGTGCTGGCGCGCGAGCACCGGGCACAGCTCGCGAAAGATCGCCTGGTCTTCCGGCAAGACCTTCGCGGCGATCTCCGGTTGGCTGAAGACGGCCTGCAGGCCGGCGACGTTCTCGAAGCCGAGATACGCGATGCCGTCCCACTGCGGACGGCGATATTCGGGAATGTGGCCGATCACGGTGTCGAACAGTTTGCCGTTCGCGTCGACGGGCGGCTCGTACGGCAGCGGCGCGCCGCTCGACGGGCCGGCCGGCAGCCGATGAATCTGGTCGTAGCGAAGCAGATGCTGAATGCCGTTTGCCACGGGCGGCTGCGCGTAGATGAAGCGCGGGCCATGTACTTTTCGCCAGTACTCTGTCCACTTCTCGAACGCGACGTTCGGGTTGGACTCGAACGCGCTCGTCTCGGCCGCAGGGTCCTTGATCAGTTCGCCGCGGGCGTCGAGCAGCAGGTTCGGGTCCCTGCGGCGTTCGCCGAGCGGCGAGTTGTCCGCACGGGACAACAGCGAACAGATGACCGTCAGCGGCTCCGCATACGAACGGTAGCTCTTCAGATAAGGCGGACG
Source organism: Burkholderia sp. MSMB1498 (assembly GCF_001526245.1). NCBI lineage: Bacteria > Pseudomonadati > Pseudomonadota > Betaproteobacteria > Burkholderiales > Burkholderiaceae > Burkholderia > Burkholderia sp. MSMB1498. Next base: position 16,657 of record NZ_LOYJ01000006.1, read on the forward strand.
AAATAGGCTTTCGGCGGAAGCATTGGACACGACTGACTCCTGCTCTTCGGAATGGTTGATCGCATTGCCGAGACGCATCGTTTGGCCGCTCGCCGCGCAACCGGCGCAACGAGCGACGCACGCTCGCCCGGCATCGATGAGATCCCGCAACAATTCAGCACCGCTTATCATTGGATCGGCGGGCCGAGCAGTTCGACTCGGCCGCCGTCACGACGCACGTCCGGACATCGCTCGCGGCCGCGCATCACGGCCGCTCGACGCATCGGATGCGCCGCACTCTCAGGTCCCGCGAGCGACGAGCGGACCGGCTGGCGCGCGCATCGCCGCTCCGTCGGAACGATAGGCTCGCTGGCCCGCATCGCTCGGACGGTCGACACTTGCGACCAATAATCGCACGAGATTAGATCGCATGCAATCTAATTTAAACCCCGTTCGAGCCGCACGATTTCCGTTTGCCGCGCGACGTTCATGCGAACGGCGCGGGATGCGGCGGAAACGGCTTCTCGTCGGCCCCACCATCGGTCGAATCGACGCGAGTCGACGGAAAGACGACCGCGCGCGCCGTCCCTGACAACACCGTCGCGCCATCCGGCAGCCACGCGCGGCCGTTGAAGCGCACGACGTCGCCGTTGAGGCCCGAATGCGGCTCGACGGCCTCGACGCTCCATGCGATCAGGCACTTGCTGCCGGGCTCGGGCGTGCTCCTGCAGTCGACGGCGAACGACAGCAGCGCACTTGCGCCATGCTCGGCCGCGAACGCGAGAAACAACGCGGAGAACGCGGACGCCAACTTCGCCTGCGCCGCGAAGCGGTGCTCGGGCGTGTGCGACGCGGCCAGCGACACCCAGTCGCTGCGCGTCTCGCCGATCGAATATCTGGACCGACCCATTGCTTCTCCTGAAAACGACGGAGTCATCCGCCAGCGCAGCCGGATACGGCGACGTCGGGCGCTCTTTTTTATCGCAACAATATTAGTCGCTTGAGATGTAAAGTGTGAATATACTGGGATCGACGAGCGATTTCTCGCTCGAGGAGAAAGCCGAATGGAACGCTTTTCGGTCCAGCGCGTGGGCATCGTCGGGCTGGGGCTGCTCGGCGGCTCGATTGCGCGCGCGGCGAGGCAACGCCTTCCCGGCGTCGAGCTGATCGGGTTCGACGCGAACGAGGACGTTCGGCGCCGCGCCGTCGCCGGCTCGGTGATCGACGACGCGCCGGATTCGCTCGACGGCCTGTCGCGCGCCGAATTCGTCGTCGTCTGCGTGCCCGTGAGCGCGGTGGCCGCCATCGTCGAACGGCTCGCGCGCGGCAATCCGCGAGCGACCGTCACCGATGTCGCGTCGTCGAAGCAGTCGGTGATTCGCATGCTCGCGGGACGGCTGCCGCCCGGCTTCGCGTTCGTGCCCGCGCATCCGATGGCGGGCGGCGAAAAAGGCGGCCTCGACGCCGGCCGCGCCGATCTGTTCGAGGGCAAGAGCTGCCTGATCACGCCGACGAACGCGACGCCCGCGGACGCGACGGCGCGCGTCGAAACATTCTGGCGATCGCTTGGCGCGACTCCGCAGCGCTCGGACCCGGCGACGCACGACCGCATGGTCGCGCTGACTTCGCACCTACCGCATCTGCTCGCGTTCGCGCTCGTCGAGAATCTCGCCTTCGACCGTCCGGAGAGCCGCGACGTCGCGCCGTTCATCGGCCGCAGTCTTGACGAGCAGATTCGGCTTGCGTCGTCCGAACCCGCGGTGTGGGCGAGCATCTTCGAAACCAACGCGTCCGAGCTTCTCGCGCAGCTCGAACGTTTCCAGCGCAGGCTCGCCGACTGGCGCGACCTGATCGCGCGCGCGCCCGCGGGCCTGTCCGAGCGGCTCGCGCAAACGACCCGGACTGCGCGCGCATTCGCCTTTGCGAAGCATCGCTCCGAGGAAGTCGAATGCGCGTCAACCCGGTAGTTTCAGGTCTCGGGCCCACACGAGCGGCGGCGAAACATATGCTATATTGGATTGATTACTCTAGACGCAGCATGCGCGCCGCAAAACCAGGAGACGGCATGTCCCGCGAACGTTGGGCGGGCAGGCGCGGCGCACTGCGCGCCCCGCGATTCGCGGCGGCCCGCGTACTCCGAATACCGTTCATTTTCGAGTTGGTCACACTGAATGTCTTCCACTTTGCTCTCCCTCGCTGAAGATACGTTCTGCCTGCGCCTCCAGCGAGCGGCGCGCATGTGGCGCAAGGTCGCGGACGTCGAGCTCAGCAAGCTGAATCTGTCGGAAGCGACGTCCACGCCGCTTTGGCTCATCTACAAGCTCGGCGAAGGGTTGCGTCAACGCACGCTCGCCGAGCATCTGGGCATCGAGGGCCATTCGCTCGTTCGCCTGCTCGATCAGCTCGAGGAAGCCGGCCTCGTCGTCCGCCGCGACGACACATCGGACCGCCGCGCGAAAACGCTGTATCTGACCGACGCCGGCCGCCGCGTCGGCGAGCAGGTCGACACGATGGTCAAGCGCATCAAGGGCAAACTGCTGCACGGCGTCGGCGCCGATCAGCTCGCGCTCGTCGATTCGGTGCTGAATACGATCGCAACTTCCGCCGAAGAGTAACGTCCGCGGCGAAACAGCCGCGCGCCGCCCCCGCGCGCTCACCCGATATTCCATTCTTCGCGTCCGCCGCACTGCCGTCGGCCGCACGCCTTTCTTTCCCCTCCTTCGCCGCCCGGCCGTTCTCGCGTCGGCAATCCTTCGTCGCACTCGTCGATTCGCATTTTGGCGGACAAAATATGGAGTATTGCGACTAAATCGCACATGATTTATTCTCGCCGGTGAATTGTTCCCGGAGTCGGTCAGTACTCCAACTTACCCTGAGCATCGTCGTTGACTCGTTGCTGCACCGGGTGAAAGACGATTGCGCCATCGAAGCACATCTCAAGGCGATTCGATGAGTGATCTTTCCGGAGTAGAAGAACGTTCGCGCGAACGGCAACCTCAAGCTGCCGAGCCCCCCGTCCATATCCGACGGCTTCGGGAACTGCTCGATCCCGGCTCGTTCCGCGAACTCGACGCGCTCGCCGAACACGACTGCACATGGTTCGGCGCGGATCGCCGCAAGCAGCCGGGCGACGGCATCGCGACCGGGCACGGCACGATCGACCGCCGCCCCGTGCTCGTCTATGCACACGACGGCGGCTTCCTCGGCGGCAGTTCGAGCCGCATTCACGCATTGAAGATTGGCAAGGTGCTCGATCTCGCGCTGCGCATCGGCGTGCCGATCGTCGCGCTCAATCATTCGTCGGGCCTGCGCATCCACGAAGGCGTCGACGCCGACTCGCAGTTCAGCCACGTGTTCTACAAGACGGTGCGCGCGTCGGGCGTCGTGCCGCAGATCTCTCTGATACTCGGCGACTGTGTGGGCGGCGCAGCCTATACGCCAGCGCTCACCGATTTCATCGTGATGGTCGACAAGGAGTCCGCACTATTCCTGACGGGCCCCGCGGTGATTCGGCGCGCGACCGGCGAAGAAGTCACGAAGGAGGAAATCGGCGGCGGGCATCTGCATGCGGCCGAAACCGGGCTCGCGCACTTTCTGGCCGAATCGGCCGACGACGCAATCGCGATCGCGCGCGAGCTCCTGTCGTATCTGCCGCAGAACAACGCGTCGCTCGTGCCGGCGACGCTCGGGCCCGCGACGCTGCCGCGCGCGCTCGACGGCATCGACGATATCGTGCCCTCGAGCAAGACCGAGCCGTTCGACGTGCGCCGCCTGATCGAGCTGGCCGCCGACGATCACGTGTTCCTCGAGGTGCATCGGCTGTATGCGCGCAACATCGTCGTCGGCTTCGCCCGCATCGGCGGGCAGAGCGTCGGCATCGTCGCGAACCAGTCCGCGTGGCTTGCCGGCTGTCTCGACATAGACGCGTCGGAAAAGGCCGCGCGGTTCGTGCGCACCTGCGACGCGTTCGGCATTCCGATCCTCACGCTCGTCGACGTGCCGGGCTATCTGCCGGGCAAACAGCAGGAACGCTCGAACGTGATCGGCGCGGGCGCGAAGCTGATGCACGCGTATTGCGAGGCGGTCGTGCCGAAGCTCGCCGTCGTGTTGCGCAAGGCGTACGGCGGCGCTTATCCGACGCTCGCGAACCGCTCCGCGACGGACGTGATCTATGCCTTTCCCGACGCGGAGATCTCGGTGATGGGGCCGGAGGCCGCGGTCGACGTCATTTTCCGCAAGGAGCTCGCGAACGCGCCGGATGCGGCCGAACATCGCGGCGCGCTGATCGACGAATACCGCAATGCGCACGCGAGCGCGCGCTATTCGGCGAGCCGCGCGTACATCGAAGGGCTCGTCGAGCCCGCGGAACTGCGCAATGCCGTGGTCTCGACGTTCACGCTGCTGCGCGAGAAGATCGCGGGCGCGCCGGGCCGACGCCATTCGAACATCCAACTCTAGACAAGAGAAAACAAATGGGCATTCCGAGAGATTCGCAAAACGACTACGCCGCCGCCCAGGTCGACGCGCGCTTGCGCTGGGTCGAAGCCGAGACGGGCAAGCGCTATCCGCATCTCGGCGGCGCGAGCGTTGCGCCCGAAGCGGTGCAGGGCACGTGCGAGAATTTCACGGGCTTCGTCGGCATTCCGCTCGGGCTCGCGGGCCCGCTGAAGATCAACGGCGCGCACGCGCGCGGCGAGTTCGTCGTGCCGCTCGCGACGACGGAAGGCGCGCTCGTCGCGTCGTTCTCGCGAGGCATGAATCTGATCTCGGACAGCGGCGGCTGCACGACGACGCTGCTCGCGAACGCGCAGCCGACCGACGCCCGGCCCGCGTACCGCTTTCTCGGCGACGCGCTCACCAAGGTTTCGGCGATCGTGCTGCGCTCGGCCGACGACGCGAGCGCATTCGACGCATGGCTGCGCGAGCACGTCGCGCAAGTCGTCGACGCGGCGAACGCGACGAGCCGTCACGCGCGCCTGCTCGAAGTCACGCCGCTGTTGCAGGGCGATCTCGTCGGCCTTGCGTTCACATACGAGACCGGCAACGCGATGGGCCTGAACATGGCGACGAAGGCGAACGAGGCGGCCTGCCGCTACATCGCCGAGCATTGCCCGCAGTTCGTCGACGGCTACCTGAACACGCTCGGCGGCGACAAGCGTTTCGTCGCGGATCAGGCGAAGGGCCGCTACGTATCGGCAAGCGTGCGCATTCCGGCCGCGCTGGTCGAGGCCCGTCTGCGCACGACTCCGGCGCGGATGCGCCGTTTCCTGCAGGCGTGCAACACGCTGCTCGCGCAGCGCGGCGCAACCGCGCCGAACATTCATGTCGCGAACGCGCTGACCGCGCTTTTCATCGCGTGCGGCCAGGACCCGGCGTTCGTTACCGTATCGTTCAAGAACGCATGCACGACCTTCGACGTTCTGGACAACGGCGATCTGCTCGCGGCCGTCACGCTGCCGAACGTGATCGTCGGCGTCGTCGGCGGTGGCACGCGCCTGCCCGCGCAACAGGAATGCCTGCGCATGCTCGGCTGCGAGGACGATGCGCGCAAGCTCGCCGAGATCGCTGCCGCCGTCGCGCTCGCAGGCGAAGTGTCGGTCGCGGGCGCCGTGAGCGCCGGCGAATTCACGCGCGCGCATACGGTGCTCGGGCGAGGACTCAAGCAAGCCGAGCAAACGCCGTCGGAGCTCGCGACATGAGCGTGAAACGCGTCCTGCTTTGCTGCCGCGGCGAGATCGCGCTGCGCTTCGTGCGCACCTGCCGGCTGCTCGACATCGAAACCGTCGCGATCTACACCGACGACGACGACAACGCCGGCTTCGTGCTCGCCGCCGATTCGGCGTTCCACATCGACGCGTGGAATCCGGCGACGCTGATCGACACCGTGATCTCGATCGCGCAGGCGGTGCGTGCGGACGCGGTCGCGCCCGGCTACGGCCCGCTTGCCGAGAACGCGGCGTTCGCGGCGGCTTGCGCGGCCGAGGGGCTCGTCTTCGTCGGTCCGCATGCCGAAGCGATTCGCCGCACCGGCGACAAGATCGAGGCGCGCGCGGCCGCGCAACGCGCAGCCGTGCCCGTCGTGCCGGGCGCGACGGTCGCCAACGACGCACAAGCGGCAACGGCCGCGGCCGAAATCGGCTTTCCGATTCTGATCAAGGCGGCGCTCGGCGGCGGCGGCCGCGGCATACGCGTCGTCGAGCGCGCGGAGCAGTTCGACGACGCGCTGGCCGAGGTGCGCCGCGAGGCGAAGCTCGCATTCGGCAGCGACGACATCTATCTGGAGCGCTTCCTCGGCGAGCGAATCCGCCACATCGAAGTGCAGGTGCTCGGGGACCGTCGCGGCAATCTGCTGCATCTCGGCACGCGCGAATGCAGCGTGCAGCGGCGCCGGCAGAAGATCGTCGAGGAGGCGCCCGCGCCCGCGCTGTCCGATGCGCTGCGCGAGCGGCTGCACGAGTCCGCGCTTGCAGTCGCGCGCGAGGTTGGATACGACAACGCGGGCACGGTCGAATTTCTCGTCGACGGCAACGAGCGGTTCTACTTCATCGAGATGAACGCGCGCATTCAGGTCGAACATCCGGTCAGCGAAGCCGTGACGGGCGTCGACATCGTCGAGCAGATGTTGCGCGCCGCGGCCGGCGAACCGCTCAGCCTGTCGCAAGACGACGTGCGTTTGCGCGGCTCGGCGATCGAATTCCGCATATGCGCGGAAGACGCGCACGCGGACTTCCTGCCGACGGGCGGCGGCGTCACGCACTACCGCGTACCCGAAGGGCCCGGCATCCGGATCGACTCGGGCGTGCACGCGGGCGCGCGGCAATCGACGCGTTTCGACAGCCTGTGCCTGAAGCTGATCGTCGACGCCGCAACGCGCGAGCGCGCGCTGCGCCGCGCGCGCAACGCGCTGCGCGAGCTCGTGATCGCGGGCTTCAGCACGAACGTGCCGTTCCATCTGTGGCTGGTCGATCATCCGCCGTTCAAGCTCGGGCGCTACGACCTGTCGGTCACGCGAGACTTCCCGTTCGCCCACCGCGTGCCGGACGACACCGCGCGCGTGTTGCACGCGCTCGCGGCTCTTGCGGCTCACTGCAGCGGCGCGCCGCTTCCGGCGCGCGCAGGCGAGCCGGCCGTCGATGCATCGGCACCCTCCGCGTGGGTGACGCGAAACGACCGCCGCGCCTGGGCATCGTGACGGCGTCGAATCGATCTGCAATGCCAACCATGACGAAGGAGCGCCCGGCATGAGCCTTCCCCTGCTTCACACGTCTTACACGGGCACGTTGAGCGGTGCGCCGGAAGACGAGCCGCCCGCGCGCATCGACGTCCGCACGCTCGAGGCCGGCACCTATCGCGCGACGTTCAACGACGGCGACTCGTTGCTGCTTCGCCTCGTATCTCGCGAGTCGCTGCCCGACGGCGTCGTTCGGCTCGTCGCAGACGCGAACGGCACGCGTCACGACATCCTCGTCTCGCCCGCCGCAAACGGCGGCGTCACGCTCGACTATGCCGGCATCCGTCGCACCGTCGACACGCGCGGCGCGCGGCGACGCGCAGCCGGATCGCGCGGCGGTGGCCGGTCGACGCACACGGCGATTGCCGCGCCGATGCCCGCGCGCATCGCGGAAGTCCTCGTCGCCGAATCTGATGTCGTCGAAGAAGGCGCACCCGTGGTTCGCATCGAAGCGATGAAGATGCTGATGACGCTGTCCGCGCCGCTCCGTTGCCGGATCGAAGCCGTGCACGTGGCCGTCGCGGACAACGTCGAGGCGGGCGCGCTGCTCGTCAGCTTCGCCGACGTACACGCCGATTCCGCATGACCGCCGCACCCGGGTCATTCTCCCGAATCTGAATCTCCACACTACCGCGGAGTTGCCGTGAGCCTCGAATCCCACATCACCGAGTACTGCGACGCCCTCACCTATTCGACCGTCGATCCCGCCGCGATCGAGATTGCGAAACACTCGCTGATCGACATTCTCGGCGTGTCGATCGCCGGCTCGCGCGACGCCGAGGTCGCGCTGCTCGCCGGCATCGTCGAGCACTGGGGCGGGCTGCCCGAAGCGCGCGTGCTCGGCCGCGCGAGCCGCCTGCCCGCACCCGCCGCCGCGCTGCTGAACGGCGCGTCGGCGCGCGCGCTCGATTTCGACGACGTCGCCGATCCGCTCGGCACACACCCGAGCGTCGCGATCCTGCCGCCGCTACTGGCCATCGCCGATCTGCGCGGCGACGAAATCGACCACCAGTCGTTTCTCACCGCATACATCGCCGGGCTCGACCTGTCGATCCGGTTGTCGCGCGCGCGCCGCGAGACGCTGCTCGAAAGCGGACGCTACGACCTATGCAAGGTGATCGCCGCGACGGCCGCGGCCGGCATGCTGTACGGGCTCAAGGGCGACACGCTGCGCCATGCGATGGGCATCGCCTATACGTCCGCGCTCGGCGAAACGCAATGCATGATCGACGGCGCGCCGACGGTGTTCTATCAGCAAGGGCTCGTCGCCGCGAACGCGGTTCGCGCGGTCGTACTCGCGTCACACGGCTTCACGGGCGCGCGCGATTTTCTCACGGGCCGCTGGGGCTACTACTCGGCGTTCGAGCCGGGTTCCGCGATCGAGACGATCGACGCCGATCTCGGCAAGACCTTCGCCAACGTCGACGGCATCGCGTTCAAACCGTTTCCGACCTGCCGCCCGAACACATCCGCGGCCGCACTCACGCTCGAGCTGACGAAGGGGGAGCGCCTGAGCGCGTCGCAGATCGAGCGCGTCGACATCCGGACCAACCGGCAGATCCATGACCTCGTCAGCGCGCCCGTCGAGCGCAAGCAGGCGCCGACGAGCGTCGTCGAGGCGCGCTTCAGCATCGCGTACAACGTCGCGACGGTGCTCGCGACGGGCGATCTCTTCATCGGCGATTTCACCGAAGAAGCGATTCGCCGGCCCGACGTGATCGCCGTAAGCCGGAAGATCCATCCGGCCGCCGCCCCCGATTGCGAATGCGCCGCGCTCGGCACGCACGGCAAGATCAAGATCGCGATTCAGCGCGTCAACGGCGCTGTCCTCTCGGGTGAAGTGTCATATGCGAAAGGCAATCCGAAGAATCCGATGAAGCTCGACGAATTGGTCGCGAAGTTCGGCAAGTGCGTCGCATACTCGGGCCTTGCGCACGTGAGCGCGAACCGCCTCGCCATCGTCGACTGGATCGTCGATCGATCCGATCGGAATCCGAAATACGCGCGGCTCGCGGAGCTGCTGCACGCACCCGCGTAAGAACATCCGCTCCGCGATCGGAGCGGATGCGCGCCGCCCTGAACGACACGAGAGCCGATGCGCGGGGCCGTTCGGCCCGCGCATCGGCTCTCGCCTTTTCTCTTTTTCTCGCGCCTACTCGACCGTTTCCGCGCCGCGTTCGTCGAGCGCGGGAACGGCGACGGGCACCGCCGCCTCCGCGCGGCCGGTAAGGATTCGCTCGACTAGCCGCGCCTGCCGCTCGCGCACCTTCTCGACCGCGCGCGCCTTCACGTGCCCGTAGCCGCGAATTGCGTCCGGCGCCTTCGCCCAGGCGACGATCTCCGCCAGCGTGTCGCGCTCCAGCTTGAGCAACAGACGCTCGAGCGTCTGCTCGTATTCGCGGACGAGTCGTCGCTCGTCGCGGCGCTCCGTCGTCCATCCGAACGGATCGAACGGCGTGTGCCGCAACGCGCGGCTCGCCGCCAGCACCCGGAATACCGGAACGATCCAGCCCGAGAACGCGCGCTTGCGCGGCGGCTGCTCGCCTGGCTTCGAAAGCGCGTCGAGCGTCGGCGGCGCGAGATGGAACGTCAGCTTCGCCGGGCCTTCGAACTGCTCGCGCAGCTCATCAAGAAACGCCTTCGACGTATGCAGGCGCGCAACCTCGTACTCGTCCTTGTACGCCATCAGCTTGAACAGCGTGCGTGCGACCGCTTCGGCCAACGAATCGTCACCGAGCGGCGATGCCGCCGCGCGCACGCGCTCGGCCATTCGACGGTAGCGCGCCGCATAGCTCGCGTTCTCATATTGCGCCAGCAACGCCGCGCGAGATTCGATCAATTCGTCGACGGATTCCTTCTTGCGGCGGACGAAGTCGACCGGACGCCACGCTCCCGCTTGCGCCGCGCCCGCCGCGCCGAGATGGGAGGCGACAAACGCGGGGGCGGCCGCCCACAGCCGCCCCCACGAAAACGCGAGATACTTCGCGGTCGCGCCGCCCTGCAGATTCAATGCCTGCCGCAGCGACGCGAGCGACACCGGCACCGCGCCCCGCTGCCACGCATAGCCGAACAACAGCATGTTCGCCTGCATCGGGTCGAGCAGCTCCGCGGCGAGCGCCTTCGCGTCGATCGCGTCGTAACGCTGAGCGCCGACGATCGTTTCGATCAGCTTCCGGATGGCGTCCGACTCGATGCGCGCGTCGACGTCGCGCAGCATCGCGCCCGTCTGCGTCTGCGCGGTGCTGGCGATGACGACCGTCTTGTCGCGCGCGAGCGATGCGAGCGCATCGTCTTCGGATGCGACGAGCAGGTCGGCGGCGATGAGCGCATCTACGCCGCCGCGGTCGATTCGGTACTGATGCAGCACCTCCGCCTCGCGCGCGATCCGGATGTGGCTCAACACCGCGCCGCCCTTCTGCGCGAAGCCCGTGAAATCGAGCACGCTGACCGCGCGCCGGTCCAGATGCGCGGCGAGCCCGATCGCGCCCGCGACGGTCACGACGCCCGTTCCGCCGACGCCGACCAGCATGACTTCGTACGGATCGTCGAGCGCACGCGACACCGGCGCGGCGAGCGCCTCCGCGCGCGCGATCACGTCCGCGTGGTCCGCCTTCTCGCGCCGCCGTCCGCGCGGCTTGCCCGTGACCGTCACGAAGCTCGGACAGAAGCCTTTTATGCACGACAGATCGGTATTGCACGCGTGCGCATCGATTTTTCGTTTCGGGCCGAACGGCGTGTCGACCGGCACGACCGACAGGCAGTTTGATTTCACCTGGCAATCGCCGCAGCCTTCGCACACCGCCTCGTTGATGAAGACGCGAGTCTGCACGTCGGGCGCCGGCTCGCGCTTGCGTCTGCGCCGCGCCTCGGTCGCGCATACCTGATCGAAGATCAACACGCTCACGCCGCGCGTCTCGCGCAATTGCCGCTGCACGTCGTCGAGCTCGTCGCGATGATGCAGCTCGACGCCGTTCGGCAAGCTGCCGCTCGCACGATAGCGCGCGGGATCGTCGGCGAGCACGACGACGCGCCGCGCGCCCTCGCTCAGCACGAGCTCGGCGGCCTTGCGCACGGTCAGCTGGCCATCGACGGGCTGCCCGCCCGTCATCGCGACCGCGTCGTTGTAGAGGAGCTTGTAAGTGAGCGTCGCGCCCGCCGCGATCGCCTGGCGGATCGCGAGAAAGCCCGAGTGAAAGAACGTGCCGTCGCCGATGTTCTGGAAAATGTGCGGCGTCTCGACGAACGGCGCCTGACCGAGCCAGTCGACGCCTTCGCCCCCCATCTGCACGCTGCCCGTGGTCGCGCGCTCGGGCATCCGCGCCGCCATCGCGTGGCAGCCGATGCCGAGCCGCGCCTCGCTGCCCTCCGGTATTCGCGTCGACGTGTTGTGCGGGCAGCCCGAGCAGAGATAGGGTGTGCGTCTGAGCCAGTCGGCCGGACGCGCCGCGGGCGTCTCGCGCCAATTGGCCGGAACGTGCAGCGCGACGTCGAACGCTTTCAACTGCCGCTCCAGCAGCGACGCAATGCGCGAGGGCCGCAGTTCCTCGAGTTCCGACACGATCGGCGCGCCTTTTTCGTCGGTCTTGCCGACGATCGTCGCGCGCCGATCGTGCCGCGCGTTGTAAAGGCTGTTCTTGAGCTGCTCCTCGACGACCGGCTGCTTCTCCTCGATGACGAGAACCTTGCCCGCTCGCTGCGCCCACGTCTCCAGCAGCGGCGACAGCGGATACACGACGTTGATCTTCAGGAGTGCGACGCCCGCGCGCTCGAGCCGGTCGAGCGTCACGCCGCCCTGCCGCAGCACCTCGCACACGTCTCGATACGCCTTGCCGACCGCCGCGATCACGAGCGCCGGCCGCGCGGGCGTCGTCACCGCTTCGTCGAGCGGATTGGCGCGCATGAACGCGCGCGCGGCCTTTAGCTTGTACGGATGACGTCGCTCGATCTGCATGCCGGGCAAATCGGGCCAGCGCCAATGCAAGCCGTCCGGGCCGGAGTCGACGGTCGGCATCGTGAAGCGCGGCGGCTCGAACGTCGGCACCGAAGCCGACGCCTCGACAGTCTCGGTGATCGCCTTGAAGCCGACCCACAGCCCCGACGCGCGCGACAACGCCCAGCCCCAAAGCCCGCAGCGCTCGTAATCGGCCAGCCCGGACGGATGAATCACCGGCATGCCCCACGCGATCAGCGTGCGGTCCGATTGATGCGACATCGACGACGACACGCATCCGTGATCGTCGCCCGTCACGACGAGCACACCGCCGTGCGGTGACGAGCCGTACGCGTTGCCGTGCTTGAGCGCGTCGCCCGATCGATCGACGCCGGGCCCCTTGCCGTACCACATCCCGAATACGCCGTCGTAGCGTCTCGTCGCGTCGGATTCGACCCGTTGCGTGCCGATCAGCGCCGTCGCGGCCAGATCCTCGTTGATCGCCGGCTGGAAGCGAATGTGCGCCTGCTCGAGACGCTCGCGCGCGCGCCAAAGCTCATGATCGACGCCGCCGAGCGGCGAGCCTCGATAGCCGCTCACGAAACCCGCGGTATTCAGGCCCATCGCGCGATCGGCCGCCGCCTGCGCGAACAGCAGGCGCACGAGCGTCTGCTGGCCGCTCACGAAGATGCGCCCGGGAGGATCTTCGAAGCCTTGTCGGTATAGGGAATCGCTTCGATATTCAGGAGTCTTTAACATGGTTTCGTGCCCTCGTACACGGAATACCCACATTGAAGTGGTTGAAGCGGTGCGGCGGCCGCGTTGCGGTGGATCGCCGCAATAGCGGGGGCGCGCGCGGCGGACCGGCGGCCCTCGTTGCGACGGATCAGTCGAGGCCCGCGCGCGCGATCTCGATCGCCTCGCGCAACACCTCGGGGTCTGCGATGTGATGCATCAGCACGAGAACGAGTTGCGCATGAAACAGATGCCCTTGCGCGTCGTCGAGATCGCGGCACGCATCGGCCAGCATTGAAAAACGGGCGTCCGGATCGGCAAGTTCCGGCACGCGGACGCCCGTCAGGTGCCCGGCCAGGTTTTCGGTTGCGGTTGCGCCCATGTTTACGCCTCCTCTGACGAAATCGGAACCGATACGCCGACCGTCCGTTGCAGCGCGGCGCGTAGCTCGGGCGAATCGACTCGCGCGAACGAGCCGAGCACGTGCTGATCCGGGCGCAACAACAGCACGTTGCCGCATGCGAGCCCGTAGCGGAGCGCGACGAAGCCTTCGTGATCCCACAGGACGATGCGGCCCGACGGCTCGTGTGCGTGACGTACGGGCGACACCACGACGACGTCGAGCGGATGCGCGCTCGGCGCCGCGCCGAGCGCATCGAGCGCCGCGTCGTCGGGCTCGCCGTAGACGAGCAGCGTGTAACCGGCACCGCCCAGGTGCGCGAGCAGCCAGTCCGGCTCACCTGCGCGCTTGACGGGCGCGTCGATTGCGGGCGAACCGGGTTTCAGCACGCCGGGCAGCGCCGACGCGCCGGCGAACTGCCCGATGTCCGTCAGCACCGACGGCCGCGACAGACGGCCGGAGTTGACGAGCGCACGTCCGAACGTCGTCGTGCGTGCGAGCGCGAGCGCCGCGCGCCGCAGCGTATCGACGGCCGGGCTCTCCGGCGAGATGAAGCGCGCGCTGCGGGTGGAGTTGAGTATGTTCTCGTCGGCGGCGAACACCCGCTCTTCGTTGTACGAATCGATCAGCGAAGGAGATGCGCCGTGACGCACGATCGCCGCGAGCCGCCATCCGAGATTGTCGACATCCTGCAATCCCCCATTGCCGCCGCGTCCGCCGAACGGACTGACCTCGTGCGCGCTGTCACCGGCGAACACGACGCGCGACTGGACGAAACGCTCCAAACGCCGGCAACGGAACGTGTAGACGCTCACCCAATCGATCCTGAATGCCGCGCGCTGGCCGAACATCGCGCGCAGCCGCCGCTCGACCCGCTCGGGCTGCCGCTCGAGCGCCGGGTCGGCGTCGACGCCCAGCTGAAAATCGACGCGCCACAAGTTGTCAGGCTGCTTGTGCAGGAGTACGGATCGGTTCGGATGAAACGGCGGGTCGAACCAGAAGCGCCGCTCGGCGCGGAGCTCTGCATCGTGCATCTCGACGTCGACGATCAGAAATCGGTCCGGGAACATCTCGCCGACGAACGGCAGGTCCAGCACCTTTCGCACCGTCGAGCGCGCACCGTCGCACGCGATCAACCAGTCGCAATCGACGCGGTACTCGCCGTCGGGCGTCTCGATCGCGACCGTCGCACCGTCGGCGCGGCTCTCCACGTCGGTGACGCGATGAAGCGCGCGCAGCTCGACGAGACCGCTCTGCGCGCAGGCTTGCGCGAGCCATTCCTCGATATACGACTGCTGGACGTTGATGAACGCGGGCCACGCGAAGCCCGGCTCCGGCTGGAAATCGAAGCTGAACACCTCCCGAGCCCGGTGGTACAGCCGGCCGACCTTCCAGTTCACGCCCCTCTCGAGCAACTGCGGGCCGAGTTGCATTCGCGCGAGGATCTCGAGGCTGCGCTGGGCGAAAACGATCGCGCGCGAACCGTCGATCGGCGCGTCACGCGCTTCCAGCACGACGCTCGCCACGCCTCGTTGAGCAAGATCGCAAGCGAGCGCGAGGCCGATCAGCCCCGCGCCGACGATCACGACCGGAACGCGCGCCGTTGCGTCGCGATCGAGCTCGACTGGGCGGCGATAGGAAAAACGGGGTGGAATATGCATCCGCAGGCACTCCCAAAATGCCGCTTTAACGAGGAAACGACTTCGTAGGTTGTTTCGATTTCGACGAGATGCAGCGCAATATTAGATCGCATATGTTCAATTCGCAACAACAACAAAATTTCCAGTCGATATAGCGAATTTCGACCAAAATCGCCGAATTTGGATGCCAAATCGGCCAGAAACTCGAATTGGAGTCGGTCCTCTTTATTGAATTATTTGGTTGCCACCACGTGAGACAACACAAAAAATATCGCATAAGATTTATTTGCATGAGATCATATTTGGCGACCTAATCGGCGCAAGCGGCCGCATCGGCATTCGGCGGCTCGACTTGATGTGAGTTCGCGCACGCACGCCCCTCGCGCGAGACTTGCGCACTGCCCGTCCGAGGGCGTTGCCCGTTCAACCTGGGAAGCAAGGAGCGCATCTTGACGACACCTGCCGCGTTGCCCATGGGTCAGGAGACCCTGTCTCGACGTCTCGTCCTGCTGCTGGCGGTCGGGACCGGAATCGGCGTCGCGAACGTCTACTACATTCAGCCGATCCTGAGCCTCGTCCAACGTGAATTCGACGTCCCTTCGCGACTGATCGGCTGGGCGCCGACGCTCACGCAAATCGGCTACGCACTCGGCATCCTGCTGCTCGCGCCGCTTGGCGACATGCTGAACCGCCGCTCGCTGATCATGACCAAGGGGCTGCTGCTGATCGTGTCGCTCGCCGCCACGGTGCTGTCGCCGAACTACGCGACGCTTCTCGCGACGAGCGCCGCGATCGGCCTGTTCAGCAGCGTCGGACAAGATTTCATCCCGGTCGCGGCGCAGCTCGCACCGGAGGCGCATCGCGGCCGCATGGTCGGCACGGTGACGACAGGACTCCTGACGGGCGTGCTACTGTCGCGCACGCTCGGCGGGTTCGTCGCGCAGCAGCTCGGCTGGCGGGCGATCTACGCGGTCGCGGCGGTGCTCGAAGGCCTGATCGTGCTCGCGGTGTGGCGCTTCCTGCCGCCGCTGCGCGTGAGCGTCGCCGGCCGCTACGGGAAGCTGATGGCGAGCCTCTTCGAGCTATGGCGCCGGCATGCGGCGTTGCGGCGCGCCGTCTACACGCAGGGCCTGCTCGCGATGTCGCTCGGTGCGTTCTGGTCGACGCTCGCGCTCGTCCTCGCCGCACCGCCATTTCACCAGGGCTCGGGCGTCGCGGGCGCGTACGGCGTCGCGGGGGCGGCTGGCGCGCTCGCCGCGCCGCTCTTCGGACGATTCGCCGACCGCGCGGGCCCGATCCATGCGATTCGGCTCGGCTGCCTGCTCGTCATCAGCTCGTTCGTCGGCATGTGGATTTTCTCGGGCTCGATG
Organism: Burkholderia sp. MSMB1498; assembly: GCF_001526245.1. NCBI lineage: Bacteria > Pseudomonadati > Pseudomonadota > Betaproteobacteria > Burkholderiales > Burkholderiaceae > Burkholderia > Burkholderia sp. MSMB1498. The sequence goes on from NZ_LOYJ01000006.1 coordinate 32,942, forward strand.
ATCGCGCTCGCGATCGGCGCCGTGCTATTCGACCTCGGCGTGATGGCCGCGCTCGTCTCGCACCAGACGATCGTCAACACGATCGACCCCGCCGCACGCAGCCGCCTGAACGGCATCCTGATCACGGGCGCAATGTTCGGCGTCGCCGCGGGTGCGGAGGCGGGCAACGTCGCGTTGAACCACGCCGGCTGGCCCGGCATCTGCACGGTGGGCGTGCTCGTCGGCAGCCTTGCGCTGTTGCTCCGGCTCGGCAACCGATGAACGGCCGGGCGCGACATTCCTTCGTCATGCAGAAGGTCTACCGCGCCGCCCGCGCTCTCGCGGCCCGCGAACGCCCTCTTTTGTCGCCGACGCTCGGCCGGCCCGCGTCGGCGCGTACCGCGCAACACCCGCCGAAGTTCGCCCGTTTCTTCCGTTTACCGCGTCATCATTAGAACAGGTACGTCATCGTGAATCGAATCCCGCTTCGCGCCGGCCGGCTGATCGGCACGCTCACGTTCGCCGCGTTGTCCTGCGCCAGCCTCGCCCAGACCTCCAACAACCAGAGAACGACGCCGGCGAAAGCGGCCGACGCGATCGAGATCCAGTACCTCATTGCGCAGTACGTTGCGACGCTCGACGCCGACACCGTCGGCGAATCGACGCAAAGCCGGGTGGACCGGTTCACCCGCATGTTCACGCCCGACGGCGTGTGGACGCAGCATGTATGGAACGCGGGCAAGCCCGCCGACGACGGCCCCGGCTGTTTCGTCCGCGGCCAGGCGCAGCTCACGCGATTTGCGCAAGTGCTGTTCGGCAACGCGACGAGCCGACCGACCGCGACCGCGCGGCACAATCTCGTGACGCCGCTCATCGACATCGCCGGCGACCGCGCGGAAGCCGCCGTCAACTGGATGCAGACGCGCGACGCAACGCTGTCCGAAGGACGCGTCGAGCTGCTCGCGACAGGCCGCTATTACCTGACGTTCCGACGTCAACCTTCGGGCTGGGCGATCGAGAAACTCGACCTGATGAGCGATCATCCGTTGTACGGCACGCCGCTCGGGCCGCCGTGCACGCCAACCGGGCCGCGCTGAGCGCGGCGTCATCTCCGGGCCCAGAATTCTAGTTCCCGACTCTCCGGAAAACTCAAAGCCCCCGGCGATCAGCCGATCGCCGGGGGCTTTCTCTTTACTACTCAGCCAGCCACTTGGCGCAGCGCTCCCGCGCGCAAGTCGCCACCACATCGCCGGCATCGATCGAAGCGCCCGGCTGCGTATGCTGCAGCTTTCGAGTCGCCCGAAACAGGCGGCAGCCCGCGTTCGTCACGAACCCGGAACCCCGCCAAACCGAAATCCGGCCCCCGAACCGAACCTCGGCCTGCGATGCCGGCCCTTCCCTCGCCTTCGACCCCGCCCGCGAATCACCGCAGGCGATGCGGCAACCTGCCGCCGCTTCTCTCCATCGAAGACGAAAGACCCCGCGCCGCCGACCGCCGTCGCCCACAAGCGAGCGCATCGGCGGCGCGTCCATCTCGCTCGTCGGTTCGTCAGCTAGTCAGTTGACCTGCAACTGGCCGCCGCGCCCGAAACCGCCCTTCACGTCCTGCGCCTTGTAATTGCGCACCGCGACGACGAGTTCGTTCCATGCGCCGACGAACGCGACCGCGGTCGCCTTGCCTTCCGGCGACGTCGAAAAACCGCTCGACCCGCCGCCGACGTTTCCGCCGAAGCCGGCGAGCATCGCGCCTGAATGGGTCGCCCTCGAGCTCCCCTCGCCCCCCACCATTCCGCATTGCGGCCGTCGTCGACCGCGATCGTGCCGGGCGGCACGCTGCAATGCTGCAGCATCGAATCGGCGCTTGCGTTCACCGCGCCGCACGCCGCGCCCGTCGCGCCCGCATTCTGGCCGCCGGGCGTCACGATGCCGCCGCACGCCGCACGCCGCGAGGCGTGCGCCGTCAAGCCCGCCGCCTTCAAAACGAGCAGGTTGGAGAGGATGATCTTCACGTGCTTATCGATATCGTTGGTCTCTGTTTTCGGCTCACGCACTCGTGCAAACGCCGCGAAGCCCCCGGCAAGACGTGCGATGAGTTGGTCTCCTGCGATCGCCCCGTTTCGGCCGATACCCGGTCAATACCCGCACCCGTCCGACTGACGCCAGACGCCCAAGTACGGGTAGCCCGAATACCGGTAGTCCTAATAGACGTCACGCCATCGCGTGCGCCATTTGAAGTCGTCCCCGTCCACCTGCTTCGCCGCCCCGCACCTGCTCGAGCAGCTTCTCCGATTCCTTGTCGTCACGACCCGCGGCAATCGCGCAGCCATTTGTCCGCCTCGCGCGAATCCGGCCGCCCCCTCGGGACCGAACAGATAGAACACGCCGAACGCTTTCTGCGCTCGCAGATTGCCGCGCTACGCCGCATTGCCCGTCCACATGAGCGCCTGATAGCTGCCCTGCCGCACGCCGTCACCGCGGAAGCATCGCAGGCCCGGGGCGCAAGCCACCTTCGGCTGCGTCTTCGCGCGCCCCTTCAATGCCGCGATCCGCGAGTCTTCCTGATCCACGACGTCGCTCTCCAACTCGTAGGAAACCTGATTTTTCGGCCGTTCGGAACAGCCGTGGTCGTCGCATATCCGCACCGCGTCGCTCGCGGACGAATTCTGCGCACACGCGGCCAGCAGCGACGATGCGGACAAACGGCAGTGCATTGGGTGTGACCTCGAGTTTTTATTTGGACTGCAAATCGAAATCGCTTGAATCCACACCACGCCACACGCCCGACGCAGCGGTACGACACCGCCGCCATCGGACGCCACCGCTCAAGGACTCTCTCAGGTTCCCTATGTCGAATCTTTCGGCCCGACGCACTCGTTTTTCTCTCGCATCGAAGGCCTGCATCGCCATGCATCGTCCGTCACCCAATGTGACGCAACAAACAAGGGTGACGCGAAACGTCATAATAATGCAGAAAATTGGCATGTCAAGGCAATTCAGGCGGAAGAAGATTGCATATTGCGTCACGTTTGTTATTCTTCCACCCAAAAATTCAGCGAGGAGCGCATCAAGATGACCCAACCGGACCCAGCCAACGCCGACTTGATCACCGCGATCAAAGTCCGAGATCTCCTCACCCGGACGGGCATTGCGCCGCGCAGCCACAACACGACGATCGCCAATATCCTCGGCCTGAGTTTTTCCGTCGTCACGCGCAAGATGAAAGGGCAGATTCCATGGAATCTGTCGCAGCTTCAGGACATCGCTTCGTACTTCGGCGTGCCGCCCGCGATCCTGCTCGACGACAAAGGCGCCCAGTCGAGCCCGGCGGTCGAGATGCACGATGCGACGCTCGTCATCGAGACGCGGCGCTTCCGGTGCCGCGCGGCGATTTCGACGAAGGCCAGCAACCAGCCCGATTCGGATTTCGTCGCGCTCCAATGGCAGGACAGCTGGGTCGTCTATGAAAATAAGCACGCGCCGGAAGGCCGCGCTTATCCCGTCGACGTCGTCGAGCTTCGATCGAGCGAGAGCAGCGCGTACGAAGTGCGGGTCGCGGTCGTCGACGATTCGCCCGACGTCGCCGAAACGATCTGCGAGTACTTCGCGGAGAAGGGCGTCGCCGCGATCGCATATCACGACAGCGCGTCCTTTCGCGACGCGCTGGAAGTCGAGGATTTCGACGGATACATTCTCGACTGGATGCTCGGCGCGGAAACCGCCGCCGGCCTCGTGCGCCGCATCCGCACGAGCGAAAACGCGGACGCGCCGATCTTCCTGCTGACCGGAAAAATCTCGACCGGCGAGGCAAGCGAGGACGAAATCGCGGAAGTCGTATCGAGCTTCAACGCCCGCTGCGAAGAAAAGCCGATCAGGCTGCCGATCTTGTTCGCCGAAGTGGCGCGCGCGCTGAAGATCGCGTACCCGCCCAACGCGCATGCAAGCTGAACCACCACTTTGAGAGGATGAAGCGATGCGAATGTCGATCGAATGGATGAAGAGCTTCGCGCTGACGCTGCTGCTGGGCGTCGCGATCTCGTCTTACGCCGCCCCCTTCAAGTTCACGGTCGACGGAAACATCAGGCATGCCAATCAATCGGGCCGGCACGCGTACGTCTTTTCCGAAGCGGATCTGATGGCCCTGCCGCAGCATTCGATCACCACGTCCACGAGCTGGACGCCGAGCGCCACGTTCACCGGCCCGCGCCTCACCGACATCCTCAAGACCGTCGGCGCGACCGGCACGCAAATCGAATTCCACTGCATCGACGAATACACGTTCACGATCCCGATTTCCGATGCCGACAAATACGGCGTCATTCTCGCGCGAAAGATGAACGGCAAGGTGCTCGACAACAACAGCTATGGGCCGCTGTGGATCATGTATCCGCGCGACCGGTTCCCCGACGAGCTGAAGACGCCGATCAGCGAAGCGAAGTTTGCATGGCAGATCATCGGGCTCACCGTGAAATGAGCAAGGTTCGATGGCGAAATGAAAAAATCATCGTCGCGCTGGGGACCTTGTGGATTCTGGGCTTCGCCGCGTGGGCGTTCCTGCTGTACGACCTGCTCGGCACGTCGGTCAAGGAAGGCATTCTGGAAGGCCCGCGCGAAGGTGTGTTCTGGACTGCTGCGCAATATCGAAACTCGTTCAGCCGGTTCGATCGGCAACTGATTCTCTACGCGGCCCGTCAGGATCGCGACTTCGACGGCGTGCTGCTCCAGCTCGACAGCCTCGAAGCGTCGTTCGGCTTCCTCCAGCGGCCGTCCGAGGTGTCCGCCTACTGGCTGAGCATCCCCAAGGCTCGCGACGACATCGACGAGCTGGCCCGCTTCATGACGAGCCTGCGTCGCGACGTTCCCGCGCTGCGCGACCGCCCGGACGATGCGAAACGCGTCCTGCGCGATCTTGCCGGACATTGGCCGAAGGTGAACGCGCTCGCGAATTACTTTCGCTCGATCGAAATGGAGCAGCGCGACTTCACGTTCCATCAGCTCAAGGAGAAGCGGCGCGCGATCGTCATGCTGGGCGGCGTGCTCGGCGTCATCCTCGGCGCGCTGTTCCTGCTCCTCTTCTACACGATACGCACGCGCGGCAGCCTGCTCGAACGGCAACAGGCGGCGCTCGACGCGCAACGTCAGGCGTCCGACCGCGCATTCGAGATGATCGCCGCGAAGAACGCGTTCCTCGGCATGGTCAGCCACGAATTGCGCACGCCGTTGCAGGCGATCTGCGGATCGATCGAGGTTCTGCTCGCGCGCCCGCAGTCCGAAGCCAACACGAAGACGATCAAGCGCTTGCAGAACTCGGCCGCGTCGCTCGAAGCGCAGGTGAAGGAGCTCACCGACTACATCAAGCTTCGGTCCACGAATCGATCCGTTCAAGCGGAGACCGTCCAGGTCGCGCCGCTGTTGACCGAGGTCCTCGATCCGCTGCGCGCCAGGGCCCGCGACAAGCACCTGACGGCGGCGCTGCGCGTCGAGCCGCCCGATCTCGTCGTCAAATCGGATCGCAAGCTGATCCAGCAGATCGTATCGAACCTGATCGAAAACGCGATCAAATACACGAACAGCGGGATGATTTCGATTTCGGCGAATCTGACGGGCACCGCCGCGAAGCGCGCGATGAGAATCGCCGTGCGCGATACCGGCGTCGGCATTGCGAAGAACATGCTGCAGAAGATCTTCGAGCCGTTCTTTCGCGTGAACGCCCCCGGCGTCCGCCATGTCGACGGCATCGGCATGGGGCTCGCGGTCGTGCGGGAGCTCGTCGTCGCGCTGCACGGACATGTAGACGTCCGAAGCGTCGTCGGCGAAGGAAGCGAATTCGTCGTCACGCTGCCCGTCGAGCTGCCCGGCAGCGCCGATGTGTCCGGCGACGCGGCGCAACCGTCATTGCAGACGCCGCATCGCGGCCTGCATGCGCTCGTCGTCGACGACAACGAGAACGCGCGCGAAACGCTCGGCGCGATGCTGACGGCCCTCGGCATTCAGGTCGATTTGCGCGGCACGGGCAAGGAAGGGCTGCGATGCTTCGGCGAGCGCCAGCACGACATCGTCGTGCTCGATCTGGAGCTGCCCGATCTGAGCGGCTTCGAAGTGGCCGAGCAGATCCGCTGGGCGACGTCGGCCGGCACGCAAAAGAAGACGTCGATACTCGGCGTGAGCGCGTACGAATCCGCGTTGCTCAAGGGCGATCGGGCGATCTTCGACGAGTTCGTCCCGAAGCCGGTTCATCTGGACGCGCTCAGCCGCATCGTCCGCCGGCTGCGCAACTGATTCGCGGCGCGGCGCGCGCAGGCAGGCATGGAGCGGCGCTCGTCGGGCCGGCGCGCGTTCCGCACGCGTTAGGCGCACCTTCGATGCACCTTCGGCGCGCGCCGACGCGCGCATCGCGAACGCTACGCCGCCACCTGCCCGCGCCTCCCCTGCGCTTCCCGCGCCGCGACGCCGCCGCGCCAATCCTCGCCGCCTTCGAGCGCGGGCGTCGATTCGAACAGCTCGGCGATCCAGTCGGCGAATACGCGCACCTTCGCGGACAGATGCCGATTGTTCGGATAGACGATCGAAATCGGCTTCGGCTTCGGATTGAAGCCCGGCAGCACCTCCCGCAGCGATCCGTCGAGCAGGTGCGGCAGCACCATGAACAGCGTCGGCTGGATCATGCCGAAGCCTTCGACGCCGCAGGTCACGTAGGCATCCGAATCGTTGACGGTCACGGCGCCGTTCAACCTGACCTCGACCGGCTTGCCGTCGATCACGAACACCCACGGCACCGGCCGCGAACCGTGGCTCGCGCGGAAGTTCACCGCGTGGTGCGCGGCCAGCTCCTCGATTTGCGTGGGCTCGCCGAAGCGTTTCAGGTAATCGGGCGACGCGCACGTGACGCGCTTGAGCATCCCGATCCGCCGCGCGACCATCGACGAATCCTCGAGCGGCCCGACGCGGATCATGCAGTCGATCCCCTCTTCGACCGGGTCCACCGGGCGATCGGACAGCCCGAGATCGAGCACGATGTCCGGGTAGCGCTGACGGAAGATCGGCAGCGCGGGAATCACGAGCCGCCGCCCGAGCGAGCTCGGCATATGCACGCGCAGCGCGCCGCTCGGCTTGCGGTTGCCGATCTGAAAGCTCGCATCGGTTTCCGCGATCTCGGTGATGATCTTGATGCAGTGCTCGTAGTACGCGGCGCCTTCCGGCGTCAGCGACAGCCGGCGCGTCGTCCGATGCATCAGGCGCACGCCGAGCAGCGCCTCGAGATTCTGGATGATCGTCGTCACCGACGCGCGCGGCATCCCGAGCGTCTCCGCGGCCCGCGTGAAGCTGTTCGCATCGACCACGCGGGTGAAAACTTCCATTGCCTGAATGCGGTCCATGCTGTCCCCCTTCGAATCGCCAACAGGACAGAATAGAGCACGCGACGGCGCCGGTTCAAGCCGCTTCGCGACTATTCGCTTTCGCCGAATAGTCCTGCGGGTCGCGCGATCCGGCGCGCCGCCCGCACGCGGCCGGATCGACGGCCGCCGTGAACCGATGCGCTGATGCGCCGACGCCGATCGTTCGTGCGCCGAACTATGGCGCGAACCGCAGCGTGTGCTCGGTCGGCCCCGGCAGGAACGGCATCGGCTCGCCCTTCACCCATGCCTCGTGTCCCGCGAGGAAAAACGGACTGAGCGGATGCCCGCTCTGCCCGCCCGGCATGTTGAAGAGCCCGTGCTCCTCGTGCCCCGGCGAAACGACGATCCGCTCCGATTGCCCGAACTTCGGCGCGGCGACGCGCGGCATGTTCGCATCGCCCGGCACCTGATCGGCGGGTGCGGACAGCCAGCGCCCCGCGAGCGGCACGCTGCGCGCGAACGGATGCGCGATCCGCAGCGTGTTGCGCTCGCCCCAGGTGGCTTCGGCGAGCGGCGCGCCCTTCGAGGTCAGCGCGGCAATCGTCCGATCGATCGCCATCAGTTGCACGTCGCGCCAGCTCGCCGTGTCGGCGGGCAGCCACGCGGGCGGCTGCTCGTCGAGCAGCCGCGCGATCACGACCGGCCAGCGCGGATTCGCCAGCGCGTAGTCGGCGTCGCGCTGTTGCTGCTTCAGGCGCGCGTCGAGTCCGCCGAAGAGCACGTCGTAGAGCCGGTACAGATAGCCGCGCGCGAGCGTGTATCCGACCGAGTCGGCGCTCGCGCGCCCCGTCCAGCCGCTCGCGAGCAGGCGCCGGAACTCCGCGCGCTCGGGATGGCCGGCGAGCGCCGCTTCGTCGAGCACGCGCAGCGCCCGGTCGCGCCAGAGCGACATGAAGCGCGCGCGATCGTCGAGATCGAGCCGGTATGCGGATCGCTCGTCGGTGCGCCCGAGCGCCGTCAGGCCGTCGCGCAACTGGCTCGCGCGCGCGCCGAGATCCGCGCCGCCGTCGCCGATCAGCCGGTACGCGTCGCTCGCGAGCTGCCGGTTGTTCGCCGTCCAGAGCTGGCCGCCCGCGGGATCGACGATGCGCGGATACGCGTCGGACGGCAGCGCCGCCTGCCAGGTCGAGGCGTCGTCGCCACCGTCGTCAGGCCGCCCCCGGCGATCGGGCAGCGCGCCCGCGATCGTCCAGCCGATGCGCCCCGAGCTGTCGCCGATCACGATGTTCTGCGCGGGAAGGCCCGCCGCGTTCGCGACCCTGATCGCGTCCTCGATGCCGGCCGCATCGATCATCTTCATGAATTCGAGGTTGGCCGCGCCGCTCGCCTGCGCGATCCAGTGCGCCGCGTAGAACTCGCCGCCGATTTCGCGCACGGGGCCGGCCGTCGTCTCGAGCACGGTCAGCTCGACGGGCGCGGCGCCGCGCACGCGTATCGTCTCGACGCGCGCGCGCGCCGTCTGCCACGCGCCGCCGAGCTTGAAGCGATCAGGGTCGCGCACGTCGCGCTCGAGCGGCAGCAGATCGAGGCAATCCGCGTAGCCGTTCGTGAAGCCCCACGCGATGCGCCCGTTGCTGCCGACCACGACGGCGGGCAGCCCGGGCAGCGTCACGCCGACGACCCGCGCGGCCGGCCCCGCGCCGCCCGCGAACCTGAACGCCGCGCGATACCAGATGTTCGGCAGGCCGAGCGACAGATGCATGTCGTCGCCGACGATCGCGGCGCCGCCCACGCTGCGGCTGCCCGCGAGCACCCAGTTGTTGCTGCCGACCGACGACTGCTCGTCGAGCGACACGCTGTTGATCGTCGCCGCGGGCTTCGCTTCGCGCAGCCATGCCGGCGCGGCCGCGCTCACCCGCGCGATCGGCGCGGCGACGCCCGGCGCGTCGAGCGGCGCATCGAAGCGGCTCGACGTCGGCAGCACAAACGCGAGCTGCTCGGGCGTCGAGTGCGCTCGCAGCCAGTGCCGCGCGAACTCGCGCGACGCGAGCCGGCCTTGCAGATCGAAGTACATCGCCCAGATCACGAGCAGCGAATCCTCGGGCCGCCACCGCTGCGGCTGCATGCGCAGCAGCGCGTATTCGAACGGGCGTGCGCGCAACGCGGCGAGGCCGTCGTTCACGCCTTGCGTGTAGCGCTCGAGCACGCGCAAGTCGTCAGCCGGCAAGTGCGCGACAACTGCTGCGGCGAGCGCGCGGAACCGGAACAGGCGATGGTCGCGATCGACGTCGAGCGCGATCGGCCCGAACAGCTCGGACAGCTCGCCCGCGCCGCTTCGGCGCAGCATGTCCATCTGGAAGAAGCGGTCCTGCGCATGCAGATAGCCGATCCCGTACGCGGCGTCGACGCGCTCCCGCGCGGAAATCGTCGGCACGCCGAACGCGTCGCGCTCGGCCGTCATCGGCGCGCCGAGCAGCGGCGCGCGGACGTCACCGTCGAGTTGCGCAAGACTCGCGCGCAGATACGCAGTCGCGCCCGCGAAAGCGAGCAGCACGCAGAGCAGGATCAGGCCCGACAGGATCTTCAGGTGGCGCCGCATGCGATTCCGGGTCGAGGCCATGGTTGCGCGAATCCGTGGGTTGCGCCGGCGCGGCGCCCGTCCGGTTCCGGGCGAAGGGCGAACGCGCTGGCGGGTTGGGCGGCCTGGCGCCGCTCGTCGATATCGGTCTGCTGGAACGGATCGAACGCATCGCGTGCCGTCGTTGCGACCTGCCCCGAATATTCTGCAGCGGCGGCGCTTCCGTCAAGGCGCCGCGCCCGCCTGCGAGACGGTTGCTTGCGCGCGTCCGCCGGCGCGCCGCTCGGCCGGTCGCCGATCGCGCCCCGCCCGCGGCGATCGCGAATGACGAGAACCGCGCCGCGCCCGTATCCGCGCGCCGGCGCAAACCAAACCATAATCGGCCGCCTTCGCCGGATGGTTCAATTCGATGACCGGATCGTGCGGCACCATACTCGAACGAATGACGAGCGCTTGCGCCAATTCGCGCGTACGCCGAAAATCCCCGGGCATGAATCCGGGCCGAGCCGCATCGCCTCCACGATTGGCGCGACGACTGTTTCCGGCATTAAAAATACCTTACATATCACGCGGTTGCACGATCACGTGGAATATTCATCCTTGCCGCCCGCGAATCCTGGTTTAATCAGGCGCATGCCGATATCGGCTGCACAACGATATTGAATCATTCCCCGGCGCGAATTTGAACGCAAGGCGGCAATAATGTGGCCACTCGACGCGTACCTCGACAATCGCGGTAATGATTTCTCGCTCGCCGCATCGAAACGCTTCGAGACGGCGCGCTTCGGCCGTATTCGGCATCGCCGCGCGGCCGCGCATCTCGACGGCGATTCCGGCGTCCGGCGCGCGATGGGCACTGCGACGCCATGCGCCCGTCGACTGAACGCCTGCGGCCCCGCCGCCATTCGCGGAACGCGCGATCGCGTCGGCGTCGGGCGCGACGCGCGCATGACCGCGCGCCGCACGGAGCCCCGCGGCCGGTCGCGCCGATCGGCCCGAATCCCGACCGCCTCTTTCCGATGAACGACCTCCTTCCCTACTACGAACGCGAGATCGCGCTGCTGCGCAACGCGGTGCGCGAATTCGCGATCCGTCATCCGAAGATCGCGACGCGCTTCGGGATCGCCGACGGCCAGACCGACGACATGCATGTCGAGCGTATGCTCCAGTCGTTCGCGCTGCTGAGCGCGCAGATCGGCGAGACGCTCGACGACGAGTATCCCGAGTTCACCGAGGCGCTCGTCGAAACCGCGTGCCCCGATTATCTGCGCCCGTTTCCCGCGTGCTCGATCGCGCAGTTCGACGCGGCGTCGCTGTTCAGCCAATTGACGGAAAGCGTGACGATCCGGCGCGGCACGACGCTCGAAAGCCGGGTCGGCGCAAATCGGTTCCGCACCGCGTACGACGTCGCGCTCGCGCCCGTGTCGATCGTCGACGCACGCTTTCGGCCGGCGTCGGCCGCGCCGGCCGCCGCGCAGATGCCGCCGTCGTCGACGGGCATCGTGTCGATCACGTTCGATTCGCCGACAGCGCAGCCGGCGCAACTTGCGCTGTCGGCATCGCACGCGCGCAGCCTGCGCGTGCATCTGCACGGCGACGCGCCGCTCGTCGCCGCGCTTCTCGACACGTTCGCGATGCACGTGCCCGCCGCGTTCGTCGAGCTCGACGGCGACGGGCGCTGGAAGCCGCTGTCGAAGGTGCCGCTCGCGCCCGTCGGGTTCGCGGACGAAGACGCGCTGCTCGCCCCCGCGCGCGACGCGTCGCCGTTGCGGCTGCTGATGGAATATTTCGCCTTCCCGGCCAAATTCGATTTCGTCGACATCGACGTCGCACGCATCGCGCGCGCGGCCGGCCCGTGCCGGCGCCTGACGCTGCACTTGCCCGTCGTCGACGTCGCGATGGATTCGCGGCGCGCGCGCGTGCTCGACACGCTGTCCGCCTCGAACCTGCGCCTCTTCTGCACGCCGATCGTCAATCTGTTCAGCCAGGACGCGATGCCGATCTCGCTGCGCGACGCCGCGGCCGCCTATCCCGTCGCGCCGCAGGCGCTGAAGTCGAACGGCATCGAGGTGCGATCGATCGACGCGGTGCGCATCGCGCGCGAAGGCGAGCACGGCGCGAGCGTCGACGTGACGCCGTATCACTCGCTGCTGCACGGCCAGCGCGGCCGCAAGGAACCGCTCTACTGGGCGCCGGAGCGCGATCCGTTCGCGCACGGCGCGCGCCCGGCGGCGCCCGCGGCGCTCAGGCTCGTCGACGCCGACGGCGCGCTCGTGCGGCCCCGTGCCGGTCAGTTGAACGTCGAGCTCACCTGCACGAACGGCGACTATCCGCAGACGCTGCCGATCGGCGATCCCGACGGCGACCTGTTCAACGAGAAGGACAATCTGCCGGGCAGGATCGCGATCCTGCGCCGGCCGACGCCGACCCGCCGCTTTGCGCGCGACCACGGCGCGCTCTGGCGGCTGATCGCGGCGATGACGCCGCACGCGTTGCTGCTGCGGCCGTCGGGGCTTGGTGCGCTGAAGTCGCTGCTCGTTCAATATGCGGCGCGCTCGTCGAGCGCGGTTGCGCAAATCGACGGCATCGCGAATCTCGATCACAAGGCCGCCGTGCGCTGGATGGCCGTGAAACCGATGCCGACGTTCGTGCGCGGCCTCGAAGTCGAGCTGACGCTCGACGAAGCCGCGTTCGCATCGAACAGCCTAAAGGTGTTCATCGACGTGATGGACGGCTTCTTCGCGCTGCACGCGCCGCCGAACGGCTTCATCCGGCTCGTCGTGTATTCGCGGGACACCGGCCGCGCGCTGCACCGATGCGAGCCGCGCGGCGCAATCGCGCAGCTCGTGTAGCAACGTTCGTTCGCGCAACGGGCGACGGGCAACGGGCGATGCTGCGGCAAACGGTAAGCGACAGGCGAAAGACGGCAAGCGGCAAGCAACGATCGTCACCTCCGCCCGCGCGGACATGAAGTCCGCGCAGACGACACCGTCCGGCTGACGCCGCATCAAGCGACGCAAGCCATCCAGGGCGCCGCCTCCGTTACCGCCCTCCTTCGCGCTGCCGCGTCGCCTCGCGACGACGTCCACCGCGCAAATCGCACCGCCGCGCGCCCTCCGCGACGCCGCCGTCGCGCGGCCGGCGGCGCGAGCGCCGCCGTGCGTCCCGCGAACGGTGCGCGCCGCACCATTTCCGGACATCGCCGCCGCCACTGCCGCGAGCTGCGCGACGCATACGGAAACGTTTCCACACCCACTGTGGTTTTTCAGAGTCAACCCGTACAGTGGCTTCCACAATTCGGTACTAAACTAAGCGAAATGGGCTCGGCGAGTGCCGCAGCTCTCCGGGAGACGCCGCCATGAATCGGCCGCTGATTCGGATTCCCCTTCGCCCCACCGGAACCCTGTCGTTCTGGAAGGCGCTCAAATGGTCGTTGATCGCGATCATCGTGGTCGCGCTTGCGATCATCGCGCGCGTCGTTCAGATCGAGATCGAAACCTCCCGGCTACAGGCGCGTTTCTTGTCTGAACTGACCCGCGACGTCGGCTACAGCGTCGACGAAGGCGCGAGCAACCGCATCCGCTTCCCCGAAAACGGCCCGTACGACCTGCGGCTCGGCTATGCGCTGCTGCCGTCGTTCCAGCAGAGGCTGCTGTCGCGCGGCTTCGTCGTCGCGTCGCAGGCGCGCGCGTCCGACCGGATGCTGTCGCTCGCCGACGACGGCCTGTTCCTGCCGTACGGCGAAAAAGACCAGGCCGGCCTGTCGATCGTCGATTCGACGGGCTCGCCGCTCTTCGGCGTCGTCTATCCGCACCGCGTGTACGACAGCTTCGAGTCGATCCCGCCGCTCGTCGTGCAATCGCTCCTCTTCATCGAGGATCGTTATTTGCTCGACCCGAATCAGCCGAACCGCAACCCGGCGATCGACTGGGGGCGCTTCAGCCGCGCGCTCGCCGACCAGGGGCTGCGCTTCGTGAACCGCCGCCAGGCGACGCCCGGCGGCAGCACGCTCGCGACGCAGCTCGAGAAGTTCCGCCACTCGCCCGACGGCCGCACGGCGACGCCGCCCGAAAAGCTCCGGCAGATCGCGTCGGCGTCCGTGCGCGCGTATCTGAACGGCCCGCAAACGATGGCCGCGCGCCACGCGATCGTCGTCCACTACCTGAACTCGGTGCCGCTCGCCGCGCGCGCGCGCGTGGGCGAAATCACCGGCATCGGCGACGGCCTCGCCGCGTGGTACGGCCGCGACTTCGACGAAGTGAACCGGCTGCTCGCCGCGCCGACGACGCCCGACAACGTCGAAGCGCAAGGCGTCGCGTTCCGGCAGATGCTGTCGCTGATGATCGCGCAGCGCGCGCCGTCGTACTTCCTGAACAGCGGCTTCCCGACGCTGCAGCGGCTCACCGACAGCTACCTGCGCCTCGTCGCGACGGGCGGCGTGATCTCACCCGCGCTGCGCGACGCCGCGCTCGCCGCGCGCATCGAGCGCAGCGCGCCGCCCGCCGCGCCCGATGCGCAATCGTTCGTCACGCGCAAGGCGGTGACGTCCGCGCGCTCGCACCTGCTCGGCGCGCTCGGCATCGACAACGTCTATCAGCTCGACCGCCTCGACCTGCGCGCGACCGATACGCTGAACAACAAGGTGCAGCAGGCGGTCGCGGCGGGCCTCGCGCGCGCGGCGACGCGCGACGGCGCGCGCGAAGCCGGCCTCTACGGCTTCGAGATGCTGCGCGCCGGCGACGATCCGTCGAAGATCCTGTACAGCTTCACGCTGTACGAACGACGCAACGGCGCGAACCTCCTGCGCGTGCAAACCGACAGCGTCGATCAGCCCTTCGACATCAACCAGGGCGCGCGCCTGAATCTCGGCTCGACCGCGAAGCTGCGCACGATCGTCACGTATCTGCAGATCGTCTCCGAGCTGCACGCGCGCTACGCGGGCATGAGCGCCGCCGAGCTCGCGAAGGTGAAGCCCGATCCGACCGACGCGCTCACGCGCTGGGCGCTCGACTATCTCGCGCATACGCACGATCGTTCGCTGCAGGCGATGCTCGCCGCATCCGTCGAGCGCAAGTATTCGGCGAGTCCTGGCGAGACGTTCTACACGGGCGGCGGCGCGCAGAGCTTCACGAACTTCGAGAAATCCGACAACGGCCGGATACTGACCGTGCACGTCGCGTTCCAGAACTCGGTGAACCTCGTGTTCGTGCGGCTGATGCGCGACATCGTCCATTACGAGATGATCCGCACGAGCGGGCCGTCGACGTCGTGGCTCGACGATCCCGCGCAGCGCCAGCGCTATCTGATGCGCTTCGTCGATGCGGAGAGCCGCGTGTACGTGAAGCGCTTCTATACGAAATACGCGGGCAAGCCCGACGACGACGCGCTCGCCGCGATGCTCGACAACGTGCGCAAGTCGCCGCCGCGCGTCGCGACGGTGCTGCGCAGCGTCGCGCCCGAAGCGCCGCGCCCGTGGTTCGACGCGAAAATGCGCGCGACGCTGCACGGCACGCCGGCCGCCGCGAAGCTGTCGGACGACGCGCTCGACAAGCTCTACACGAAGTACGCGATCGACCGCTTCAACCTGAACGACCGCGGCTACATCGCGGGCGTGCACCCGCTCGCGCTGTGGACGCTCGCGTATCTGCGCAAGCATCCGGACGCATCGCTCGACAACGTGCAGAAGGCGAGCCGCGACGCGCGGATCACGTCGTACTCGTGGCTATTCAAGACGCGCTACCACGCGACGCAGGACCGCCGCATCAAGCGGATGGTCGAGCTGCGCGCGTACGACGAGATCGGGCAATCGTGGCGCGCGCTAGGCTACCCGTTCGATCACCTGACGCCGTCGTACGCGGCGGCGATCGGCGCATCGGGCGATCAGCCGGCCGCGCTCGCGAAGCTCGTCGGCCTGATCGCGAACAACGGCGAGAAGGTGCCGAACGAGCGGATCTCGTCGCTCGAGTTCGCGGCCGGCACGCCGTACGAGACGCGCTTCGTGCGCGCCGCCGCGCGGCCGCAGCCGCTGCTGTCGCCGGAAATCTCGAACCAGGTGCACGCGCTGCTCGGCGACGTCGTGCAGAAGGGCACGGGCCGCCGCCTCGCGCAGGGGCTCGCGTTCCCGAACGGCCCGACGCTGCCCGTGTACGGCAAGACGGGCACGGGCGACCAGCGCTTCAACGTGTACGCGCGCGGCGCGCGCCTCATCGAATCGCGCAAGGTCAATCGCAGCGCGACGTTCGCGTTCTCGATCGACGATCGGTTCTTCGGCGTGCTGACCGCGTACGTTCACGAACCGTACGCGGCGCGCTACGATTTCACGAGCGCGATGGCGGTGCAGTTGCTGAAGACGCTCGCGCCGGCGCTGCAGCCGCTGCTGAAAGCGCCCGCCGAGCCGGGTGCGAACGACGTGGGCAGTAAGGCCGCCGCCGCGGGCTGAGCGCACGCGATGCGCGTTCGATCGATCGAACGCCGGCTCGACGCCGCGCGGCCAGCCGCGCTCAGAACGGGCCCGCGTCCGGCGTCGGCGCGCCGTCCGCGCCCGACCATTCCCACTCGCTCGCGCGGCCGAGCAGCTCGCGCACCTCGTCGTCGCTCGTCTGGTCGAAATTCCGATAGAACTGGCCGATGCCCATCAGCCAGTCCGGCCGCATCACGCAGACGACCGCGTCCGCGACCTCCTCGACCTTCTCCGCGCTGCTCGGCGACGCGACGGGCACCGCCGCGACGAGCTTCGCCGGCTTGTGCGCGCGCATCGCTTCGAGCGCGGCGAGCATCGTCGAGCCCGTCGCGATGCCGTCGTCGACGACGATCACGGTGCGGCCCTCGACGTCGGGCGGCGCGCGGCGGCCGCGATACGCGGCCTCGCGCCTCGCGAGCTCGGTGCGCTCGCGATCGATCGTGTCGGCGAGCTCGCGATCGCTCACGTGCATCGCGTGCAGCACCGACCGCTCCAGCTGCACGACGCCGCCCGTCGCGATCGCGCCCATCGCGAGCTCCGGATTGCCGGGCGCGCCGAGCTTCCGCACGATCAGCACGTCGAGCTTCACGCGCAGCGCCTTCGCAACCTCGAACGCGACCGGCACGCCGCCGCGCGGCAGCGCGAGCACGATGACGTCGCTGCGGTTCGCATAATCGGCGAGATGCGCGGCAAGCTGCCGGCCGGCATCGACGCGATCGCGAAAATAATCGTTCATCACGCCTCCTTCGCCGCGACGCGCACGAAGTCGTCATGCCGCGGCTCGTTCGAATGCATGCCAACGCATGCAAGGATTCGCGTCCACGCGCAATGCGCGCAGGCCCGCGCGTCGCGCTATGCGCGCGCTTCGCTCGCCGTGCGCGCGTCGATCCGCTGCGCGAGCGCGATCAACGCGTCGGTCACGGCGACCGGATACTCGGCCGCGTGCGTGAGATCGCGCAGCGCCGCGGGCAGCGCGCCGAGCTCCTTGCTCGCGTGCGCGCGAATGCCGGCAAGGCTCGGCAGCGGCGCGACGCGCTCGCCGTCGATCACGAACGGCTCGAGAAGCGCGCCGCCCGGATGCGCTTCGTCGGCGAGCGCGAGGCTGTCGCCGTCGATGACGCCGTCGTCGCGATAGCGGCGGTACACCTGCTTGCGCCCGGGCCACGTCGCCTTGCCCTCCGAGCGCTTGCGGCGCGGCACGCCCGCATATTCGGTCAGCTTGTACGCGCAGTCCGCGTACGGCGCGTCCGCCGACGTGTTCATTCGCGTGCCGACGCCGAAGCCGTCGATCGGCGCACCCTTGCCGATCAGCTCTTCGAGCTTGTATTCGTCGAGATTGCCGCTCGCGAAGATCGTCACGCGATCGAGCCCCGCCCGGTCGAGAATTGCGCGCACGCGCATCGCGTGCTGCGCGAGATCGCCGCTGTCGAGCCGCACGCCCTTCACTTCGATGCCGTCGCGCGCGAGCTTCTTCGCGACGTCGATCACCTTGTACGCAGCCGCTTCGGTGTCGTACGTGTCGATCAGCAGCATCGCGTTGCGTGGAAACGAGCGCGCGAAATGCTCGAACGCGAGCGACTCGCCGGCGTGCGCCTGCACGTACGAATGCGCCATCGTGCCGTACACCGGAATGCCGTAGCGCAAGCCGGCGAGCAAGGTCGCGGTGCCGGTGAAGCCCGCGACGTAGCTCGCGCGCGCCGACAGCAGCGCCGCCTCCGCGCCGTGCGCGCGGCGCAGGCCGAAATCGACGAGCGTCTTGCCCGGCGCCGCGAGCACCGCGCGCGCCGCCTTGCTCGCGACGATCGATTCGTAGTGCAGCAGGTTCATCACGCGGCTTTCGATCAGCTGCGCCTCGCGCATCGGCGCGGTGATCTGCAGGATCGGCTCGTCGACGAAGAACAGCGTGCCTTCGCGCATCGCGCGGACCGAGCCCGTGAAGCGCAGCGATTCGAGCGACGCGAGAAACCGGTCGCTGAAGAGCCCCGTGCTCGCCAGCCCCTCGATCTCGCCGGCGTCGAGCTTCAGGTCGGCGAGATAGTCGAGCACCTGTTCGAGGCCCGCCGCCATCAGGAAATTGCGATGCGCGGGCAGCTTGCGCACGAAGAACTCGAACGTCGCCGCGTCGTTCATGCCGCAGTCGAAATACGACTGCAGCATCGTGAATTCGTACAGGTCGGTCAGCAGCGCGCCGTCGCGAACGGGTTTCGTCATCTTCGATGCCTCTTGTGCGCATCCCGGTCTTCGGGCAGATGCGCGACGAACCAATCCGCCGCGACGCGCGCGACTTCGTCGAGCGTGCCCGGCTCCTCGAACAGATGCGTCGCGCCCGGCACAACGACGAGCTTCGACTCGCCGATGAGCCAGCCGGCCGCGAGGCGGTTGAGGCGGATCACCTCCTCGTCGCGCTCGCCGACGATGAGCAGCGTCGGCACGCGCACGCGCGGCAGCGCGTCGCCCGCGAGATCGGGACGGCCGCCGCGCGAGACGACCGCGCGCACGACACGTCCGCGCGCGTTCGCCGCGATCAGCGCCGCCGCCGCGCCCGTGCTCGCGCCGAACAGGCCGACGGGCAACTCGCCGACGTCGCGCCGCTCGCGCAGCCAGTCGAGCGCGCTCACGAGCCGGCGCGCGAGGAACGCGATCGCGAACCGGTACTCGGCCGTGACCGCGTCGCGCCGCTGCTCCTCGATCGTCAGCAGATCGAACAGGAGCGTCGCGAGACCCGCGCGCTGCAGCACCGCCGCGACCTCCTGATTGCGCGGGCTCAGCCGGCTGCTGCCGCTGCCGTGCGCGAACACGACGATTCCCGACGCATGCTCGGGCGTCGCGAGTATGCCGTTCAATTCGACCTTTCCGAGAGGTATCCGTACTTCCTGAATCTGCATCGTCATCTCCACGTCGCGCCGCCGTCACGGCGCGGACACCGGCTCTTCGCGCGGATGCCACGCATCGGGCGGCGCGAGCGGTTCGAGCGGGCTCGTTTCGTCGAGATGGAACAGCGCATCGAACTGCCCCGTGATCGACGACATGAAATAGTGGCTGTCGCGCTCCGTCCGCGGCAGATAGATCACGCCGATCGCGCGCTCGAGCAGCGCTTCGCCGAGCGGCTGCGCGACGATCTCGCGCAGCGGCAGGAAGAAACGGTCGAGCCCGGTCGTATAAAAGAGGCGTTCGTAGCTGTCGGACAGCGCGGGGCGCATCCATTTCTGTTCGACGTCGCCGTCCCATTGCGACGCGGCCGACACGTGGCCCGTGTAGGCGGTGAAGCCGATCGACAGCGCGCGCTCGCCGAGCGACTCGCGCACGAGCTGGCCGAGCGTCCATTCGCCGCGCAGGTGCATCTCGGTCGCGCGCGCGTCGCCGACGTGCGAGTTGTGCGCCCAGACGACCGCGCGCCCCGTGCCGCCGCGACGCGCGCGGTAGCGGCGCAGCGCGAAAAGCGTGTCGCGCATGTGCGAATCGCGCAGATTCCACGTGTTCGCGCGCGGCCCGAACATCGCGCGGTAATAGGTTTCGGCGTTGACGACGACCTGCGCGTTGCGCTCGGCGAAGAACTGCGCATCGAGCGCGTCGATGCCGTCCTGCGCGAGATACGCCGCCTCGTTCGCGCGCAGCCGCAGCAGTTGCGCGACCGCGTCGACGGTGGCGGCCGGCCGCGCGCCCGTGGCGACCGCGTAGCCGTACGCCCCCGGCTCGCGCACGTGATCGAGCGCCGCGTAGCGCCGCCGCGCGAATTCGGCCTCATCGGGATCGACGTCGTCGAGATAGCGGATCACCGCATCGGCCGAGCGGTACAGGCTGTACAGATCGAGCCCGTAGACGCCCGCCCGCGATTCGCGCGGCAGCGTCGCGTTGTGATCGCGCATCCAGCCGACGAATTCGCGCATCGGGCGATTGCGCCACATCCATGCGGGAAAACGCGTAAAGTCCGCGAGCGCCGCGTCGACGCCGCCGATCGCGGCGTCGCCCTGCACGTAGCGATTCACGCGCCACGCATCGGGCCAGTCGCCTTCGATCGCAATGGTGTCGAAACCGCATTCGTCGATCAGGCGCGCGGTGATCTGCGCGCGCATCCGATAGAACTCGTGCGTGCCGTGCGTCGCCTCGCCGAGCAGCACCACATCGGCGTCGTTCGCGATGTCGATCAATTCGTCGAAATCCCCCGCGTCGCCGCGCAGCGGGCGAGCGAGATCGCGCACGGCGAGAAAGGGCGTCTTCGCAGGATGCATGAATCGTCTCCGGACGACCGCAGCCCGGGCGTGCGCGCCGTTCGCGACAGGCCGTCGCGCGACGCCGCACAGAGCGGCTGATCCGATCATTCTCGACCGCGGTTTCGCCGAAACGTTGCGTTGAGTCAACGCTCGCCGCCACGGTCACGCCGTCGCTCGAGCGCGACGCGCCTCTTTCAATTTACGCGCTCTGCGCAGAAGTTGCAGTGCGAATAACCCGATCTACACGCATGCGTTCGCGTCATTTCGCAAGCGCGCGACGTTCCGGAGAACGGCGCTTCGATGCCGCTGATGCAAGTCGGGCGCGCGCGTCGTGATCCGACGTCGGCGACGGCGCGCGTAACGGCGCACCGAGGCTCGCGCGTGCTCGTGCTCATGCTCGCGCCGATCGGCGTCGCGACGGTCGTCCGGGCAGCGGCGGGCGCGCCGGTCCGGCCGCGGCCGCGCGCGACCGCGCTTGCGTAACCGAACGCGTGATTTCCCGCCGCATTCCCCGCGAACCGGCTGTTCGCGCTCGCGGCATTCGCGATCGTGCGCGTCGGGCTCGCGCCCGCTTTTCGGCTCGGCCCGCCGATAATTCTCGGCACGCGGCGGTGCATCCTGTCCAACGCGATTCGCCGGCCCGACCGCGTTTCCCGACGATCCGAAACAGGCGGCGGCGAGCTTGCGCGTGCGCCCGCCCGCTTGGCGGCGCGCGGTCGCGCCGCCCGGCGTCCTGCCGTACCGCGTGACGGGCGCGATCACCGCATCGGGCCGCGCATGCAATGCGAGCATCGGGCGAAGGCTCGTCGGCCAAGGATCGACGACGTGCGGCGCCACCGGACCCAGCGCATCCGTCGCGCGCGCGACCGCTTGCCGGCGACTATCCGCGAATCGCGCGCGACGCCGCCGCGATGTCGCGCCTCGCGATCGCGACGAATCGTCTGACATCACGGCCGCTCAACGCGATGGCGAAACGCCGCAGCCGCCTCGACCAGGCGACGCCATCTCCACGCCGACGCACACCGCCCTCGCCCCGCGCCCTGCGGCCCGCCGCCGCGAGCGGCGCGCACGAAACGCACTAAGCGCACGACATCCACCCGTCATCGCGCCGCGCGATGTCAGGTCCGCTCCGATTGAGTTCGATCAAAAGCCGAGGCGGCGTTGCTCGTACAGTGATCGCAGTACCTCGTCATGCGCGTGGCGCCGAACGAGTCGCAGCGCCTGTGCGTCGCGCGCGGATCGCCCGATGCCGAGGCGAGCGCGGCGGTTGCGCGCGAGTGCGCGCCGATCCATCGATGCGTTCGCCGTGCCGTGCAACGCATGCGCGACGCGATTCTTGCCGCACGCACCGCAGCGGTGCACCAGCCTTCCGCATCGCCATGCGCTCGGCGGATGCGCTCGCATGCGGCTCGATTCGTATCGATTGCATCGACGCGCACGTCGCCGCCGCGCGACTCTTTCGGAGATCGATCATGGTTGCAGGTGTGGTGCTGTGGGTCGCCCTCGCGGCGATCTTTCCGACCGTCGTCGTGCCCGCCGCGCAGCATGCGGTCGAGCACGCCGTCAAGCATCGGGACACGCATGCGGCGTCAGGCGCGCCGATCGCGAGCGGCGTGCGAGAGCAGCCCGCGCCACCGGACGGCGGCGATGCGATCGGGCATTGAGCGGCACCGGCCGCGCTCGAAAAGAATCGGCCGTGCAAGCGCCGGGCGATCGGGCGCATGCGTGCCGATGCGTCGTTCGAACGCGCGCTCGAATCGCCGTTTGAATCTCGTCGTTCAGGATCGCTGATCGCTCGATCGGCGCATATGCGCCGGCATGTGCGCCGTCATCCGTCCAAACGGATGCTCGCGAATTCACGCCATGCGATGCGCGGCGGCTGCAGCCCGCTCGTTCGGCGCGCGCAGCGCAGCGTCCTGCAAACGGCACTCGCGCGCGATCCGCGCCACGTTCCGCTCAATCCCGCCTGCGTCAGACGCTCGCGCTCATCGCGTCGAGATGCGCGAGCAACGCCCTCGCCTGCTCCACGACGTCGGCCGCAGTCGGCCTGAACGGGAAATGCTCGGCCCGCGGCAGGCGAACGAAATGTTCGCGGCTGCTGCGCGCATACGCGGGATCGTAGTGAACGTCGACGAGCTCTTCGGACAGCTCGCCAAGACGCCCCTCGTCGAGCATCTCGTGCCACTTGCGGATGCGCGCGTGACCGTGCAGCGGCACGAGCTTCTCGAGCTGCACCTTGAAGAACGCGCTCCGGTCGATCAGATGCCCGTAATCCTGCAGCAGCAACTCGACGCGCTCTTCGCGCTGGGTCTCGACGTTCACGCAATCCGCCTCGTGCATGCTGGCGAGCAGCGCGAGCGGCAACGTGATCGAGCCGATGCGCCGGCTCTCCGCCTCGATGAACACCGGCCGCTCGCGAGCGAAGCCGCGCAACGCGCGGACGAGCGCCGTGTCGAACGCCTTTTGCGACGGCTGCTCGCCGCTCGGCAGCGCGCCCAGCAGCGAGCCGCGGTGCGCGGCGAGCGCTTCGAGATCGAGCGTTTGCGCGCCCGCCTGCGCGAGCGCGTGCAGCAGCCGGGTTTTGCCGCTTCCGGTGTGCCCCGTCAGGACGACGTAACGAAACTCGGCGGGCAATCGGCCGAGCGCGTCGACGACCGAGCGGCGGTACGCCTTGTAGCCGCCGTCGAGCTGCCGCGCGCGCCAGCCGATCATGTTGAGCATGACGGCCATCGATCCGGAGCGCTTGCCGCCGCGCCAGCAATAGACGAGCGGCCGCCAGTTGCGCGGGCGGTCGGCGAACGTCGTGTCGAGATGCGCGGCGATGTTGCGCGCGACCATCGCCGCGCCGACGCGCGTCGCCTCGAACGGCGACACCTGCTTGTACATCGTGCCGACGATCACCCGCTCTTCGTTGCTGAGGACGGGTGCGTTCAGCGCGCCCGGAATATGGTCCTCCGCATACTCGAGCGGCGTGCGGACGTCGACGATCTCGTCGAAATCGTCGATCTGGTCGATGGAAACGGGCTGGAGATTCAACGTATCGGGCGCGGCGGGGCCGCATCATCGTTGGCGATGGAGCGGCGATTATCTCACGCGCGGCAGCCGCCTCATGCGGCGGCAGGCGTGTCGCCCGCCGGCGCCGGCGGGCCCAGGCGCGCGACGAGCACGAAGAACGTCAGGCCGTCGCTCTGATGGGCTTGCACTAAAAGTCAATAACCAAGTGACTCGCGGTTCATTCCAATCCCGGCTCGCGCGACCAACCTAGTGCGTCGGGCCCGAGTGCGCCCCGACGCCTTCGCCAACGATGCATCGGCCGCCGATGCGCCCGGGAGACGCGATGAGAATCGTAGACATCCGCGAGCAAGCCGTATCGATCGGTTCTCCGAGCCGCAACGCGTATATCGACTTCAGCAAGATGACGCCGAGCGTCGTCGCCGTGATCACCGACGTCGTCCGCGACGGCGAGCCCGTCGCCGGCCACGGCTTCAACTCGAACAGCCGCTACGGCCAGCGCATGCTGCTGCGCGAGCGCTTCATTGCCCGCCTGCTCGACGCCGCCCCCGCGAGCCTCGTCGACGACGCGCGCGACAATCTTGATCCGCACCGGATCTAGGCGGCGCTCTTCGCGAACGAGAAGCCGGGCGGCCACGGCGAGCGCGCCGTCGCGATCGGCACGCTCGCCGTGGCCGAGTGGGACGCGGTCGCGAAGATCGAGGACAAGCCGCTCTTTCGCCTGCTCGCCGAACGCCACGGCAACGGCACGCCGAACCGCAAGGTGTTCGTCTGTGCGGCGGGCGGCTACTACTACCCCGGCCGGGATCTCGGCAAGCTGAAGGACGAGATGCGCAGCGACCTCGACCGCGGCTATACGGTCGTCAAGAAGAAGATCGGCGGCGCGGCGCTCGACGACGACCTGCGCCGGATCGACGCGGCGCTCACCGTGCTCGGCGACGGTCAGAAGCTCGCCGCATCGCGCGTGACGTGAGCGAAGCATTCGAGGCGCTTGACGTACTCGAACCATTCGAAACGTTCGAGCCATTCGAAGCGCGGCACGGCGAACGCCAGCGTCGCGGGCAGACAACCGTGCGGATTCCGAAGTTCCGCGGCGCGCCGTGGAAACCGCTTTCGGCGCACCGCGTGCAGGCATCGATCGGCATCGCCGCCGGCGTGCTCGTCGGGCGCTTCGCGTCCGCGCCTGCGAGCGATTGAAAACGCACGGCGATCCGCTCGCTCGTGTGGTCGCGACGGCGCGTCGCACCGCCCCGCCATCTCGCCATCCGCCTTTTTGCCGTCCGCGCTATCGCCGTGTCGATCCGCTTGACGCACCTGCCTCGGCGCCTATCATCCAATGGCTTCCGAGCGAGCAACAACGATCTTTTCAAAAACAATAACGCGTATCGAACAAAAAGCACGTGGTCGAAGAGGGAAACGCATTACGGCTCACTCCAACGTTTCGCTCCTTTATTACGCAATAAATAATATTTCGAGAAGACCATGAAAAAGATCCATGGAGACCCGACGCCGCGTCTTCGTCGCCGCGCGTTTCTCAGCGATCTCGCGCGTCTCGCCGGCGCGGGCGTCGTCGCCGGATGGACGCCGATCCGGCCGATTCCCGCGCACGCGCAGCCCGCCGGCTCGACGCCGCCGAATTTCCCCGCCGACATCGCGCTCTACAAGCAGGCGTTTCGCAACTGGAGCGGCGAAATCGCCGTCGCGAACCTGTGGACGGCGGCGCCCGCGACGCCCGCCGACGTCGTCGCGATCGTCAACTGGGCGGCGCAGCACGGCTATCGCGCGCGAGCGCTCGGCCACATGCACAACTGGTCGCCGCTCGCGGTCGCGGCGAACGATGCGAACGCCCGCGTGTTGCTCGTCGACACGACCAAGCATCTGACGGCGGTGTCGGTCGACGCGTCGACGACGCCCGCGCGCGTCACCGCGCAGGCGGGCGTGTCGATGGACGCGCTGCTCGCGACGCTCGAGCAGTACGGGCTCGGCATGACGGCGTTTCCCGCGCCCGGCGACATCACGCTCGGCGGCGCGCTCGCGATCGGCGCGCACGGCACCGCGCTGCCGGCCGCGGGCGAAACGCGGCTGCCGGGGCACACGTACGGCTCGCTCAGCAACGCGGTGCTGTCGCTGACCGCGGTGGTTCACGACGCGTCGTCGGGCCGTTACGCACTGCGCACGTTCGAGCGGACCGATCCGGACATCGGCCCGTTCCTCGCGCACGTCGGCCGCGCGTTCATCGTCGAAGCGACGCTGCAGGCGGGCGCGAATCAGCGGCTGCAATGCGAGAGCTTCGTCGATATCCCCGCATCCGAGCTGTTCGCCCGCGCGGGCGCGCGAGGCCGAACCGTCGAATCGTTCCTGCGGCGCTCGGGCCGCATCGAAGCGATCTGGTATCCGTTCACCGGCGCTCCGTGGCTGAAAGTCTGGAGCGTCCGGCCGAACCGGCCGGCCGGCGCGCGCGCCGTCGATCAGCCGTACAACTATCCGTTCTCCGATTCGCTACCGAGGGAATTGTCCGATCTGGTGAGCCGCATCGTGTTGAACGGCGAATTCCAGCTGACGCCGCTGTTCGGCAAGACGCTATACGCGATCACGTGTCTCGGCCTGACTAACCCGTTCGCGCCGGCGACGAATCTCTGGGGGTGGTCGCGCACGGTGCTGAACTACGTGCGGCCGACGACGCTGCGCGTGACCGCGAACGGCTATGCGGTGCTGACGAGCCGCGCGAACGTGCAGCGCGCGATCAACGAGTTCGTCGGCGCGTATCGGCAGCGGATCGCCGACTATCGCGCGGCCGGCAGCTATCCGATGAACGGCCCCGTCGAGATTCGCGTGACGGGCGTCGATTCGCCGGACGAAGTCGCTCCGGGCGCGACGGCGCCGTCGCTGTCCGCGCTCCGGCCACGGCCCGACCATCCCGACTGGGACGTCGCAATCTGGTTCGACATCCTGACGTTGCCGGGCACGCCCGACGCGAACCGCTTCTATCGCGACATCGAGCAGTGGATGCTGTCGAACTACAGCGGCGGCTACGCGACCGTGCGGCCGGAGTGGTCCAAGGGCTGGGGCTACACGAGCTCCGCCGCCTGGAGCGACGACACGATGATCGGCGCGACGATTCCGGATCTATTCCGGCAGGGGCTGCCTTCCGACGACAACTGGGACGCGGCGCTACGCACGCTCGACCGCTACGATCCGCGCCGCGTGTTCTCGTCGCCGCTCCTCGACCGGCTGCTGCGCTGACGCGGCAAGCGGCCCGCAGCCCGCCGCACCGCGCCGCGGCCCGCTTATGACCAAACAAAATAAAAAGCGGAATTTTTATTATTTTCGGTGCCGATAGCGGTCTGTCATATTTCCGTCATACAAGAACAACGCGAGGAAATATGACAACCACCACCGTCATCGCCACCATCGGGCCGGCCTCGGCCGCGCCGGACGCGCTGCGGGCGCTGCATCGCGCCGGCATGAGCGTCGCGCGGCTGAACGGCTCGCACGGCGATCTCGACTGGCATCGCGCGACGATCGCGCTGTTGCGCGACACGCTGCCCGATCTGCCGATCCTGCTCGACATCCCCGGCCGCAAGATCCGCACGACGCAGTTGCGGGTCGAGCCGTCGTTCGCCGCGGGCGACGTCGTCACGCTGACGACCGATCCGTCGCACGACGGCTCGCAGAAAGTGCCCGTCAACTACGCGCGCTTTCACGAGAAACTGCGCGCCGGCGTGCGCGTCTACGCGGACGACGGCACGCTGTCGTTCGTCGTCGACGCGGTGCGCGGCCGCGACGTGCTCGTGATCGCCGAAACCGCCGGCACGCTGAAGAGCCGCAAGGGGATCAACGTGCCGGAGATCGATCTCGGCCACGATCTCGTCACGCCGCGCGATCGCGAGATGATCGCGTTCGCGAAGGAGACGGGCGTCGATTTCGTCGGCATCAGCTTCGTCGAATCGGCCGCGCACGTCGGCGCGATCCGCGCGCTCGTCGACGGCGCGACGCCGCAGATCGTCGCGAAGGTCGAAAACCGCGGCGGCCTCGACCATCTCGACGAGATCGCCGCCGCCGCCGACGCGCTGATGATCGATCGCGGCGACCTGTCGGTCGAGACAGGTCTCGACTACGTATCGCTCCATCAACGGACGATCGTCGCGAGCGCGCGCCGTCATGCGAAGCCCGTGATCGTCGCGACCGAGCTGCTGCACAGCATGATCGACAGCCCGCTGCCGACGAAGGCCGAGATCGGCGACATCACGCACTCGGTGATCGACGGCGCGTCGGCCGTGATGCTGTCCGGCGAAACGGCGGTCGGCAAGTTTCCGGTCGAGGCGGTGGCGCGGCTGCACGGCATCGCCGCGCTCGCCGACGCGCATCGCGCGGCGCTCGCGGCGTCGGCGCGCGCCGCCTCCGACGCGGACTACGACGACCTGCGCGCGGCGACGCAAGCGCTCGCGCGCACGCTGCCGGTGACGAAAATCGTCGTGCTGTCGCGCACCGGGCATGCGGCGCGGCTCGTGTCGATGGCGCAGATCCGCCAGCCGATCGTCGCGGTCGGCAGCGACCGCGCGCGCGTGCGCGCGTGGAATCTGCTGCCCGGCACGACGGGCGTGCATCTGCCGAGGCTCGACGTGGGGGCCGCCGACGCCGTGCCCGCCGCGCTCGAAGCGCTCTGGCGCGACGGGCGCATCGACGAACGCGACGTCGTGCTGACGGTGCTCGCCGCGAGCGACGAAAACGACGCGTCGCTGAACGCGTTGCAGACGGTGCGCGTCGGCGCGCTCGCGAAAGCGTTGCGCTGGTCGGCGAACCGCGCGCTCGAGGCGGCCTGACATGCACGATCTCACGCTGCTCGCCGCGCTCGTCACCGCGCTCGCGCTGATTCAATCGATCTTCGGGATGGGCATCCTCGTGTTCGGCACGCCGACGCTGCTGCTGTTCGGCGTGGAGTTCGCGGCGGTGCTCGGCCTGCTGCTGCCCGCGTCGATGACGCTGTCCGCGATCCAGGTGTGGTCGAGCCGCGGCCTGCCGCTGCCCGCTCGCGAGCGCGGCAACATGGCGGTCTGCGCGGCCGTCGTCGTCGTGTCGCTCGCGACGCTCGTGCTGACGAAGCTCAACGCGCGCGTCGATCTGTTCATCGGCGGCGCGATGCTGGCCGCCGCCGTGGTGCGCGTCGCGCCGGTGCTGCGCGACCGCCTGCGCGCGCGCATCGCGCGGCATGACCGACGCTACGTCGTCCTGATGGGCGTCGTGCATGGGCTAACCAACATGGGCGGCGCGCTGCTCGCCGTCTATGCGGCGAGCGGGCAGCGCGACAAGGACGAGATCCGCGCGATCGTCGCCCGCTACTACCTGCTGTTCGGCACGATCCAGCTCGGCACGCTCGCGCTGCTGCGGCCCGCCGCGCTGAGCTGGTCGGGCGCGGCCGTCGCGCCGATCGCGGCGCTCGTCTACGTCGCGCTCGGCAACGCGATGTTCCGGCGCGCGGGCGCATCGCTGTACGAGCACGCAATGACGGGCTTCATCGGCGCGTACGGCGCCGCCGTGCTCGCGAAGACCGCGCTATGACGGAGCATTCGATGGCCAACGTCATGGCGGCGCTCGTGCCGATCTTCGCGCTGATCCTGATGGGCTTCGTGATACGCCGGCGGAGGCTGCTCGCCGATGCGTTCTGGCTGCCGTGCGAGACGCTCAACTACTACTATCTGTTTCCGGCGCTGATGTTCAGCCAGGTCGCGAAGGCGAACCTCGCGCAATTCGCGATTCGCCCGATCGCGACGGCGATCCTCGGCGCGGTCGGCTGCGGCGCGCTCGTGCTGTACGCGTGGCGCGCGTGGAGCCGGCAGCCGGGCGCGGTGTTTTCGTCGGTGATCCAGGGTGCGTTGCGGCCGAACACGTACGTCGGCGTCGCGGCCGCCGCCGCGATGTACGGCAGCGTCGGCCTCACGCTGACGTCGATCAGCATCGCGATCGCGATCCCGCTGTTGAACGTCGCGTCGATCGTGATCCTGATGCACTACGGCAGCGGCGGCACGCCCTCCTTCAAGCAGGTCGGCAATGCGCTCGTCAAGAATCCCGTGATCGTCGCGGTGCTGCTCGGCGCGCTTTTCAACCTGAGCGGCCTCGCGCTGCCCGGCACGCTCGCGAGCCTGTTGTCGATCCTCGGCTCGGCCTCGCTGCCGCTCGGCCTGCTCGCGGTCGGCGCGGGGCTCGACATGAAAGCCGCGAAAGCGGCGAGCGGCCCCGTGCTGCAATCGTCGTTCATCAAGCTGCTGCTCGTGCCGCTCGTCACGCTCTGGATCGGCGTGAGCCTCGGCATCAAGGGGCCGGCGCTCACGATCATCGTGCTGTTCAACTCGCTGCCGTGCACGCCTTCGGCGTACATCATGGCGAAGCTGCTCGGCGGCGATCACCGGCTCGCGGCCGGCATCATCACGGTGCAGACCGCGCTCGCGGCGTTCACGATGCCGCTCGTGCTGCTGCTGTCGCGCGGCTGACGGGGCGCACCCGTCGAGCGTCGGCCGCGCCGCCTCGCTCGCCCGAAAATCTGGATTCCGATCGTTTTCCCGTCGCCGCGGCGAACCGGTAGACGATTGCACGATTGCGCGCACGTTGACCGGCGTCAAGCGCGCGTCATGGATTTCCCCCACTCAGCTCTCGCGAAATCGTCCGTAAACCCGATCATGTCGCCGGACTGCGCACTCCGCCGCAATCGCGACATTCGACGTTGCGGACCTTGCAGAGAGCCTTCCATGCGCGCCAATCTTCCTGTCACCCAGCGGGAATTCGAGTTCCCCGACGACGCCACGCTGATGTCGACGACCGATCCCCAGAGCTACGTCACGTATGCGAACGCGGCGTTCATTCAGGTGAGCGGATTCGAGCGCGACGAGATCATCGGCGAGCCGCACAATCTCGTTCGGCATCCCGACATGCCGGCCGAGGCGTTCGCCGACATGTGGGCGACGTTGAAGGCCGGCTGCTCGTGGACCGCGCTCGTCAAGAACCGCCGCAAGAACGGCGACCACTACTGGGTGCGCGCGAACGCGACGCCCGTGATCCGCAACGGGCAACTCGTCGGCTACATGTCGGTGCGCACGAAACCGTCGCGCGACGAGATCGCCGGGGCCGAAGCGCTCTATCGCGACTTTCGCGAGCACGGCGCGCGCGGCAGGAAGTTTCATCAGGGTCTGATCGTGCGCACCGGGCTGCTCGGATGGACGTCGCTGCTGCAGACGCTCAGCGCGCGCTGGCGCATCCGAACCGCGCTGCTCACGCTCCTCGCCGGCTCCGCGTGGATGGCGTTCCTCTTCGGGCTGCGCGGCGCGATGCTCGACGGCTTCGCCGCCGCCGAGACAATGCTGCTGCTGCTCGCGGAATTCTGGCTCGCCGCGCAGATCACCGCGCCGCTGCAGCGCGTGCTGAAGCAATCGCTCGCGGTCGCCGCGGGCCAGGCCGGCGACAATGTTCACCTGAACCGTATCGACGAGATCGGCATGATCATGCGGGCGGTCAATCAGGCGGGCCTCAACCTGCGCTCGCTCGTCGACGACGTGAGCGAGCAGTTGTCCGGCCTGCAAGACGCGAGCGGCAAGATCACCGCGGGCAACGACGATCTGAGCGCGCGCAGCGAGCAGGCGGCCGCGAGCCTCGAGGAAACCGCCGCGTCGATGGAGCAGATGACCGCGACGGTGCGCAACAACGCGGACACCGCCATGCAGGCGAGCGAGCTTGCCGGCTCGACGCGCGATGCCGCCGCGAAAGGCGACGCGGTGGTCGGCAAGGCGGTCGACACGATGGGCGAGATCAGCGCGTCGAGCCGCAAGATCAGCGAGATCATCGGCGTGATCGACGGCATCGCGTTCCAGACCAACATCCTCGCATTGAACGCGGCCGTCGAGGCGGCGCGGGCGGGCGAGCAGGGCCGCGGCTTCGCGGTCGTCGCGGCCGAAGTGAGAACGCTCGCGCAGCGCAGCGCGAACGCGGCGAAGGAGATCGCGGCGCTGATCCACGACAGCGTCGAGAAAACCGCGGCGGGCGGCGCGCTCGTCAATCAGGCGGGCGAAGCGATGAACGATATCCGATCGCAGGTCGCGCGGGTCGCCGGCCTCATCGGCGAGATCAGCTCGGCCACGCGCGAGCAGTCGGACGGGATCGGCCAGGTCAACGTCGCCGTCGCGCAGCTCGATCAGATGACGCAACAGAACGCCGCGCTGGTGCAGGAATCGGCGGCGACCGCCGACGACCTGAAGCACCGCACGCAGCGGCTCGTCGATGCAGTGGCCGTGTTCCGGTCGAACGCGCCCGCGCCTGCGCGGCGCTACGACACGCGCGCGCCGCAAGCCGGCACCGCGGCCGCGACGCCGCTCCAGCGCATGCCCGCCGCGCGCAAGCGCTCCGCGACGCGCATCGCGTCCGCCCCGCCGCACGCGCCCGCGAGCGCCGCGCCCGTTCCCGCCCTCGCGGCGGCGAGCCCGAATGCCGATTGGCAAACGTTCTGAGCAGCGCGTGCCGGCCGTCGCGGCGTCGATACGAAAACAGGCGGCACCCGCGCGCCGCCTGTTCGTTTGCCGTTCGATGCGCCTCCTTCACAACGCGCGTCGAACGGTCTCGTCACCCGCGCATGCGTTACCGCGCGCGCGGCGACGGCCCGCGAACGACTGCCGTCACTGCGACGCGTCGCCCGGCAGGTGCTTGCGGCTCGCGAGTTCCCGAGCCTGCTGATAGTGCGCCTGAATCACCGGCAGGCCCTTGCGCGCAGCGTTCTTCAGCTGCTCGTTGCGGCCCGATGCGAGCTCGGCCTGGAACACCGACAGCGTCTTGCGGTTGCCTTCGAGCGCGACCTGCTCGATGTACGCCTTGTCGAACGCGTCGCCGCGCAGATTCTTGATGCCGTCGAGCACGGCGGGATCGGGATCGTTGTGCGGCACGTCGACGCCGCGCGGGCTCGCGGCGCGCAGCGTCTGCGACAGCTTCTCGTTGTCGCTCGCGACCCGTTCCGCGAACGCCTTCACGGCGCGATCACTCGAGCGCGAATTCGCGATGCGCGCGGCGTCTCGCTGCGTCGACACCGCCTTCGTCGCGTCGGTGACGAAAGCCTGATCGGCCTCGTGCAGCCGCGTACCGGTTTCAGCGGCCGCCTCGGGGCGCGGTTGCGTAGGCGTAGGCGTGGGAGCGGTTTGTGCGGACGCGGCGGTCGCGAAGACGAACAGACCTGCGGCGCACGCACCGGCAAGCGAAAAAGTAGAGCGGCGAGTCATACGTTCTCCTTAGGGTGAAATTCATCAACGGATCGATGAACGGGGCTGCGGTGCTGCGGGCCGGGAGCGGCAACGCGTTCGACGCCGTCGCCGCGAGCGCACCGGCCATGGACTCGGATGCGTCGCAACCCGTCCAATGCATTCTAGGAGGCGCGTCGCGACCGAGGTGAAACGATGGTGTCGCTTGTGTAACGGGAGGTAAGACAATTGGCCGCGCGAGCACGCGCGGCGCGCGCGGGCGTCGCGTACGTACGCTTCGCATTCGTCATCGGCGCGACGCGCACCGCACCGCACCGCACCGCACCGCACCGCATCGCATCGGTCAAAATTTTCCGCCGATGGAAACTCGCGGCGGCGACACCCGCATCTTTTACGCGATGCCGTAAGCCCAATCGAATCAAGCCGTCGATCGACGCGCGCCGATGCATCGCTTCGTTCGCCTCACGATCCGTGGCGCATGCGGGTCGCGCATCCCGCATGCGCATCGGTGTCGCGCGAGCGCCGCAACCCGCAACCGAAACGGTCGCGACGATTCTTTCGATGCGCACACACCAAACGCGCACGTCGCGGGCGGTATCGAACGCGCCGTCTAGGTAGATACGCTGACGCCCCGTTTTTTTGGCTCAAGGACGCACGGCCGCACGCCGATATCTCAGCCAGCCGATGACAAAAAATGAAACGGAGGCTTCGTGAACGGACCCGAGGAACCGACAATGCCCATCGCGGCGGATGCATCGCACCCGCGCGCGGCCGATCACGCCCGATCGACGAACGCCGCTCCCGCAAACATGGTCGGCAACGCGTCCCCCGTGATCCTGATCGTCGACGACGAACCGAGCATCCTCTCCGCTCTCAAGCGTCTGCTGCGCACGGCGCGCTATCAGGTCGTGACGGCCGACAGCGGCGCGGCGGGGCTCGACGTGCTCGCCGCCGGCGACGTCGACCTCATCGTCTCCGACATGCGAATGCCCGGCATGACGGGCGCCGAATTCCTCGCTCACGCGCAGACGCTGCGCCCGGACACGATGCGCGTCCTGCTGACGGGCTACTCCGAGATCGACGCGGTCGTGAGCGCAATCAACGAAGGCGGCGTGTATCGCTACCTGAACAAGCCGTGGGACGATCACGATCTGCTGCTCACGGTCAAGCAGGCGCTCGAGCAGCGTCGGCTGCGCCAGGAGACCGCCCGCCTCTTCGCGATCACGCAGAAGCAGAACGAGGCGCTCGTCGCGTTCAGCACGGAGCTCGAAGCGCAAGTGCACGCGCGCACCGAGGAAATCCGGCAAACCGTGATGTTCCTCGAGGACGCGCAACGCGACCTGAAGCGCAATTTCATGACGATGATCCAGGTCGGCGCGAACATGATCGAGCTGCGCTGCGGCGTGATGGGCGGCGAATCGCGGCGCATCGGCGAACTCGCGAAGCGGCTCGCGCTCGCGTTCGACATGAGCGAGCTGCAGGCGCGGGACCTGCATTTCGCCGGGCTGCTGCACGGAATCGGCAAGCTGTCGCTGCCGGACGAGCTGCTGCGCAAATCAATCGACCGAATGAGCGCGGAGGAAAGCCGCCAGTTTCATCAGCATGCGCTGCGCGCGCAGATGGTGCTCACGCCCGTCACGCAGCTCAATCACGTCGCGCACGTCATTCGCCACCAGTACGAGCGCTTCAACGGCCGAGGCACGCCCGACGGGCTCGCGGGCGAAGACATCCCGCTCGGCTCGCGCATTCTCGCGGTCGCGCGCGACTACGAAGGGCTCCAGCGCGGCGGCATCGTCAATCATCGCCTGCTGCCCGATCAGGCGATCGCGCTCATCCAGTCGCAGGCCGGCATGCGCTACGACCCGCAGATCGTCGATCGTTTCGTCGCGCTCGCGAAGGACTTGGCGACGTTCGGCTGCAACACGCCGTACGCGCAGATCACGGGCGGCCAGCTGCTGGAAGGCATGCGGCTCGCCGACGATTTGCGCACGAGCCGCGGCGTGCTGCTGATGACGAAAGGCAGTGTCGTGTCCGCGCATCAGGTCGCGCTCGTGCGGCGCTACGAAGCGCAGGAAGCCACGCCGTTCACGATCCTGATCCAGACGCCGCCGCCGAACGCCGATGCCGCGGCGGCCTCGATGCGCGAAGGCTGACGCGCGCGCCGCCGTCGCCGTCGCGCATACCGAGACGAGCCGCTCCTCATGCACGGAACCTTCGACATCCCGCTCGTCGTACTGTCGCTCGCGGTCGCGACGCTCGCGTCGTATACCGCGCTCGATCTGAGCGCGCTCATCTCGCTCCTCGACAAGCCGCGGATGCGGCACGCGTGGCTCGCGGGCGGCGCGGCCGCGATGGGCACGGGCATCTGGGCGATGCACTTCGTCGGCATGCTCGCGTTCTCGCTGCCGATTCCGCTCGGCTACGACTTCGGGCACACGTTCGCCTCGCTCGCGATCGCGATGATCGTCTCGTACTTCGCGCTGAACGCGCTGACGCGCGCCGCGCTCACGCGCGAGCGGCTCGCGGTGGGCGGCGTGCTGATGGGGCTCGGCATCGCGGCCATGCACTACACCGGCATGAGCGCGCTGCAAATGCACCCCGCGATCGGCTACGACCGCACGCTCTTCGTCGCATCGATCGCGATCGCGATCGGCGCGTCGACGATCGCGCTCTGGATCGCGCATCGCCTGAGCGACGAGAACGAGCCGCACGTGTTCGCGAAGCGGATCGGCGCGGCGGGCATCATGGGCATCGCGATCACAGGCATGCATTACACGGGCATGGCGGCCGCGCATTTTCCGGCGAACGCGGTGTGCGGCGCCGCCGGCGAAATCAGTGGCGCGTGGCTCGGCGCGACGATCGCGCTCTTCACGGCGACGATCCTGAGCGCGACGCTCGTCGTCTCGCGTTTCGATGCGCGCACCGCGTTCCTGCGCGGCATGACCGACGCGCTCGAGGAGCTCGTCACGAAACGCACGAGCGAGCTCGAAGGCGCGCTGCGGCAGTACGAGCGCACGACGCACGTGCTGCAGCGCACGCGCAAGAAAATGGAGCAGGAAATCGACGAACGCAAGGCCGCGCAGGCGCGCCTCGAGCACGAAAAGGACGAGCAGCGCCGGCTGATTCGTCAGATCGAGGAAACGCACGTGCAGCTGCTGCAATCGGAAAAGCTCGCGTCGATTGGCCAGCTCGCAGCGGGCGTCGCGCACGAGATCAACAACCCGATCGGCTTCGTCAACGCGAATCTCAACACGCTGAAGGGCTGGGTGCAGGGTCTCCTCGATGTGATCGCCGCGCAGGAAAAACTCACGCGCACGCTTTGCGCCGACGCGCGCGCGCCGCTCGACGCGGTGTCGCGCGAAGTCGATCTCGACTACGTGCGCAGCGACATCGTCTCGCTCATCGACGAATCGATCGACGGCGCGATGCGCGTGCGCCGCATCGTCGGCGACCTGCGCGATTTCTCGCGGCCGAGCGGCGACGAATGGGCGCTCGCCGATCTGCACGCGGGGCTCGAGAGCACGCTGAACGTCGTCCACAACGAGCTCAAGTACAAGGCGGACGTCGTGCGCGAATACGGCAGCCTGCCGCTCGTCGAATGCAACGCCGCGCAGTTGAACCAGGTGTTCATGAATCTGCTCGTCAACGCCGCGCAGTCGATCGACGCACACGGCACGATCACGATTCGCACGTCGCACGACGCCGACGCCGTGTCGATCTCGATCGCCGACACGGGCGCGGGCATCTCCGAGGACGTGATCGGCAGGATCTTCGATCCGTTCTTCACGACGAAGCCCGTCGGCCAGGGCACGGGGCTCGGGCTGTCGATCTCGCACGGCATCGTGGAGCATCACGGCGGGCGCATCGACGTCGAGAGCCGCGTCGGCCGCGGCACGACGTTTACGATCACGCTGCCGATCCGGCGCAAGTCCGGCTCGGCAGCGAACGCCAACTCCAACGCGCCCGACGGCGCGGACGGCGCGCACCGGACAGTGCGCGCCGCCGCGCCGCTTACGCGCGGCGAGCCTTGCTGAGCACGATCGTCTCGAACAGCTCGTACTCGGCCGTCGGCTGCTGATCGGCGCCCGGCGCGTGATGGTAGTTCACGGTGATCGTCGTGTTGCCGCCGTGCTCGCCCGGATCGTAGTCGAACACGGCGATCCCGTAGCCCGTGCCCGTGTCGCGCCGCGCGGACCAGATCGCATCCTCCACCGCATCCGCGCCGTGCCGCACGAACGTGTTCGGCGCCGCGCCCGGCACCGGCCGGTTCGGCTTCGTGAACACGCGCGCCTGAGGCAAGCCCGTCGCCGGATTCTCGCCGTACACGTCGAGCGGCGCGCTCGTGCCGCCGCCGCCGAGAATCATGTGGATCGTGCCGTGCGACGTGTCGAACTTGCCGTCGGCCGGATCGGACGTGACGACGGGGCGCGGCTGCAGCGTGTCGACGACCTCGCCCGTCGCCGCGTCGACGCCCGCGCGGTGGTTGCAGCCGCGCACCGGAAAGCTGCGCTCGTAGTCGTGATCGTGGCCGCACAGCACGAGGTCGACGCCGTAACGGTCGAAGAGCGGCAGCCACGCCTCGCGGATGCCCTTGTCCGAGCCGTTGCCCGTCTTCGACGAGCTGAGCGCGTCCTGATGCATCTGCACGACGATCCAGTCGATGTCGCGATCGCGCGACGCGCGGCGCAGCGTCTCTTCGAGCCAGCGCGTCTGCTCGCCGCGGCTGTAGCCGCGCACATAGAACGACGTGCCGGGGGCGATCGGCTCGTTGCCGGTGCTCGCCGCCGGCACGAGCGGGTTCGGGCCCGCGACGAACGCGGCCGCGTCCTGATAGACGACGTCGTCCGCGTCGAGCGACACGAACAGCACCGCGCCGACGCGGAAGCTGTACCAGCGGCCCGGAAAACGCGTGCCGTTCTCGGGCAACGTGTAGCGCGCGAGATACGAGTCGAGGCCTTGCGGGCCGTTGTGAAACTCGATCTCGTGATTGCCGGGGCACGGCATCCACGGACGGTTCGCGGCGGACGTCTGATTGTTGTTGCCGAAGTCGCGCCACACGGCCGGCTGATGCGCGGGGTTCAGGTTCGCGTAGCAGAGATCGCCGTTCAGCAGATGAAAGAGCGGCTGAAAGCGCTCGATCGCCTGCACCGCGAAGCGGCTCTGCGGCGACGACAGCACCCAGCCGGTGTTCGGCGTCGCGAGGTCGCCGTAGCTCGTCCAGCGAAACGGCGAGCGGCCGCGCGGCGCGGTCTCGAAGCGGGCGGCGAACGGCTTCGCCGCGTTGCCGTCGTTGTCGGCCGTGACCTCGTAGCGATACGCCGAGCCCGGCTTGAGGCCGTGCAGCCGCGCGTGATACGTGAACACCACTTCGCCGTTTAGGCCGTCGGTGTACGTGCGCTGCACGCCGTGCGCGGTCCGCCACGCTTCGTTCGGGCCCGCGAAGCGCACGCGCGGGTTGGTCGCGGCCGCGAGCGACGCCCACGATACGACGACTTCGTGCGCGTCGGCGTCGCCCCAGGTCAGATGAATCTGCTCGGGCGTGCCGTCGGGCGCGGCGGCGGCGGCCCGCGTGGCCGCTCGCGGCGGTCGCGAGCCCGGATACGCCGGCGAACTTGAGGAAGCCGCGGCGAGAGACGGCGCAAGGCTGCTCGGTCGGCGGCGCGTCGGAAGCTGGCTTGTTCGGCATGATTTCGTTCGATCGTCGGAGAGTCGTGGGGAAAGGAATGAAAGCGAGCGACGGCGCGGCGGCCGCGGGCATCGGCGCCCGGCCGCGCGCGTCAGCGCCGTCACCGCCAGCGCCGACACCTTATGACGGGATGCGTGACGCGACGATGTCAGCCCCGCGTCGCGCCGCGCGGATGCCGGCCGCCTGGCGGGAATCCGCGTATGCGGCGGGGACGCCCGGTTCGCACGGTCGATGGGGCGAGTCCGTTTTCGCTTCGCGGCCGGCCGGCATCGCGTCGGCGTCAAGTCCGCGACGCATCGGCGTTGGAGTCGGTGGCGTTGCCGCGTGGTTTCGTGGTTTCGTGGTTTCGGGGTGCCGCAACGCGGCTGCGCAATCGCGATCGCAACCCAAATCGCAACTAAAATCGCGGTCGAAATCACAACGACAACGACAACGACAACTGCAACTACGGCGACGGCCCCGCGGCCATCGCGCGCCGCAACGCCGCGTCGAGAAAACGCGAGTCGCGCGCGCCGCGCGCAAAACGGCGCGCCCACGCACCGTGAACCCGTCCGGCGCGATCGGGTCCAATCGCGATTCGATCGACGAGGAAGGTCATGCTCGATATGCCACGCCGCGCGCTCGCGGCCGTCGCGTTCGCCGGCGCGGCCGGCCTTGCCGGCTGCGAGACTAATGCAGCGGCGAACGCGCCCATCGCGCCGGCGGCCGCGCCGCAAACCGCGACGAAGACCGTCTACGTCGCCGCGCAAACGGCGCGCTGCGTCGGCGTCGCGCCGATGGACTGCCTGCAGGTGCGCACAAGCCCGAGCGAGCCGTGGCAGCTCTGGTACAGCGGCATCGAAGGCTTCGACTACCGCCCCGGCTACGAATACCAGCTCGAGATCGCCGAACACAGCGTGCCGAATCCGCCTGCCGACGGCTCGTCGATCCGCTGGGTGTTGAAGCGCGTCGTCCGGCAGCAGCCGCGCTGAGCCGGACGGCGTAGTGACGCGCGCGGCGCATGCCGCACGCGCTGCACGATCCCGATTTGGGCCGGCGCGCTCGATATGTTCAGAGCGCGCGCCCGTCGAAATGCCGGACCGGCACCGCGTCGAGATCGATGCCGTCGATGCAGCGGATGTTGACTGCCGCCATCGCGTTGCCCTTCGGGTCCGTGCCTTCCGCGAACGGGTGGATGCCGCAGGTCGGGCAGAACCGATGCCGGATCGTGCGCTCGTTGAACAGATAGGTCGCGATGTCGTCGTCGGGCGTTTTCAGATGAAACGCGTCACGCGGCACGAACCACAGCAGCGAGCCCTTGCGCACGCACATCGAACAGTTGCAAGCGCAAGCGCTCTCGATCTCCCCTTCCACCTCGAACTTGATCCTGCCGCAATGGCAGCTGCCGGTGTAAAGCATCGTCGCCTCCTTCGATCGTGTCCGGCCCGGCGACGCGGCCGCGCCGCGCCCGGGCGCCCGGCCGGTGCCGTACGGTAACGCTCGGCCGTACGGACCGCAACCGTCCGGCGCCGCGCGAGCGGCGCACGAGCGGCGAAGGCGATCAATCGCACCCGACCCCGCTCGCGCGCCGCGATCCGCGCCCGACGCGCCGCGCGATCCGGCGGCGTGCCGCGTCGACGCACGGCGCGCATCCGGCCGCCGCGCCCACTATGTGCGCACAGGCGCGATCGATACGACTTTCGCGCGGCGCCGCTGTACGATTCACGCGTGGTTCATGCAGACAACAGGAGACACCCGCAATGAAGATCACCCGCCTCGAAACCTTCGTCGTTCCGCCTCGATGGCTGTTTCTGAAGATCGAGACCGACGCGGGCATCGTCGGCTGGGGCGAGCCGATCGTCGAAGGCCGCGCGCATACGGTCGAGGCGGCCGTGCACGAGCTAGCCGACTACCTCGTCGGCCAGGACCCGCTTCGCATCGAGGACCACTGGCAAGTGATGTACCGCGCGGGCTTCTACCGCGGCGGCCCGATCACGATGAGCGCGATCGCGGGCATCGACCAGGCGCTCTGGGACATCTTGGGCAAGCATCACGGCGCGCCCGTCCACGCGCTGCTCGGCGGCCCGGTGCGCGACCGGATCAAGGTCTATTCGTGGATCGGCGGCGACCGGCCGAGCGACGTCGCGAACAACGCGCGCGCGGTGGTCGAGCGCGGCTTCCAGGCGGTGAAGATGAACGGCTCGGAGGAACTGCAGATCATCGACACGTTCGACAAGGTCGAAAAAGTGATCGCG
Source organism: Burkholderia sp. MSMB1498 (assembly GCF_001526245.1). Lineage (NCBI taxonomy): Bacteria > Pseudomonadati > Pseudomonadota > Betaproteobacteria > Burkholderiales > Burkholderiaceae > Burkholderia > Burkholderia sp. MSMB1498. The sequence goes on from NZ_LOYJ01000006.1 coordinate 73,666, forward strand.
AACGTCGCGGCGGTGCGCGAGGCGGTCGGGCCTTACGTCGGCATCGGCGTCGATTTCCACGGCCGCGTGCACAAGCCGATGGCGAAGGTGCTCGCGAAGGAGCTCGATCCGTACAAGCTGATGTTCATCGAGGAGCCGGTGCTGTCGGAGAACGCCGAGGCGCTGCGCGACATCGCGAACCAGACGAGCACGCCGATCGCGCTCGGCGAGCGGCTTTATTCGCGCTGGGATTTCAAGCACATCCTCGAAGGCGGCTACGTCGACATCGTGCAGCCGGACGCGTCGCACGCGGGCGGGATCACCGAGTGCAGGAAGATCGCGACGCTCGCGGAGAGCTACGACGTCGCGCTCGCGCTGCACTGCCCGCTCGGGCCGATCGCGCTCGCCGCGTGCCTGCAACTCGACGCGGTCAGCCACAACGCGTTCATCCAGGAACAGAGCCTCGGGATTCACTACAACCGGGGCAGCGATCTGCTCGACTATCTTCGCAATCCCGAAGTGTTCCGCTACGCGGACGGCTTCGTCGCGATCCCGCAGGGGCCGGGGCTCGGCATCGACGTCGACGAGGAGAAGGTGCGCGAGATGGCGAAGACCGGACACCGTTGGCGCAATCCGGTCTGGCGGCACGCGGACGGCAGCGTCGCCGAGTGGTGAAGACACGCGCGCACGGCCACGGCAGGCAACGCATCGCGCCGGCGACGGGCCGAGGCCGTGTGAAGTCGCACGCCGATCGCGGCGGTCGATAGAGTCGATCGTTCGGATCGCGCGGTATTGGCCGGGGGCGGCGCGGGAAGGGTTGAGCGGCACCCGAAAACCGTGCCGTGTAGTTTTGCGTGTTCGCACAGCCCCGGCCGCGGCCGAACGCCTGATTCGACGCCGGAGCCCGAACGCTTGCCGCTTGCCGCCTGACGATGCGCCGAACGGCCGATGCGCGGCCGCCATGCCGGACACCCGACGCCCGCCCGGCGCTTGACGCACAGCGCCTGACGTTCGACACACGGCGCTCGACGCAGATGCCGACACCGATGCCCCGGCCGATGCCGCACAGGCCGAAGACATCGCGACGCGGCGCGCCGAACGGGGGATCGCCGATGTGAACGAACGCACGCGCCGCCAGCCGTCGGGCAGGCCGGCGCATCAGGCGGCATCCGGCAGCGGCCGGCGGGCAAGCACGGCCGGCCGCCACAGCGCCGCCCATGCCGCGCCGAAACCGAGGCGTCCCGGCGTCCGGCCGGCGTCGCGTCGATGACCGACGCGGCGATCGGCGGGCCGGTCTTGGCATCGCCGCATCGCGTTCGCCCCCTTGCCGCGGCCCGCGTATCGTGCCTGCAGCCGGCGCCTGTCGCCCGCCCAAGCCCCGAGTCACGCCCGAACCAGGCCCCGAGTCCACTCGCGCCCGAGCGACCGAGCCCGCGTCAGCTCACCGAGATCGGCGCGGTGAAAGACAACACGGCCGCCGCGACGAACACGCCGATCATCGTGAGCGCCTCGAGATGCAGCACGTTGCGGAACGTGTGCGCGTCCTCGGTCGACGCGGTGCGGCGCAGCCGCGGCAACGCCGAGAAGCGGTTGAGCGCCGCGAGCACCAGCGCGAGCGCGACGAGCGCGAGCTTCAGCAGCAGGATGCGGCCCCACGTGCTGCCGTCGAGCGCGGCGAAATCGCCGCCCGTGCCGCGAATCGTGTTCAGCACGCCCGTGACGACCACGAACGCAAGCGCGGCGATCGACCCGCGCGACAGCCGCTGCGCAATGCGGATCATCGCGCCGCGCGCGACCGACGAGCCGAGCGCCGGCAGCACCGCCATCCCGCCTGCGATCACGAGCCCGCCCCACGCGGCCGTCGCGGCGACGTGCACGGTCTGCACGCCGACTGCGGCCGAGAACGCGCCCGAATCGGCCGCGTGGCCGAGCGACGCCTTGCCCGCCGCAACCACGAGCGTCGCGAGCGCGAGCAACGCGCCGGCGAGCGGGCCGCTCGGCCGGGCGAGCGCGACGACGAACAGCAGCACCGCGCCGCCGCACGCAACGCTCCATGCATGCCCGACGTGCGTCTGCGCGAGCACGACCGGGATCGCGCCGAACGCGCCGCGCAAGCCCGCGCCGCTCATCGCAGCGGCCTGGTAGACGAGCCAGCCGACGTCGGCGAGGACCAGCACGGCCGCCGCAACCGCGAGCGAGCGCAGCGATTGCCGCCACGCGGGGTGCGACGGCGCGATCACGCTCTTCGCGCCGTCGTTCGCGAGCCACGCGCCGATCAGCGCGGAGCCCACCGCGACCGCAAACGCGACGTCGCCGAGCGCGGCGAGCGCCGCCTGGCCGAACCAGAGGCTGTCGATCTTCATCGCGCACCGCCCGCGCGGCGCGCGCCGGACGCCGCCCCGACGCGCGCCGCGCGCAAGGCGTGAAAGGATCGACTGTTGTTTTCAGGCAAACAGGAAAAAGAGGACTTCATCGACTCGCATGAAAGAAAAGAAATCGGCGCCGGCGCGGCCGGCCGTCCCGACGCCGCGCCCCCGAAGTGTACGGGCTTCGCCGCCGCCTGCGCAGCTTGTCCGACGTTTGGGCGCGTTCGAACCGTCATTCGCGCGTCAAATTGTCGCAACCCGACCGCGGCATGGAACCGTGCCCTCCGCGTCAAATAGCCGCCATTATCCATCGATGATAGAATGCCGCGTCGCAGCAGCCCGGCTGCCTGCCCTCGTTAGTTCTTGCCGTCATGCCGAGCCGATCGGAGCCCGGTCAGGTCCCCGACGAATAACAATGGAGTCCCGTGTGTCTTCTAGACGCCTTTTCCGTCCGCTGCTCGCTGTTGTGTTGATGGGCGCAGCGGGCCTTCTGAGCACTGCGCAAGCGCAAACCAAGCCCATCGAGCCGGCCGCCGCGAAGGCGCCCCTGAAGGCGCCCGACACGATGGCGGAGCGCGTGCGCGGCTGTACGGCCTGTCACGGCACGCACGGGCAGGGCACCGACAACGATTACTTCCCGCGTCTGGCAGGCAAGCCGGCCGAGTACCTGTACAACCAGCTCGTGAATTTCCGCGACGGTCGCCGCAAGTACCCGCCGATGAACTATTTGCTCACGTATCTGAACGACGACTACCTTCGCGAGATCGCGGAGCACTTCTCGCAGCAGCGTCCGCCGTACCCGGCGCCGACGAAGCCGACGGTGCCCGCCGCGGTCGTCGAGCGCGGCAAGCAGCTCGCGCTGCACGGCGATCCGGCGCGCAAGCTGCCCGCGTGCGTCGCGTGCCACGGCACCGCGCTCACCGGCATGCAGCCCGCGATTCCGGGTCTCGTCGGCCTGCATAGCGACTATCTGAGCGCGCAGATCGGCGCTTGGCGTTCGGGCACGCGCCATGCGAAGACACCCGATTGCATGCATGAAATCGCGAGCAAGCTGTCCGACGAGGACGTGACCGCCGTGACCGCGTGGCTCGCCGCGCAGCCGGCGCCCGCCAACCCGGTGCCGGCCCCGGCCCGCTCGATGAAGACTCCGCTCGCCTGCGGCAGCGAACCGCAATAAGGCAAGGGAGACAGACACAATGAAACGCAAGTCCCTGTTTGCACTCTCGGCTGTCGCGATCGTCGCGGCAGCGGCCCTCGTGCCCGTCCTGTGGCCGGGCAACGACACGCTGCACGGCAACGCCGCCGTCGCCGCGACGCCCGCCGACCAGGCCGCGCTCATCAAGAAGGGCGAATATCTCGCGCGCGTCGGCGACTGTATCGCGTGCCACACCGTGCGCGGCGGCAAGTCGTTCGCGGGCGGCCTGCCGATGGCCACGCCGTTCGGCACGATGTACACGCCGAACATCACGCCGGACGATCAGTACGGGATCGGCAAGTGGACATCGGACGATTTCTACCGCGCGATGCACACGGGCCGCTCGAAGGACGGCAGCCTGCTCTATCCGGGCTTCCCGTTCGCGAGCTACACGAAAGTCACGCGCGCGGATTCGGATGCGATCTACGCGTACCTGCGCTCCGTCGCGCCCGTCAACACGCCGAGCCGTCCGCACGAGCTGCGCTTCCCGTTCAACAACCGCAACCTGCTGATCGGCTGGCGCACGCTGTTCTTCAAGGAAGGCGAGTACAAGCCCGATCCGACGAAGTCGGTCGAGTGGAACCGCGGCGCGTATCTCGTCGAAGGCCTCGGCCACTGCTCGATGTGCCACACGTCGATCAACATGATGGGCGGCCCGGTGAGTTCGGCGGCCTTCGCGGGCGGCCTGATTCCGCTGCAGAACTGGTACGCGCCGTCGCTCACGAACGACAAGGAGCTCGGCCTCGGCGACTGGCATGTCCAGGAGCTGTCCAACCTGCTGCAGGCGGGCGTGTCGAACAAGGGCGCGGTGTTCGGCCCGATGGCGGACGTCGTCCACAACAGCCTGCAGTACATGACGGACGAGGACACGCGCGCGATGTCGACTTACCTGAAGTCGATCCCGCAGAAGGCCGAAGCGCCGAAGAACATGCAGTACGAGCCGTCGAAGCAGTTCGGCACGACGCTGCTCGAGCAGGGCAAGAAGATCTACGCGGACAACTGCGCGACCTGCCACGGCGCGCAGGGCGAAGGCAAGCCGACCGCTTACCCGCCGCTCGCGCAGAACCGTTCGATCATGATGGAATCGGCCGTGAACCCGATCCGCATGGTGCTGAACGGCGGCTACCCGCCGAGCACGTTCAAGAATCCGCGTCCGTATGGGATGCCGCCGTTCGCGCAGTCGCTGTCGAACCAGGAAGTCGCGGCGGTTGTCACGTACATCCGGATGTCGTGGGGCAACAACGGTTCGCCGGTTTCGCCGCAACAGGTGAGCGACCTGCGTTCCGCGCCTCTCGACTGAGTATCGGGTGACGCTAACGGGGCGCGGCTGCGGGAAACCGCGGCCGCGCCCTTTTGTTTTTCCGGCGACGTCCGTTTTCCGCGCGGGCCGCGCGAGGACGCCGCCTCATCAATAATCAAGAGTATCTATGTCTTTCGCATCTCTCGGCCTCGCCGAACCGCTCGTGCGGGCCGTCAACGAACTGGGCTACACGCAGCCCACGCCAATCCAGGCTCAGGCCATTCCCGCCGTGCTGGGCGGCGGCGACCTCCTCGCCGGCGCGCAGACGGGCACCGGCAAGACCGCCGGCTTCACGCTGCCGATCCTGCAACGCCTCCACGCGTTCTACGGCGAAAACCGCAACGCGCGCCGCGCGGTGCGCGCGCTCATCCTCACGCCGACGCGCGAGCTCGCCGCGCAAGTCGAGGAAAGCGTGCGCGCGTACAGCAAGTACGTGAAGCTGCGCTCGACCGTGATGTTCGGCGGCGTCAGCATCAATCCGCAGATCGACGCGTTGAAGCGCGGCGTCGACATCGTCGTCGCGACGCCGGGGCGCCTGCTCGATCACATGCAGCAAAAAACGATCGACGTGTCGAGCCTCGACATCCTCGTGCTCGACGAGGCGGACCGGATGCTCGACATGGGCTTCATCCACGACATCAAGCGTGTGCTCGCGCGGCTGCCGGCGAAGCGCCAGAACCTGCTGTTCTCCGCCACCTTCTCCGACGAGATCAAATCCCTCGCGGACAGCCTGCTCGACTCGCCGGCGCTCATCGAAGTCGCGCGCCGCAACACGACGGCCGAGACGATCGCGCAGAAGATCCACCCGGTCGATCGCGACCGCAAGCGCGAGCTGCTCACGCATCTGATCCGCAAGCACAACTGGTTCCAGGTGCTCGTGTTCACGCGCACGAAGCACGGCGCGAACCGGCTCGCCGAGCAGCTGACGAAGGACGGCATCAGCGCGATGGCGATCCACGGCAACAAGAGCCAGTCGGCGCGCACGCGCGCCCTCGCCGAATTCAAGAGCAGCACGCTGCAGGTGCTCGTCGCGACCGACATCGCCGCGCGCGGAATCGACATCGACCAGTTGCCGCACGTCGTCAACTTCGATCTGCCGAACGTCCCCGAGGACTACGTGCACCGGATCGGCCGCACCGGCCGGGCGGGCGCGAACGGCGAGGCGGTGTCGCTCGTGTGCGTCGACGAGAAGCAACTGCTGCGCGACATCGAACGGCTCATCAAGCGCGAGATTCCGCAGGAAGTGATCCCGGGCTTCGAGCCGGACCCGAACGCGAAGCCCGAGCCGATCCAGCGTCGCGGACAGCGCGGCGGCAACAGTGGCGGCAGCGGCAATGACGGTAGCGGCGCAGGCAACGGCGGCCGCGGCAATCGCTCGCCGCGCGCGGCGAGCCAGCCGCAGGCGCAGCAAGGTCAACCCGCCGCGCGACGCGACGGTGGTGCGCAGGCGAAGACCGCCAAGCCGCAGCAGGCACGCGGCGGCAACGGCCGCCCGGCGGGCAACGGCAATTCGAACGGCGGCGGCACGCATGCGAACCGCAGCCGTTCGTCGCGCAGCGGCCAGCGCGGCCGCTGAGCATCGGCATGCGTGGCGGGGCCGCGCGTCGAAGCGCCTCGCCTCGCCTCGCCTCGCCTCGCGTCACGTCACGTCGCGTCGCGTCGCGTCACGTCACGTCACGTCACGTCGACCAACATCATGCCGCCTTCCCGCCTCCCCGCGCGCGGCCCAAGTGTTCGCGTCATCTGCTTTCGGCGCGCGGCCCGCACGTCGTTCAACGCCTGAGCTGCGCGATCTGCCGCGCCCAGCGCGCGAGCACGGCGGGCGCGTCGGCTCGCGCGAGCTCGAACGCGATCCCCGTCGTGAGGCGCGCATAGCCGACCCGCTGCGCTTCGCCGTCGACGAGCGCGGCGACGAAGCGCGCGAGTCCGTCGTCGGTCGAATCGGATGAATCGATGCGCAAGCGCGCCTGATGGAACGCGCCGTCGGCGACGAACGTGAGCGTCGCGTCGGGATGCGCGGCGAGCGCGCGCGCCGCGCGTGACTGCGGCCACAGTGAGAAGCGCAGCGACCGCGCATCGGGCGCATAGAGCTCGCCCGCGCTCAGCAGCGTCGTGCGCGGCTGCGGCGGATCGACATCGCGATCGACGACCACGAGCGCAGCGGCAAACCCCGCCTTGCGCGCGAGATCGTCGCCGTCGAACAGCGCGAGCGCCGCGCGCGGCCACGCGTCATACGTCGTCCGTTCGAGAGTGCGTCGGTGCGAATCGGTCACGGTGTGCTCTCCTGCTGCGTGTCGTGTCGAACGAAACCCTCAGCATACCGCGCGACGCGTTGCCAGCGCTCAGGGCTAGTTCACGCTGATAACGGGCTTGCGCCGGCCGCCGGAAGGGCCGCGCGCAAGGATTGCGACGAAGCGAATACTCGACGTATTCGCAAGGAGCATGACGCAGCGATCGGCTCTTCTGGCGGCCAGCCCCTCGAAGGATTTCTTCGATCACGGGAACGTGCCCGTGCGCCCGCATTGCGGCGTCGTTCGTCGTCGCAATAGCACCCTTGCCCTGCGGGCGCAAAGGCACGTTCGCAAGCCCGTTATCAGCGTGAACTAGCCCTAACGGAAGAACACGTGCTGCGTGAGCTTCGTCAGCGGATAGTGGACGCCCGGCTGGATCTTCGCGGGCAAGTCGAGCGGCTTGAGCAGCATCTTCACGCACATGTCGGCGGACAGGTTGCGCCTCACGAGCGCGTTCACGCGCGCGGTCCGCTCGCGGCAATACGCGGAATCGCCCACACGTTCCGGGTAGCGGATCGCGAACACGTGCCGCAGCGCGATCTCCGAATCCTCGTTCTTGATCTCGAGCACGCGCCGCATCAGCGCGCCGAGCACCGCGAGCCGGCCGTTGCCCTCGACCTTGTTGTACTTCTTGAAGTAGCGGAAGAAATGCTTGTAATGGCGGACTTCGTCGGTGCGGATGTTGTCGGTGATTTCCTTGAGCACGGGCTCGTCCGAGCATTCGTTGATCGCGCGATAGAGCGTCGCCGTGCCCGTCTCGACGACGCAACGCGCGACCATCTCGAGCGCGCGCGTCTTCTCGAACGCTTCGAGCGAACAGGTCTTCGAATACTCTTCGAAGAAATTCGCGAATGCGAGATCCCAATCGAATTCCGGCCACACGTGCGCGATATACGCCTTCAATGCGCGGCCGTGCTGCAATTCCTCGTGTTCCCATTCGGCGTTGAGCCATGCCGACACTTCGGGATCGCCGTCGAAGAATTGGCTCAAATTGCTCGTGTAAAGATCGGAGCCGCTCTCGATGAACGACGCCGCGCACAGCAGCAGCAACAGATCCTCGTTCGCCGCGGCGCGTTGACGGTCGATGCGCGTCAAGTCGATGTCTTCGATGCGCCAGGGCATCTCGTGCGTGGTATCAGCCAACATGTTTCGCGCTCCCAAACGCCGCCTCGCATTCGCGACGGACCGCGCCGCGCGCGATTCCGCCGGTTGCGGCGCGTTGAAATCGGTTATTCGACATGTCCGGCCATCTTAGCCGGACTTTTTCGATCGTGCTTCGAAGCACTGACCTTAACCGGCAATCGCAGTTCCACGGCGACTATCACGCAATATTAGACGCGTAATTCGAAAAGGCGAGCGATATGGAAAGCGAAAGCCTCTTTTGAAATGCCTTTCGATATCGTTTCGCCCGCAACGGACATTGCAGGTGACGCGCGCGGCGCGTCAAAAGCCCGCCGCGAGACCGTCTCGCCGGCTGTCGCTCGCCGCGACGTAGCCCCGATCGGGCTCGTCGCGATCGAGCCGCCAGATGAACTGCCCGGACCCGAAGTCCATGTACGGATCGTCGATCGCCTGGATCGTGTGACCGCGCGCGGCAAGCGAATCGACGACCGATGCGTCGAGCGTCGATTCGACGTCGAGCGTGAACGACCGGCTTACCTTCCAGCGCGGCGCGTCGCACGCGGCCTGCGGCTGCTGGCCGTAGCCGAGCATCCGCACGATCGTCTGCAGATGGCCTTGCGGCTGCATGTCGCCGCCCATCACGCCGAAGCTCATCGCCGCGTGCCGCACGCCCTCGACCTGCTGCGTGACGAACGCCGGGATGATCGTATGGAACGGCCGCTTGCCGCCCGCGACGACGTTCGGCGACGCCGGATTCATCGAGAATCCGCAGCCGCGGTTCTGCAACGCGATCCCCGTGCCCGGCACGACGAGGCCCGAGCCGAAGCCCATGTAGTTGGACTGAATGAAGCTCACCATCATGCCGCGCTCGTCGGCCGCGGACAAATAGATCGTACCGCCCGCGCGCGGCATGCCGAACGTGAAGTGCGTCGCCCGCCTGACGTCGATCAGCTTCGCACGCGCGTCGAGATACGCGTCGTCGAGCATCTGCGCGGGCGTGACCTCCATCGCGCGCGGATCGGCGACGTAGCGGTAGACGTCGGCGAACGCGAGCTTCATCGCCTCGATCTGCACGTGCTGCGAATCCGCCGAGTCGAGCGGCAGATCGTCGAGATCGAAGCGCTCCATGATGCCGAGCGCGATCAGCGCGGCGATCCCCTGCCCGTTCGGCGGGATCTCGTGCACCGTGTAGCCGCGGTAGTCCTTGCCGATCGGCTCGACCCACTCGGGCCGGTATGCGCGCAGGTCGGCGGCGCTCAGCGCGCCGCCGCCTTCGCGGAAGAACGCGGCGATCGCGTCGGCGATGCTGCCTTCGTAGAACGCGCGCGCGCCTTGCGCCGCGATCGTGCGCAGCGTCTTCGCGTGGTCGGGCAGCCGCAGCAGCTCGCTCGTCTCGGGCGCGCGGCCGCGCGGCATGAAAGCCTGCGCGAAGCCCGGCTGATCCTTCAGCTCGGGCACGGCGGCCGCCCACTTGTGCGCGACGATCGCGGCGACCGCGTGCCCGCGCTCCGCGAGTTCGATCGCCGGCTCGAGCAGATCGGCGAACGGCAGCGAGCCGAACTTCGCGTGCAGCGCCTCCCAGCCGGCGATCACGCCGGGCACCGTCACGGTGTCCCAGCCGCGCGTCGGCTGTCGCGCGAGGCCGTTGCCCGCCTCGCCGTGCCGGCGGCGGAAATAATCGACGTTCCATGCGGCGGGCGCGACGCCCGACGCGTTCAGGCCGTGCAGCTTCGCGCCGTCCCAGACGAGCGCGAACGCATCGCCGCCGAGGCCGCACGACACCGGCTCGACCACGGTGATCGCGGCCGCCGCGGCGATCGCCGCATCGATCGCGTTGCCGCCCTTCCACAGCATCCTGAGCCCCGCCTGCGCGGCGAGCGGATGCGAAGTCGAGACTACGTTGCGCGCGAACACCGGCACGCGCGTCGTCGGATACGGGTTGCGCCACGAGAACGTCGCGCCGGGCGGTTTCGAATGAAGATTCATCTCAGGCCAACGGTAAAGAGGATCGAAACAAACATTCCAGCGCGAATACGCGGCCCCGACAAATTCATTTGTCACATGAATTGATGCGGGAACGACATGAATCGAGTCTAGACCGAGATCGGCCCGCGTGCGCGGCGGCATGCGCCGCCCGCCCGTCGAATCGGCGCGAACAGCCCTTACAATGCGAAATGGCCGCCTCCAGTGCCCCGTCCCATCGAGCCGAATCGAAACCCGCGAACATGACACGAGACCCCCGCCTCACCCTGAACGCACGTCAGCAGGAATTGCTCGAATGGGTGCAGCGCGACGGCTTCGTCACTGTCGACGATCTCGCCGCCCATTTCAACGTGACGCCGCAGACGATCCGCCGCGACGTCAACTGGCTCGCCGACCTGAACCTGCTGCGCCGCTACCACGGCGGCGCGAGCCTGCCCACGAGCTCGGAGAACGTGTCGTACACCGCGCGCCAGCGGATGTTCCACGACGAGAAGCGCAAGATCGCCGCGCTCGCCGCGTCGCACATCCCCGATCAGGCGTCGCTCTTCATCAACCTCGGCACGACGACCGAGGAGGTCGCGCGCGCGCTCAACCGGCATCGCGGCCTGCACGTCATCACGAACAACCTGAATGTCGCGAGCATGATGAGCGGCTATCCGGAATGCGAGGTGCTGATCACGGGCGGCATCGTGCGGCCTTGGGACAAGGGCATCGTCGGCGAGCTCGCGATCGACTTCATCCGCCAGTTCAGGGTCGACTACGCGATCATCGGCACCTCGTCGATCGAAAACGACGGCACGCTGCGCGACTTCGACACGCGCGAGGTGCGCGTCGCCGAGGCGATCATCCAGCACGCGCGCACCGTCTACCTCGTCACCGACCATTCGAAGTTCGGCCGCCCGGCGCTCGTGCGCCAGGGGCATCTGAGCCAGATCCACGCGCTCTTCACCGACAAGCCGCTTCCCGACGAGATGGCCGACACGATCGCGCAGGCGGGCACGCAGGTCTACGTCGCCGACTGACCGGGCGGCCGCGCGAGCGGCACCGCGCATTGCTGCGCCGCACCCAAAACTTCAAGTGAAATCAAGGAATTGGCGCACCGTCGCAACCGCCTGACGAATTTCTTGATGTCAATCAGAAAATTATCGGGGTGCGATTTGTAGATGCCGGCTCGCTTGACTACACTCCAAATCCCCGGCGCGGTTGCGCGCTCGGCGCAACCGGGGCGACGTCGTCAATAACGCCAAGGCCGGGACAGCGGCTTTCCCCCCACGCCTTCCCTTGCTGGGTCACTCGACCGGACATTTGCGCCCGGGACAGTACGGTTGTCATGGAGAGAACGATGCTAAGTCCGCATGAATTCGCCACGCTGTTGCTTGTGAAGGATGCCCCCGACCAAGCCGACATGGACCGCGACGAACTCGACGCGCTGCTCGAGCGGCAGCTCGTGAAGCTGGAATCGCTCGGCTCCGGCAGGAAATACTGCGTCACCGAAATCGGCGACGCGGCCTTGCGATCGATCAAGCTCCGTTATTCGTGATGTTCCGGCCGAACGGGCGCGGCCAGTGCCAGGCGGCGCCCGTTCGGCCCACTCCTCTGCCGTCTTTCAACTGCCGCGCAGCGACGGGTCTACCGCCGCCCGCCAGCTGAGCGCTTGCGCGCGCGCGTCGTTGAGATAGCTCACCCAGCGGCTTCGTTCAGCCGGGTCGGCGTTCGTCCCGAGCGCCGCGTGGCGCTGCGCAAGTTCGTTTTCGAACGCGCAGAAGCGCGCATCGGTCAGCTTGCCGTGTCGCTTCGCGACCCACGCATCGAATGCCGCCGAATAGACGGCCTGCGCGTCGTCGCCGTAGTCCCGCACGTCGCCGCAAGTCCGCTGCAGCTCGGAAAACGACGGCCCGCCCCAGCTACCGAACATCGCCGGCCCGCCCACACATCCGGCCAGCAGCGCGAGCGCGCCCGCCGTGATCATCGTACGCATGTGCATCCCCTCGCTCGTTGGTCATGCGCCAGTATCGTCCCAGAGCGTGCGCTGCGCCACCCGACCCTCAAAAGCGAACTTTACTTTTTCGATTGTGTTCGTTAAATTTCGAATGCGAACATTTCTGGTTCGCTCATTTTCTATTACACGAACATACGAACGGTAGGATCAGCGGGTGACTCAACAGAATCGTTACGATCTGCTCGTCGTCGGCGGCGGGATCAACGGCGCGGGCATCGCGCGCGACGCGGCCGGCCGCGGCCTGTCGGTACTCCTCTGCGAGCAGGACGACCTCGCGTCGCACACCTCCTCGTCGAGCACGAAGCTGATCCACGGCGGTCTGCGCTATCTCGAGTACAAGGAATTCGGGCTCGTGCGCAAGGCGCTGCAGGAGCGCGAGACGCTGTTGCGCGCGGCGCCGCACATCATATGGCCGCTGCGCTTCGTGATGCCGCACATGCCGAACCTGCGCCCCGCATGGCTCATCCGCATCGGCCTGTTCCTGTACGACCATCTCGCGAAGCGCGAGCTGCTGCCCGGCTCGCGCGGCATCGTCATGCGCCGCCACCCCGCGGGCGCGCCGCTCGTCGATTCGATCAAGCGCGGCTTCGTCTACTCGGACGGCTGGGTCGACGACGCGCGGCTCGTCGTGCTGAACGCGCTCGACGCGCAGGAGCGCGGCGCGCGCATCCTCACGCGCACGAAGCTCGTGTCGGCGGAGCGCCGCGACGGGCAATGGCACGCGCGGCTGCAGCGCGCCGACGGCACGACGCTCGACGTGCGCGCCCGCGCGGTTGCGAACGCGGCCGGCCCGTGGGTCGGCGACGTGCTGCACGGCGCGCTCGGCCGCGGCGCGCAGCACAGCGTGCGGCTCGTGAAGGGCAGCCACATCGTCACGCGGCGCCTGTTCGATCACGACCACGCCTACATCTTCCAGAATCCGGACAAGCGGATCATCTTCGCGATTCCGTACGAGCGCGACTTCACGCTGATCGGCACGACCGACGTCGAATATCACGACGATCCGTCGCGCGTCGCCATCGACCGCGACGAAACGCGCTACCTGTGCGAGTCGATCAATCGCTACTTCAAGCGTAAGATCTCGCCCGCCGACGTGTGCTGGACCTATTCCGGCGTGCGCCCGCTCCTCGAGGACGAGAACGCGGACAACCCGTCCGCCGTCACGCGCGACTATCGCCTCGAGATGGACGGCGGCGAAGGCGCGCCGCTGCTGTCGGTGTTCGGCGGCAAGATCACGACGTTCCGCAAGCTCGCCGAGGAAGCGACCGACATGCTGGGCGGCATGCTCGGCGCATCGCGCGGCGCGTGGACGGCGGGCGTGCCGCTGCCTGGCGGCGACATCGCCGATGCGCGCTTCGCGCCGTTCGCCGAAGCGTTCGCGAAACGTCATCCGTGGTTGCCCGCCGCGCTCGCGCGCCGCTATGCGCGCGCGTACGGCACGCGCGCCGAGCGCGTGATCGGCGACGCGAAATCGCTCGCCGCGCTCGGCGCCGAGCTCGCGCCCGGTCTTTACGAAGCGGAATTGCGTTATCTGCGCGACGCCGAATGGGCGAGCTGCGCGGACGACGTGCTGTGGCGGCGTTCGAAGCTCGGTCTGCATGTCGCGCCGGGCACGCTCGACACCGTGACGGCCGCGCTCGACGCCTGGTTCGGCGCCGCGCGCGAAGCGGCGAGCGCCGTGCACTGACCGGCGCGTCGACGCCGGCGGCAACGAACGACGACAGGAAACATCAGGAACGCGCCGCGCCCGCGGCGCGTATCACAACTACGTACGGATGGAGATGAGACACATGCAGGATCAGTACATCCTCGCGCTCGACCAGGGCACGACCAGCTCCCGCGCCATGCTATTCGATCGACAAGGCAACATCGTGTCGATCGCGCAGAAGGAATTCGAGCAAATTTATCCGCAGCCGGGCTGGGTCGAGCACGACCCGCAGGAGATCTGGTCGACGCAGGCGGGCGTCGCGGCGGAAGCCGTCACGCGGGTCGGCCTGAACGGCACGGCGATCGCCGCGATCGGCATCACGAACCAGCGCGAGACGACGATCGTCTGGGATCGCGAGACGGGCCACCCGATCTACAACGCGATCGTCTGGCAGGACCGCCGCACCGCCGATTTCTGCGACCAGCTCAAGGAGCAGGGCCTGAGCGAGAAGGTCCGCGCGAAGACCGGCCTGCCGATCGATTCGTACTTCTCGGCGACCAAGATCCGCTGGATTCTCGACAACGTCGAAGGCGCGCGCGAGAAGGCGCGCCAGGGCAAGCTCGCGTTCGGCACGGTCGACAGCTGGCTCGTCTGGAACTTCACGAAGCACGAGCTGCACGTGACCGACGTGACGAACGCATCGCGCACGATGCTCTTCAACATCCATACGCTCGACTGGGACGACGAGCTCCTCGACGCGCTCGAGATTCCGCGCAACATGCTGCCGGAAGTGCGGCCGTCGTCCGAGATCTACGGGCCGACGAAGACGACGGTGTTCGCCTCGAAGATTCCGCTCGCGGGCATCGCGGGCGACCAGCAGGCCGCCCTCTTCGGCCAGATGTGCACGACCTCCGGCATGGTGAAGAACACCTACGGCACCGGCTGCTTCCTGATGATGAACACCGGCGAGAAGCCGATCGAATCGCGGAACAATCTCGTCACGACGATCGCGTGGCAGGTGGACGGCAAGGTCAACTACGCGCTCGAAGGCAGCATCTTCATCGCGGGCGCGGTCGTGCAATGGCTGCGCGACGGGCTCGGGATCATCAAGAGCGCGTCGGAGATCGAGGCGCTCGCGGGCGGCGTGCCGCACACGGACGGCGTCTATCTCGTGCCCGCGTTCGCCGGCCTCGGCGCGCCGCACTGGAACGCGCGCGCCCGCGGGTCGCTCTTCGGCGTCACGCGCGGCACGACGTCCGCGCACCTCGCGCGCGCGGCGCTCGATTCGATCGCGTATCAGTCGCTCGACGTGCTGAAGGCGATGGAAGCCGATTCGGGCATCCGGATCGGCGAGCTGCGCGTCGACGGCGGCGCGAGCGCGAACAACCTGCTGATGCAGTTCCAGGCCGATCTGCTCGGCGTCGACGCGGTGCGTCCGCGCATCACCGAGACGACCGCGCTCGGCGCCGCGTATCTCGCGGGCCTCGCGATCGGCTACTGGCAGAACGTCGACGAACTGCACAGCCAATGGCAGCTCGAGCGCCGCTTCGCGCCGTCGATGCAGAGCGATCAGGTCAGCACGTGCCTCGCCGGCTGGCAGCGCGCGGTGCGCGCGGCGAAGGCGTGGGCGGACGACACGCACTGAGCAACATCGTTCGGCATCCGTATCAAAAGCAATTCGACAATCACATTCACAACAATCAGGCGGGCCGCGCGACGCAAGCCGCGAGCCCGCCATACCGGTAGAGAGACACATCATGTCACCATATATCGCGGAGTTCATCGGCACGGCTCTCCTCGTGCTGCTCGGCAACGGCGCCGTTGCGAACGTGTTGCTCGCGAAGACCAAAGGCAAAGGCGCCGACCTCATCGTCATCGTGATGGGCTGGGCGATGGCGGTATTCGTCGCGGTCTACGTGACCGCATCGTTCTCCGGCGCGCATTTGAATCCGATCGTCACGATCAGCCTCGCGCTCGCGGGCAAGTTCGCATGGGCGAAGGTGGGCGGCTACATCGTGTCGCAGATGCTGGGCGGCATGGCGGGCGCGTTCCTCGTATGGCTCGCGTATCGCCAGCACTTCGCGAAGGAAGCCGATCCCGATCTGAAGCTCGCCGCATTCTGCACGGCGCCCGCGATCCGCAGCGTCACGCACAACGTGCTGACCGAGGCGATCTGCACGTTCGTGCTGATCCTCGGCGTGCTGTATCTCGCGTCGCCGCAAGTCGGCCTCGGCGCGCTCGACGCGCTGCCCGTCGGCCTGCTCGTGCTCGGCATCGGCATCTCGCTCGGCGGCCCGACGGGCTACGCGATGAGCCCCGCGCGCGACCTGTCGCCGCGCATCATGCACGCGCTGCTGCCGATTCCCGGCAAGCGCGACAGCGACTGGCGCTATGCGTGGGTGCCGGTGCTCGGGCCGCTCGTCGGCGGCGTGCTCGCGGCGAACCTGTATCTGTATCTGCATACGGCGCACTGAGCGCAGCGTCGCATGCCGCCGCGCGCTCGCCGCGGCCCCGGCCCCCTCGCCCGGCAACGAGCGAGGGGGTTTTCAATTGGCGTGAGCCGAATCGGGGCGGGGCGGGCCGAGCCGGTTCGGAATCCTTCGAAAGCGCCCCCCATCTATCCGGATCTGCTACCTGACGGCCGTCGCGATCCTGTTCGCGGCGCTCGCCCGCGCGCGCAACCTGTCCGCGCCGCCCGGCTCGATCGTGCCGCTGGCCCTGTCGATCAGCGTATTCAGCCTGGTCGGCTTCTTCTCGCTCGCGTACGGCTCGACGGCAGGCCACGTCGCGATCGTCACCGTGCTCAGCTCGCTCGCGAGCGGCTTCATGGCGCTGCTCGGCTTCTTCGTGCGCGGCGAGCGGCCGAGTGCGCTGCAATGGGTCGGCATTGCGGCATTCACGTCGGCGTCGTGATGCTGAAGAGCACGCCGCAAGCGCTCGCAGTTCGAGCGGCTCGGGCCGATCGGCCCGATCGGCCCGGCCGAGCCTCGCGTCGACGGCGCGGCGCGAGCATCAAGGGCATGCGGCTGCGTGCCGCCGGGCCCGCGACAGGCAGCCGCACGACGCGACGATGATCGGCACCCGCGCGGCTCGCGCGCGGACGTGAACGTGCGAGCCTGCATCGATCATGCGTCCGTCGATTCGACATCGACATCGACATCGACATCGACACGACGCGCCACGCCGCACCGCGCGCCGGGAGCATGGCCCCCTGCCCGCCCCTCGCCGCCGCTTGCTTCACGCTCGCTCGCCGCTTTGCGTCCGCATTACCTCGCGGGAAATCGCGCAGCGTCACGAGCGTCGGCGCGGAGCCTCGCCCTCGCTGCCGCGCGCTCGCCCGCACCAACGCATGCGAACACGAACGAGCGCCGCGCGACCCACGCAACGTGTCGCACCATGATTCGCGCCGACGAGCCGCGCCCCGCCGCGACAAAGCACGTATCATGATGCTTCGTCGCCTCGTCCCATTTTTCGTTGTTTTCCTATGCTCGACCACCTCATTTGCGACTGCGACGGCGTGCTCGTCGACAGCGAAGTGATCGCCGATCGCGTGCTGTTCGACACGCTGTCGGCCACGTTTCCCGCGATCGATTTCACGGTCGACGCGAAAGCCGCGTTCGGCCAGCAGACTTCGCGCTTTCTCGCGGGCCTCGAAGCGCGCCACGGCATTGCGATGCCGGCGAATTTCCTCGATACGATCGAGCACAACATCGAGATCGGCCTTGCGCAGTGGCTCGCGCCGATCGCCGGCGTGCGCGACGCGCTGTCGAAGATCGCGCTGCCCGCGGCCGTCGTGTCGAACAGCCGGCTCGAGCGCGTGCGCAACTCGCTCAAGCGCGCGGCGCTCACGGACGTGTTCGGCGAGCGCGTGTTCAGCGCCGAGCAGGTCGCTCGGCCGAAGCCCTATCCGGACGTGTATCTGCACGCGGCGCGCACGCTCGGCGTCGAGCCGGCGCGCTGCGTCGTCGTCGAGGACAGCGTGTCGGGGCTGAACGCGGCGCGCGCGGCGGGCATGAAGACGATCGCGTTCGTCGGCGCGAGCCACATTCCCGGCGGCTACGAAGACGCACTGCGCAAAATGGGGATCACGCGCATCATGCGCTCGATGGACGAGCTGCCCGCGCTCGTCGAGGCGGGCTTGCGCGGCGAATTCGGCGGCGTGCAGTCGTAGTCGCGCAACGTCGCTTCGCGCGCGGCGCGGCTCGCCCGCCGCACGCTGTCGCCGAGCAAACCGGAATCGATCAGGCAACGTCCTCGCAGCACGCGTCGCGTTCGCGCGCGGCCGCGAGCCGCTCGCGGAATTCGACGAGCTCGGCGATCGTCAGCATCGGCAGCCCGTGCTGCGCGGCGAAGCGCTCGACGTCGGCGCCGCGCGTCATCGTGCCGTCCGGATTCATCAGCTCGCACAGCACGCCCGCGGGCTCGAGCCCGGCCAGGATCGCGAGATCGACGGTGCCCTCGGTATGGCCTCGCCGCGCGAGCACGCCGCCCGGCGCCGCGCGCAGCGGAAACACGTGGCCGGGGCGCACGATGTCGTGCGGCAACGCGCCGTCGGCGATCGCCGCGCGAATCGTCGTCACGCGATCGGCGGCCGACACGCCTGTCGTCACGCCGACGCGCGCCTCGATCGACACCGTGAACGCGGTGCCGTTCTTGCTTTCGTTCAATTGCGCCATCGGCGGCAGCTCGAGCGCGCGCACCTTTTCGTCGGTCAGGCACAGGCACACGATGCCGCTGCACTCGCGGATCAGCAGCGCCATCGTCTCGTCGGTGAGACGCTCGGCGGCGACGATCAAATCGGCTTCGTTCTCGCGGTCGTCGTCGTCCTGCAGCACGACCGCGCGCCCTTCGCGCAGCGCGGCGAGCGCGGCGGCAATGCGCGGCGGCACCGGTTCGGCGTCGAGCAACGGGAGATCGGAGAAAGCGTCGGCGGGCGCCGACTTCGAAGGCAACGGAAACGACATGATATGAAACGCTCCTCGCGGAAAAAATGGGGCGAAAAACGTTTCAGGGCTTAGCAAACAGACAGCGCGACACCGCTTCCGCGCCGCGCGGACGACGCCGCGCGCGCAGCGGACGAGGCCTGGCGCACATGACCATCTGCACATCTTCTCTCATCCGGACTATGACCGTCGGCTCTGGCATCGGACCAGATCTGCTGACCCCACGCATTGCGCGGGCGCTCGCGGGCTCGCCGGCAACATGCCGGCCTACCGCCGGTGGGGAATTTCACCCCGCCCTGAAGACGCACTGATTGCCGGACGAACCGGCCGGTGAAGCATACAACACCTGCGGACGCGCCGCAGCGAGAAGCCGACAAGACCCTACTGACGAATCCGTCTAAACCGTGCTAGACCGCGACGCGCGAGCGTGCGCCGCAACGCTCGGCGTCACGCCGGCACGTGCCAGCGCGGCGGCACTTCGGCGTTGACCGTCACGCGAAACGCACGCGCCTCGGTATCGCCGGGGTTGCGCAGCGTGTACGGCTGATCGGCGTCGAACACGATCGCGTCGCCCGTCGCGAGCAACTGGCGCCGATCGTGGATGCTGACTTCGAGCGTGCCTTCGCTGACGACGAGATTCACGCTCGTGCCGGGTGCGCGCGACGCGCCCGGCTCGGTGTGCAGCGGCGCGATCCGCAGCTCGTGGAATTCGGCGACCGCGGGCTCGCCTTCCGGATACAGCGCGCGCGCGGAGAAGCGCCCGTTCGAGCTGACGACGCGCACCGCGCGCTCGGCGCTCAGATGCTCGAAACCATTGACCGCATGACGCCGCAGGAACGCGGCCACCGACACCTTCAGCGCGGCCGCGACCTTGCAGAGCACCTTGATCGACGGCACGCTGCGCGCCGATTCGATCTGCGCGAGCATCGCCCGCGACACGCCCGAGAGCCGCGCGAGCGCATCGAGCGACAACTGGCGCTCCGCGCGCAGGCGCGCGAGATTCACGCCGACGAGCCGCTCGAGCGCATCGAACGACTCGTACGACGCGTCGGCATCGGCCGCCGAGGCGGCATCCGGTGAAGACACATCGCGCACGAGCGCCAACGGAGAATGCATGACGTTGCCTCCAGGGCCAAAGCAAGCCCAACGGTTTCAGATGAGCCAAAGACTAACATCCGCTCGGGGGCCGTCAAACAAAGTTATCTTCACACTGTTATCAGGATCGCAGAGGACGGCGTTCCGCGATGCGTCATTGCGCCGTTGCGGCCGCACCCTGTGAGACCCGCGTATCGAGCCGCGCGGCGAGCACGGTGACCGCGAGCGCGGCGAGCGTGACGACGGCCGCGACCCACGGCAGCGCGTCGAGCGGCATGCCGTGCGACAGCGCGACGCCGCCCAGCCACGCGCCGCCCGCATTGCCGACGTTGAACGCGCCGATATTGAGCGTCGACGCGAGATTCGGCGCATGCGCGGCTTTCTCGACCACCCGCGACTGCAGCGGAGGAACCGTCGCGAAAGCAGCGATCCCCCACACGAACACGGTAACGGCGGCCGCGACGGGCAGATGGCTCGTCTTCGCGAACACCGCCATCACGGCGACGAGCGCGACGAGGATCGCGATCAGCGACGGCATCAGCGCGCGGTCCGCGAGCCTGCCGCCGATCGTGTTGCCGATCGTGAGCCCGACGCCGAACAGCACGAGAACGAGCGACACCGCGTGCGGCGAGAAGCGCGTCACGTCCTCGAGGATCGGCGCGATGTACGTGAACACGACGAACACGCCGCCGAAGCCGAGCACCGTCATCATGAGCGCGAGCCACACCTGCGGCTCCTTCAGCACGCGCAGCTCGCGGCCGAGCGCGACGCCCGCCGCATCGCGCTGCTTCGGCACGAGCGCGGCGACGCCGGCGAACGACGCGACGCCGAGCGCCGCGACGATCCAGAACGTCGCGCGCCAGCCGAGCGTCTGGCCGACGAAGGTGCCGAACGGCACGCCGAGCACGTTCGCGAGCGTGAGCCCCGTGAACATCAGCGCGATGGCGCTTGCGCGCTTGTCGGCGCTCACGAGCGACGCGGCGACGACCGCGCCGATGCCGAAGAACGAGCCGTGCGCGAACGACGTGACTACGCGCGCGATCATCAGCATCCCGTAGCTTTGCGCGACCGCGCACAGCACGTTGCCGACGATGAAGATCGCCATCAGCAGTTGCAGCGCCGCCTTGCGCGGCATTCTGCTGGTGAGCACGGCGAGCAGCGGCGCGCCCGCGGCGACGCCGAGCGCATAGCCGCTGACGAGGAGGCCCGCGGACGGCAGCGTGACCGCGAGATCGCGCGCGACGTCGGGCAAGAGGCCCATGATGACGAATTCGGTGGTACCGATGGCGAACGCGCTGATCGCGAGCGCGAGTAACGGTAGAGGCATGAGACGCTCCGGTGCGGGATGCGGCGCGACTCATGCGGCACCGCATCAAAAAACTGACGAGCGCGCATTGTCCCGAATCAGAAGAATTTTGATAATTGGCGTAGCATTTGAATCATTTTCAAAAAATATCTGAAAATCGCATGGATCGATTGGGCGACATCCGCTTGTTCGTCGAGGCTGCCGAGCTCGGCAGCCTGTCGGCCGCCGGGCGCAAGCTGAACCTGACGCCCGCCGCCGCGAGCGCGCGGCTCGCGAAGCTGGAGGCGCAGGTGTCGACGCGCCTCTTCGAGCGCTCGACGCGGCGGCTGCGGCTCACCGACGAGGGCCGCCTGTACCTGAACTGCTGCCGGCAGGCGCTGCAGGCACTCGACGACGCCGACGCGATGCTTCAGGAAGGCCGCAACGTCGTGAGCGGCAAGGTGCGGCTGTCGTCGACGTCGGATTTCGGGCGCAATCAGCTGCTCGACTGGCTCGACGAATTCAACGCGCGCTATCCCGACGTGACGTTCTCCGTGACGGCGTCGGATTCGTCGTCGAACCTCTGGCAGGACGAGATCGATCTCGCGATCCGCTTCGCCGCGCCGCCCGACGGCGCGCTGATCGCGCGGCGGCTCGCGGCGAACCGGCGCGTGCTGTGCGCGTCGCCCGCGTTCATCGGCAAGCACGGCGCGCCGAAAGACCCACTCGATCTGGCCCGCTTTCCGTGCAACGTGATCACGATCGCGTCGGGGCCGCTCAACGTGTGGCGCTTCACGCGCGGCGACGACACGCAGACCTACACGGTGCCGCTCGCGAACGCGCACGAGACGAACGACGGCGGCCTCACGCGCGAATGGACGATTCGCGGCTACGGCATCGCGCTGAAATCGATCTGGGACATCGCGGCCGACGTGCGCGCGGGGCGGCTCAAGGTGCTGCTGCCCGAGTGGCGGCACCACGACGCGCCGCTGCACGCGATCTATCACGGCAAGCGCTACATGGCGCCGCGCGTGCGAGTGCTGCTCGATTTTCTCGTCGAGCGCTTCGCGCAGGAGGAAAAGGCGCTCGAGGGTCTGCTGAACGCGTGCCGGTGACGCGGGGCGCACGCCGCTTCGGCGCTTTGGCGCTTTGGCGCTTTGGCGCTTTGGCGCTTTGGCACTTTGGCACTTTGGCACTTTGGCACTTTGGCACTTTGGCACTTTGGCACTTTGGCACTTTGGCACTTTGGCACTTCGGCACTTTGGCACTTTGGCACTTTGGCACTTTG
>NZ_LOYJ01000007.1:0-1229 GCF_001526245.1 Burkholderia sp. MSMB1498
AGAGGTGGCCTCGCTCGTTTGGACAGTTTTCTGAGATTTTTAAGTGGAACGTCCGGGGCAATCATGCTGCCGATTTGATCGCAGGCAGCGTCGCGAAGTATGCCTCATCCGGCGTCTGATCCGCCAGGCTCGAATGGGGCCGTTTCCGGTTGTACAGCTCGATGTAGTCGCCGATGGAGCGCCGGGCATGGCTGACCGACTCGTACGCTTTCAGGTAGACCTCCTCGTACTTGATGCTGCGCCAAACCCGCTCGACGAACACGTTGTCGCGCCAGCTTCCCTTGCCGTCCATCGACAGCCGGATGCGCCGGCCCAGCACGGCCTCGGTGAACGCGCCCGCCGTGAACTGGCTGCCCTGATCGGTGTTCACGATGTCCGGCAGCCCGTAGCGGGCGAACGCTTCTTCCAGCGCTTCGACAGCGTGCACGGCTTCCAGCGTGATGGCGACCCGGTGCGCGAGTACCTTGCGACTCGCCCAGTCCACCACCGCCGTCAGATACACGAATCCGCGCGCCATCGGAATGTACGTCGTGTCGAGTGCCCACGCCTGGTTGGCCCGCTCGATCTTCAGGCCACGCAGCAGATACGGCCAGATTTTGTGCTGTGCGTTGCGGCGGCTCGTGTTCGGCTTGCAGTACAGCGCCTCGACGCCCATGCGCTTCATCAGCGTGCGCACGCGACGACGACCCACTTCATGGCCTTCCCGGCGCAACAGGCGCGCCAGCATCCGTGCTCCGGCAAATGGAAACTCCATGTGCAGTTCGTCGATTCGTCGCATCAGCAACTGATCGGCCTCGCTGACCGGCTGCGGTCGGTAATACGCGCTCGATCTCGCGATGCCAACCAGCCGCGTCTGTTTCGAAACCGGCAGCGCATGCGTACGGTCGGTCATCGCTTTGCGCTCAGCAATCCCGACTTGGTGAGCGCGCCGCTTAAAAAATCATTCTCCAGCGTTAACTGGCCGATCTTCGCGTGCAGCGTTTTTACATCCACCGGCGGCTCGCTCGACGGCACGCCTGTCGCGCCAAACACGTCTGCCGCGCGCTCCTGCAACTGCCGCTTCCATTCCGTGATCTGGTTCGGATGCACATCGAACTGCTGCGCCAGTTCGGCCAGCGTCCGCTCGCCTTTGACCGCGGCCAGCGCCACCTTCGCTTTGAACGCCGCTGAGTGCGTCCGTCGGGTTCTCTTCGTCATCTTTCGGGTTCCTTTGCCAGCATTATCGCTGG
>NZ_LOYJ01000008.1:0-39142 GCF_001526245.1 Burkholderia sp. MSMB1498
TTCGTCGCTTCGTCGCTTCGTCGCTTCGTCGCTTCGTCGCTTCGTCGCTTCGTCGCTTCGTCGCTTCGTCGCTTCGTGAAATCGGGATTCCGATCGTCGATCGTTGCGATCACCGGCCGTCACGCGGGCCGGCCGCGCCGCCGATCCGCGCGGCTCGATTCGTCACGCCACGCGGCTCGCTCCCGTCACGCCAACGCCGTGGCGAGCCCGCGCTCCGCGGCGTCGAATGCGCTTCGGATCGCCGCCAGCGGATCGGCGCCGTTCATGTGCGGAACCGGCTTCAGCTCGTAGTCGCGCGTGATCAGATCGAGACGGACGTCGTACGTCGTGTTCGCGGTGCCGGCGCCGAGCGCCTCGATCGCGAGATGGCAGCCCGCGAGCCGCGCGCTGAATCGCTCCAGACGGATCAATTGGATGCTCGCCTCGGCTTCGAGCTGCGCTGATCCGGCAAAGCCGAAATAGGCGATCTGCATCCCAATTCCCATGATCCTTTTCTCCCCTGGCGCTCATACGGCAAAACGAAATGACGTGCCGGAGCGATAAGCATTGCGTCCATCCTCGGGGCGCTTCACTAGCATCTTCCGGTTCTTTGACGGATGCCGCTTGATATGCGTCAAGCGTGAGGCCGATACCGAGCGCGCGACTCACCTGAGAGCCCGATGCGCGGCTGCCGGGCAAGCGCGCCGCGCATGGTCACATCCGCTTTGTCGGGCCGCGTTGACCGCGATCAATCCGCGCACATCGAACCGGCTTAACGTGGGATCGACCCGACTTACCGCATCCGGACGGCGCGATGAAAAAACCGACCACACCCCGCACCAAGCGACGCGCCCCTTCCGTCGCGAACGCCGCCGCGCGCCGAGCGCCGCTGCGCCGTGTGCGCGCGGCGCCGAAGAGCCGGCTGCCGCTGCCCGCCGCCGTCGAGCGGCTCGTGTCGAGCCCGACGTACCGGCAAGCCGACGAGGATCTCGACTTCCTGCAGCGCCCCGAGATGTGCGGCGTGCGGCTGCAGCTCGATTACTGGAAGACGGAGGAAATGCTGCAGCGCGTCGGCATCAGCGATACCGTCGTCGTCTACGGCAGCACGCGGATCGTCGCGCCCGCCGTCGCGCGCGCGCGGCTTGCCGACGCGCAGCGCCAGCTCGCCGCGCGCCCGAACGATCCCGAGCGACGCCATGCGGTCAGCGTCGCGGTGCGGCTGCTCGAGCGCAGCCACTACTACGGCGTCGCGCGCGACCTCGGCCGGCTCGTCGGCAAGACCAGCCGCTCGCCCCATCCGCGCCGCCTCACGATCGTCACGGGCGGCGGCCCCGGCATCATGGAAGCGGCCAACCGCGGCGCGCACGAAGCGGGCGCGCCCAGCATCGGGCTCAACATCGCGCTGCCGCACGAGCAATTCCCGAACCCGTATGTGACGCCCGAGCTGTGCTTTCGCTTCCACTATTTCGCGATCCGCAAGCTGCACCTGCTCGAGCGCGCGAAGGCCGCCGTGTTCTTTCCGGGCGGCTACGGCACCTGCGACGAACTGTTCGAAGTGTTGACGCTGCTGCAAACCCGCAAGATCGCGCCGTTGCCCGTCGTGCTGGTCGGCCGCGCGTTCTGGCGCTCGGCGGTCGACTTCGGCTTTCTGGTCGACGAGGGCATGATCGATCCGCGCGACGCGGAGCTGTTCCGGTTCTGCGAAACCGCCGACGAGATCTGGACGGCGATCGGCGGCCCGCATCGTCCCGCGTGAGCGGCGCGGGCCGGATTCGGGTTGTCCCGCAGCCTGGTCCACCCCCGCGCGCGCGGCGCTCCGGGTTCTCCCGTAAGGCGCTTTCCTATTCGAAGAAAGCGCGCATCCGCGTTGTAGGAAAGCGCCGATAGGCCCGCCGCATTTCCTACGAGAAGCTCGGTGTGCGCTGCTTGGAGCGAATCGTTCGTCACACGATACTGTCATTGCAGACACGCATCACGCGACGAATGCAAGAACAAACGCTCCACGGGGATCAGGAGGTCGCCATGTCATACCAAGACGTCTACGCCGAATCGGGCTACCTCGCTTATGGCCGCACGGAAGCGACGCCCGCCGCCGATACGGACCGCACCGCGCGGCCGCAGCCGGCGGCGGCGAGCGCCGACCGGGCCGACGCGCTGCTTGCGCTCGCCCGCGAGGCCGGCATGCTCGTCACGCTCGACGGCCAGATCGGCCGCGAACGTTATCAGAGCGTCGCCGGCTCCGTCGCGTCGCTGATGCGCTTCGTGACCGCGCTCGAACAATCGCTGCTCGACGCAGACCGCTGACATGCTCGCCTGCGAAACGCCGGTGCGCTGCGCACGTGGCCGTTGCCGTTGCGCGCGCACGCCGCCCGCCACTGCCGCCCGCGCACGCAGCCGCCGCACCAATTCCGCGTCGCGCCGCTACGCGTCCGGCTGCCGCTAGGGCCGGTTCATCCACCCGCCTGAGCTCAAGTCTTCGTTCGCTTTCGTCTCGCGAGCCGCGCACCACCATCTCCTCTCACCGGCTCGCGAGCTTCTTTTTCCCCGCTCGACCGATTCGAATCCGCATCCCCCGCATCGGGCGGCCGTCACGCATCCCTTTCCGCCGTTTCATACGCCGCGCCGGCTTCCTTGCGTCGCCGCACGGCGCACGCGCCGCGACATGCATCGAACGGCGCGGGCGACGAGCGGCGCAGCGCGCGGCGCATTCGGCGCATTCGGCACCTGCGACACCGACGACACCTACGTTGCGCGTCACGCATGCGCGACCGCGCAATGCGCGCCGCGCCTTTCGCCCGACCTCACTCGACGACCAGGTCGTCGACCACCGCCCGCACGCCGCGCGCCGACCACGCGGCGCCGCGCGCGACTGCGCGCTCCGCATACGAGCCGACCTTGCCCGACAGCGTCACGGTGCCGTCCTTGACCGTCACGTCGATATGCTTCGCCTCGCGCTCCGCATGACGCTGCATCGCGAGCCGGATGCCGCCCGCGATCTCGTCGGCGCTCACGTCGCCGAGAACGTCGATCTCGTTCGTCACGCCGGTCACGCCGCGCATTTGCGAAATCGCACGAATCGCGACATGGCTCTGATACGCCCAGTCGACCTTGCCCGACAACGTCACCCAGCCCGATTCGACCTGCACCTGAACGGCCGCGTCATGCAGCCCGACGGTCCAGTGCAGGATCGAGCGCACGGCGTCGGCGATCTCCTCGTCGGAGCGGACGTCGCCGTGCGGCAGCCGCACCTGCACGTCGACGACCACCGCGCGCACGCCCGCGACCCGGTTCGCCGCCTTCTCGGCCGCGAGCTTTTCCGCGTAGCTGGCCGGATGGCCCGTCAGCGTGACGATGTGCCCGGCGACGTCGACATTGAAGTGTGCGACGTCGATCATCGGGTCGCCCGTCAGTTCCTCCTCGACTTCCTGCTTGATCTGCCTGTCCGTTTTCATCGCTCGCTCCACCTGAAAACACGGCGCGAATCCGCCGCTTCAGAACAGCTTTGCATACGCGCACCACGAGTTTTCTGATGCACGTCAAGTGCGATTCGGCGCTGCGCGGCCGAAGCGCCGGAGGGTCGAAGAACGCGATGCGCGCCGCGCGAGCGACGTGGCGTGCGACCGCCGCGCGTCATGCGCGCCGCGCGACGAATCGCCTTGCATGCCGGGGCGCAGGCTGCGCCGGCATTCGTCAGTCGGTTACGTCGAACGCCGCGTTCGATGCGTCGGGCGGCTCCGGCGCGCCGCCGTGCGGGCCGGCATGCGCGCGCCGCCGCAACCTGCCGCGCACCGCCTCGAGAAAATCCGCGCGATGCCGGCGCGCCGCGATATTGCGGAAATTCGACTGTGCAAGATCGCGCCACGGTTACCGCCGCCGCCGCGCATCGAAGCGTGCGGCGCGCGGGCACGACATGCCGGTGCGGATCGCATCGCCGATTGAAGCGCCCGTCGCACACGAAGCGCAGCAAGCGGCGAATGCAATCGATGGGCGCTCAATCGACATGGCGCGCCTCTGCAGCGCGCGATCGGATACGCGCGCCGCATCGCCGCCGCGTCGTCGAGCGACAGTCGCGCGGTGCGGTGCGGTGCGGTGCCGTGCCGTGCCGAGCGCGAAATCGGCCGCAACGGGCGGCTCGCCAGACCACAGCACACCCTTGAGATTCGGCTGCGTCCGCCGCGCGCGTTGCGACACTGCGCTTTCGGGTCGCGCCGCCCGCACGCGTCGAGCGTCGCGCCCGAACGGCGCATCGTTGACCTCGCCGAGCCGCACGCCCCGCGTCCGCCCCCGCAAACCCGCGCGAATTTGACGCACGTCAACAATCGTGCGCGCGGCCGCGCACCGCTTCCGCAGCACCTGCCTATAGTGGCGCCCTGCATTGGTGCGACTGCGTTGACTTGGCTCAACGCGCGCGGGCATGCGCGGCGCATCCTATTTAAAAGATGCTTCGCATGCCGTTCACGAGGCTCGCACGTAGGTTCGTCCAGCGCCGCTCGACAGAAGACCCGGCGCGCCGACATCGCGCTCCCGCGCCGAGACGAACGCTCGCGTCCCGCCTCCGATCGCAGCCTGCATGCAACCGGCGCGATGCCGGCCCCGATAACCCAGCGACGCACACCATCATGTCACCTCGTTCCCGGTTCACTTGGCGCACGGCCGTCTTCGGCCCCGGCTTGCGGCCCGTCTCGCGGATCGTCGCTACCGATGCGTCGGCCGGCGCGCCCGCCGTCGACGCGCCGCCGACCGACGTCGCCGTGCTCGTCTACCACCGCTTTTCGAACACGTCCGGCGCCGATCCGATGACGGTCGGCACCGAAACTTTCGAAACGCAGCTCGCGTACTTGCGCCGGCTCGGCTACCGGATCGTCCCGCTGCGCGACATCGTCCGCTGGTTACGCGGCGAGCGCGTCGCGCTGCCGCCGAAGTCGGTCGCGCTGACGATCGACGAAGGGCACGCGTCGATCTTCGAATGGGCGAAAACGATCGCGCTGCACGAGCGGGTGCCGATCACGCTGTTCGTCTATCCGTCGGCGGTCGGCGAAGCGCCCGGCTCGCTCACGTGGCATCAGCTGCGCGTGCTGCACAAGACCGGCTGGTTCGACGTGCAGTCGCACGCGTGGTGGCATCCCGATCTGAACGCGATGCATCGTTCGACCGTCGCATTTTGCGACGCGACGCGCGCGCAGTTCGAACAGGCGCGCGCGCGCATCGAGCGCGAGATCGGCAACACGGTCGATCTGCTCGCCTGGCCGTTCGGCGCGTTCGACGGCGAGCTCGGCGCGCTCGCGCGCGAAGCGGGCTACGTAGCGGGCTTCACGCTCGAGCCGAGCAAGATCCGTCACGACTCGCCGCTGCTTACGCTGCCGCGTTTTCTGATGGTCGAGGAATGCACGCCGCCCGTGCTGCGGCGGCTGCTCGCGAAGAGCGGCGCGCCGCGCGAGGAAGCCGCTCGGAGATGATGCGCGCGGCCCGCCGCCGTCAAGGTGTGCGCGAATCGTCCCAGCCGCCGCCGAGCGCCGCGTACAGCGCAACGGTATCTTGCAGCCGCTGCGCGCTCGCCTGCACCCACGCGAGCCGCGCCTGCCGGTATTGCTGATCGGCGGCCAGCACCTGCAAATAGCCGGCCGCGCCCGTCTCGTATTCGATCGTCACGAGCCGCAGTGCCTCGCGCGCCGCGTCCATCGCGCGCAACTGCGCATCGAGTCCCGCCGCATCGTGATCAAGTGCGCGCAACGTGTCGGCGACTTGCGCAAACGCGCTCAGCACCACCTGCCGATAGGCGGCGTTCGATTCGTCGAACGCGTCGATCGCGGCCTTGCGCTGATACCACAGCGCGCCGCCATGAAAGAGCGGCGCGGTGATCGACGCGCCGACGCTCCACGCCTTGCCGCTCGCCGCGAACAGCGACGGCAATTGCGTCGCGTTGAAACCGCCCGAGGCCGACAGCGTGACGCTCGGAAACAGCGCCGCCGTCGCAACGCCGACGTTCGCGCTCGCCGCATGCAGCGCCGCCTCGGCCTGCAGGATGTCGGGGCGGCGGCGCACGAGCCCGGACGGCACCGTCTGCGGCAGCTGCGCCGGCAACGCGATGTCCGCGAGCGACAGCGTCGGCGGCGTGCGCTCGGCCGGAAAGCGGCCCGCGAGCGTCGCGAGCAGATCGTCGGCCTGGCCGATCTTCTGCTCGAGCGCGGGCAGCGACGCGTCGAGCGACGCGCGCGCGGACTCGAGCGCGAGCACGGCCGAGTACGCGCTCGTGCCGGCGCTCACCTGCGCGCGCGTGAGACGGATCTGTTCGTCCGTCAACGCGATCAGCTCGCGCGTGACCGCGACCTCGTCCGCATACGCGGCGCGCGCGATCATCGTGTTGACGACGTTCGCCGCGAGCGTGAGGCGCGCGGCCGCGAGCGCTTGACGCTGCGCGTCGGCCTGCGCGGCGAGCCCCTCGACGTTGCGCCGTTCGCCGCCCCAGATGTCGAGCGCATAGCTGATCGTCGTCGACAGCGTGAACAGGTTGAAGATCGAAGCGGGCAGATTCGTGCCCGTGCGCAACGGCACGTTGCGCTGCCGCGACGCGCCCGCCTGCGCGTCGATCTGCGGATAGAACACGCCCGCGCCCGCCATCAGTTCGTGCTCGCTGCGTCTGAGCGTCGCCTGCGCGCCGTCCAGCGTCGGGCTGCCGGCGAACGCGTCGTCGACGGCCGCGTCGATCTCGCGCGAGCCGAACAGGCGCCACCACGCATCGGGCAACGGCGCGTCGGGCGCGAGCGTCTGCGTCGCGCCGCCCGCGGTGAAGCTCGTGCGCGCGGCGGCGTCCGGCACGTAGGCGTCGACGCGGGGCGGCCCGGGCCGAACGAAGTCGGGCCCGACCGCGCAGCCGGCGACGAGCGCCGCGCCGCCGAGCGCGATCGCCGCGAAGCGCAGCCGGCGGCGCCGTCGCGCACGGTCAATCCGACGCGATGTACACATCGACGATCTGCCCCGGAAACAGCCTCAGATCCTTGTGCGGCACGACGCGGAAGATCACGGGCAGCACGCGCACGTCGACGCGCTCGGTCCGTTGATTGGACAACTGAATCTTCGGCGTCACGTAAGGCTGCACGCGAACGAACTCGAGATCCGCCTCGGTCGGCGTGCCGCGCACCGACATGTGCGCCTTCGGCATCTTGCCGGCCGGCAGGCGGCTGATCAGGATCTCGTCGACATAGCAGCGCACCTGCAGCCGGTTCGCCGACGAGCCGAGCACGATCGCCGGCGCGTTCCCTTGCGTGTACGTGTCGTACATCCCCTGCGGCGACAGGTACGAGCCGAGCGCCGCGTTCATCGCGAGCACGACGCCGTCCGAGGGCGCGCGCAGCGTGTAGTGCGCGAGCAGCGCGCTCGACGCGTCGGCCGCCCGGCGCAGCGCGGCGACCTGCTTCTCCTGGTTGCGCACGTCGTACACCCACGCGCCCGCGCGCGTCAGCCGATACTGGCGCGTGACGACGTCGAGGTTCGCGCGCGCCACCTTCACGGCGTTCAATGCGTTGTCGAGCGCGTCGCGGCTCACTGTCTTCGGATCGATCGCGAACGCGCGCTGCTGCTTGTCGTACTGGTCCTGCGCGGTCTTCAGGCTCGCGGCGGCCGCGTCGACCTGCGCGGCGGCGACGTCGAGCGTCTCGCGGCGCGGCTGCGCCTTCAATTCGTCGAGCAACGCCTGCGCGGCGTCCGCTTGCGCGGCGAGCTGCGCGGCGGTCGCCTTCTGCACCGAATCGTCGAGCGTGAGCAGCGTGTCGCCCGCCTTCACCGCGTCGCCCTCGCGCACGAAGATCCGCGTGACCGCGCCCGTGACGTCCGGATACAGGTTGACGTTCACGCCGGAGCTCTGGTCGCTCTCGACGATGCCCGTCGCATAGACGCCGCGCGGATACGGATTCGAAGCGGGCTTGAACACGGGCGGCTGCGGCGGCTCCTGAATGCTGTAGACCCATGCGGCGGCGACGCTCACGAGAAACCCGACGATCGCGATCAGGAAGATGAGCCGATGCTTCACTGGCCGCCCCCGCTCTCGATCGCGGTGAGCTTGCCGTCCTCCATCCGCAGGATGCGGTCCGCGTAGTCGAAGATGCGGCTGTCGTGCGTGACGATCACGATGCAGCGCTTGTCGTTGAGCACCTTGTGCTTGACGAAATCGATGATCGTGCGGCCGGTGTCGCCGTCGAGCGACGCGGTCGGCTCGTCGAGGATCAGGATGTCGGGCTGGCTCACGATCGCGCGCGCGATCGCGACGCGCTGCTGCTCGCCGCCCGACAACTTCACGGGCGGCAGCGTCGCGCGGTTGCGCAGGCCGACGACGTCGAGATATTCGTGCGCCGCGTCGATCGCGAGATTCCAGTCGCGGCGCTTGAGGATCAGCGGAATCGCGACGTTCTCGGCCGTCGTCAGGCGCGGAAACAGATGGTAGTCCTGAAACACGAAGCCGATCCGGTTGAGGCGGAAATCGGCGATCGCGTCGTTGCCCTGCGCCCACAGATCGACGCCGTCGACGAACACGTTGCCCTCGTCCGGCCGCAGGATGCCGGACATCACGCTGAGCAGCGTCGTCTTGCCGCTGCCCGACGGCCCGACGATCAGCAGCATCTCGCCGAAATTCGCCTGCACCGACACGTCCGACAGCGCGCGCGTGCGCGCGTCGCCTTCGCCGAACCACTTGGTGAGGCCGCGTGCGTCGATCGCGAGCTCCGCCATGGTCATCCCCTGAAAATGTCGAACGGCTCGATCCGCAGCACGCGGCGCACGCCGAGATAGCTCGACAGCCCGGCGATCACGACGACCATGCCGAACGCGAGCGCGAGATTGCCGTACGTGATGAGCGCCGCGTAGCTCGGCAGGCGCAGCCGCGCGAAGCTGATGAGCGCGGTGCAGAGGCCGACGCCGAGGCCGTAGCCGGTGAGCGCGGTGAACGTCGCCTGGAACAGGATCATCGCGACGAGCTCGTGGTTCTTCGCGCCGATCGCCTTCAACGCGCCGAATTTTTCGAGATTCTCGAGAATGAACGTGTAGAACGTCTGGCCCGAGATCGACAGGCCGACGATGAAGCTGATCACGGTCATCAGCAGGATGTTCGTGCCGACGCCCGTCTCGTACTTGTAGAAGTCCGAGATGTGCTTCATGAATTCTTCTTTCGTGTACGCGCGATAGCCGAGCGCCGAGACCTCGCGCTTGATGTGCGCGATGTTCTGGCTGGACTTCGGCTCGACGAGAATGTACGACGTCGTGAAGCGCGTCGACGGAATGTACTGCGTCGCGCGCGCGTAGGTCGTGTAGAGCGTGGGCGTGCCGAACAGGCCGCTGCTCGCGACCTTCGCGATGCCGACGATCACGCCGCGGTTGTCGTTCAGCTCGAAGGTCGTGCCGAGCGCCGGATTCTTCAGCTTCGGGAACTCGGCGTCGTCGATCGCGATGAAGCCGTTTTCCGCGTAGATGTCCTCGATGCGGCCCGCCTTCATCGTCGGCCTGCCGAGCAGGCTCGCGTCGTCGAGGCCGATCACGGTGACGGCCTGGTAGGTGCCGTCGGCGAGCTTCACGAGCGCGCCGCCGGAATAGATCGGCACCGCGTACTTGACGCCGTCGATGCTGCGCACCGCGTCGAGCACGTAGTCGGGCATCCCGATGCTGCTCGCGATCGTCTGCACGCCCGGGTCCATCACCCACACCTTCGCGCCGACGTTGATGACGGTCGACGACGACTTGTTCAGGATTCCCGCGAACAGCGACGTCATCTCCACCATCAGGAACACGGCGAACGTGATGCCGACGATCAGCGCGCTGAACTTCGCGCTGTCGTTGACGAGCAGCTTGAACGCGAGCCTCAGTATCCCGTTCACGATGCGTCGCGCGCGGCCCCCCGGCGACGTTGGACGGGCACTGCGCGCTGCCGCGCGAACGCCGGCGCGAAGATCGGCCGGCAATACAGATCGACGAAGCCGAGCGCGCCCGCGACGATCGCGAACAGCATGAAATACGGGGCCGAGCCGTCGGCGACGAGCAGCCCGCGCACCGCGGCGATCAGGCCGACCTGCGAGGCGAACACGGCGACGGTCGATGCGATCGCGTTGCGGTCAGAATGCGTCATGTCGTTCTCCTTGTTTTCCGGGCGCGCGCGATGCGCTCACACATCCACGTGATGTTCGGCTTCCTCGCCGCGCACGAGCAGCACCGGGCAGTGCGACGCGCGCAGGAAGCGCTCGGCGACGCTGCCGAGCACGACGCGCCGCATGCCGCGGCGGCCATGCGTGCCGAGCACGACGAGATCCGCGCCGTTTTGCTTCGCGCAGCGCTCGAGCGCCTGCGCCACTTCCTCGCCGATGCCGGCGGTTTCGAACAGCTCGGCGTCGCCCTTCACCTGCGCGGCCTCGATCGCCTTCTCCGCTTCGCCGAGCGCCTTGCGGCCGTCGTCGCGGAAGCCTTCGAGGAGCGCGTTCGGATCGAAATGGCCCGCGTAGCTGAACACCACCGACTTGTCGACGACGTACACCGCATGCACGCGCCCGCCCGTCGCCTTCGCGATCTTGATCGCTTCGCCGAGGCCGCGCTTCGAGATGTCGCTGCCGTCGAGCGCCACCATGATCTTCTGGTACATAAAACCTCCTGGTTCAAGTCGATGTCGTTTCGGCGGCCCGGCGGTCCGGGGCTTTCGCATGCTTCGAGAAACCGCCTCGCGCACCGGATTGCTTCATCGTTGCGCGGAACCGTTCGGGATGCCGAAAACATGCGTTCATGATCCGGCGTTCCGTGTGCGGAAAGTTGACTTCCGTCAAGCTTCCGCCGCGCGGCGCACGGATTCGCGCATTTCGTCAGGTCAACAGTTCCTCGATGAAGCGCGCATAGTCGCGCCGCGATGCAGCAAGCTCGCGCCGGGTCGCGGGCGCGGCGCGCAGCGCCTGCCGCAGGCACGCCTGCGTGAGCGGCGCGACGAGCAAAAGCGGCGTGCGCGCGGCGATGCCGGCGCGCAGCTCGCCCGCGTCGACGCCCTGCCGCACGAGCCGGCCGACCGCCGTCGCGACCGCGTGCTCGACCTGTTTCTGCCAGCGCTCGACCGCGTGCGGCGCGCGCCTGCTCTCGGCGACGAGCAGGCGCAGCATCGCGATCACCGGCTCGCTCGTCGACCACGTGTAGAGATCGCCGGCGAGCAGATCGACGAGCGCGGCGAGCGCCGCGGGCGCTTCCGATTCGGATGAAGCCGCCCGGGCATTCGCGGTGATCGACGAGCGCGGCGCGCGGCACGCATCCGATTCGCTCGGCGCATCGTGCGCATCGACGCCGTTCGGCGCGCTCGCCGAATTCCTCGCGCGCGCGGCGCGATCCGCATTCGCCCCATTCGCCTTGCGCGCCCCCTTCGAGCGGCGTGCGGCAAGCGCCGCCTTCGACGCGCCCGGCAGCGGCGGCATCAGCGAGCGCTCGAGCAGCGCCTCGAAAATCTCGTCCTTGCTGCCGAAGTGCGTGTAGACGCCGCCCTTCGACATCCCCGCGCGCGCCGCGATGTCGTCGATCCGCGCGCCCACGAAGCCGCTCGCGGAAAACTCGGCGAGCGCCGCATCGAGGATCTGGTGGATGCGGACGTCGGCGGGCAAACGGCAGCGCGCCGACCTGGCCGGTGCCTCGTCTCGCGCCTTCGCCGCCCGCTCGTTGCCGTTCCGGTTTCGCATGGTCCGCCGCCGCTTCGCCGCCCCGCGGGCGGCCGTTCGTTGTGCCGTTTCGTTTCGCGATGCGCGACGCCCGCGCGCGGCGGACGCACCTGCATCGTGCATGGCGACATCTTAAAAACTGACCAGTCGGTATCTCACTGACTCAGATCAAGATAAGACACGGTAATCGTCGGATATAAAGGGACACGAGAGCGGCGCGCGCGGCGCATCGCTTTTCCGCGCCGCGCGACGGTGAGCGTTTTCGGGAGCGCGCGGCGTCCACGAAGAACAGTCGGCTACATCGACCACCGAGGATATGACCATGCGCAACGATGCGCGTCACGACGAACGGCATCAGCGGCGGCGCGGCATCGCGCGCCGCGTGTCGCGGCACGCCGCCGCGCTCGCGCTGTGCGCGGCCGTGTCGGGCTGCCTGTCTCTCGCGCCCGACTACGCGCGCAAGCCGCCGCCCGTGCCCACGGCCTACCCCGCCTATCCGGGCGACCCGACGGGCGCCGGCGCGCGCGCGCTCGGCCAGTTCGACTGGCGCGGCTATTTCGTCGATCCCCGGCTGCAGGCGCTCATTGAAACCGCGCTCGAGAACAACCGCGATCTGCGGATCGCGACGCGGCGCGTCGACGAGGCGCGCGCGATGTACGGAATCCGCCGCGCGGACCAGTTCCCGACGATCACGGCGAACGCCGCTTACATTCGCTTTCGCGAGCCGGGCGGCCTGCTGCTGCCGAGCCCGATCGTCGGCGAGCTGTATTCGGCGTCGCTCGGCGAAGTGCAGTGGGAAATCGACTTCTGGGGCCGCGTGCGCAACCTGAAGGCCGCCGCGCTCGACGCGTTCCTCGCGAGCGACGCGTCGCGCCGCGCGGTGACGATCAGCCTGGTCGGCCAGGTGGCCGACGCGTATCTGTCGCTGTGCGCCTACGACGAGCGCCTCGCGCTGACGAACGAGACGATCGAGAGCCGCCGCGAATCGTTGCGCATCTTCCGGCGGCGCTACGAGGAAGGCGCGATCTCGAAGCTCGATCTCACGCAATCGGAGATCCTGCTGCAGCAGGCGCAGACGCTCGGCTCGCAGCTCCAGCAGGCGCGCGACGTGCAGCAGCACGCGCTCGATCTGCTCGTCGGCGCGAGCGCGCCGACGCAAACGCCCGCGTCGCTCGACGATGCGAGCGTCGCGCCGAACCTCGCGCCCGGCCTGCCGTCCGAGCTGCTCGCGAACCGCCCCGACGTCGTCGCGGCCGAGTATCAGCTGCGCGCCGCGCACGCGAACATCGGCGCGGCGCGCGCGGCGTTCTTCCCGCGCATCGCGCTGACGAGCTCGATCGGCACCGGTAGCACGGAGCTGCACAACCTGTTCGCGTCCGGCACGACCGCGTGGAATTTCATTCCGAACCTGTCGATGCCGATCTTCGACGCCGGCCGCAACATCGGCAACCTGAAGCTCGCCAACGCGCGCCGCGACGAAGCGCTCGCGCAGTACGAGAAGACAGTCCAGACGGCGTTTCGTGACATCGCCGACGCGCTCGCCGCGCGCCACTGGCTAGCCGATCAGGTGCGCATCGCGCAGGACACGCTCGCGACGCAATCCGAGCGCGCGCGGCTCGCGAAGCTGCGCTACGACAGCGGCGCCGCGCGCTTTCTCGAAGTGCTCGACGCGCAGCGCGACTTGCTGAGCGCGCAGCAGCAGCTCGTGCAGACGCGCCGCGCGCTGCTGTCGAGCCGCGTCGCGCTGTACGCGGCGCTCGGCGGCAACCTGTCCGAGCCCGCGCGCGACGCGGCCGCGCCCTCTTCCACCGAACCCCAAGCGAAATAAGGTCCGTTGTCATGATCCAAGTCACCAGGAAGCAGATCGCCGCCGCGGCCGCCGCCGTCGTGCTCGCGCTCGGCGGTTACTACGGCTGGACGCTGTTGCGCCATCAGGGCCCCGGCGACGCCTTCGCGAACGGCAACGGCCGCATCGAGGCCACCGAAATCGACGTCGCGACGAAGCTGCCCGGCCGCATCGACGAAATCCTCGTCGACGAAGGCGATTTCGTGAAGGCCGGCCAACCGCTCGCGAGCATGCAGATCCAGGTGCTGCGCGCGCAGTACGACGAAGCGACCGCGCAGCGGCAGCGCGCGCTGAACACGGCGGCGGGCGTCGAATCGCAGGTTGCGCAGAGGAAGAGCGACAAGGCGGCCGCGCAGGCGATGGTCGTGCTGCGCGACAGCGAGCTCGACGCCGCGAAGCGCCGGCTCGCGCGTTCGGAGACGCTGTCGCGCGAGGGCGCATCGTCGATGCAGGAGCTCGACGACGATCGCGCCCGCGCCCGCAGCGCACAGGCGGCCGTGTCCGCGGCTGCCGCGCAGGTGGCCGCCGCGCAGGCCGCGATCGAGGCGACCGAGGCGCAGCTCGTCGCCGCGCATTCGGCGGTGACGGCGGCCGACGCGACCGTCGCGCGCGTGCAGGCCGACATCGACGACAGCAAGCTCGAGTCGCCGCGCGACGGCCGCGTCCAGTACCGCGTCGCGCAGCCCGGCGAAGTGCTGCCCGCGGGCGGCAAGGTGCTCAATCTGGTCGATCTGTCGGACGTCTACATGACGTTCTTCCTGCCGGAGACGGTCGTCGGCAAAGTCGCGCTCGGCGCCGACGCGCGGATCATCCTCGACGCCGCGCCGAACTACGTGATTCCCGCGACCGTGTCGTTCGTGTCGAGCACCGCGCAGTTCACGCCGAAGACCGTCGAGACCGCGAACGAGCGGCAAAAGCTGATGTTCCGCGTGAAGGCCCGGATCGATCGCGAGCTGCTGCAAAAGCACCTGAAGCTCGTGAAGACGGGGCTGCCCGGCGTCGCGTGGGTGCGCGTCGACCAGAGCAAGCCGTGGCCCGCGCAACTGATGGTCAAGGTCCCGCGGTGAGCGCGCCGAGCGTCGTTCGCTTTTCCGACGTCACCCTGCGCTACGGCAAGACCGTCGCGCTCGACGGGATCACGCTCGACGTGCCCGCCGGCCTCACGATCGGCCTGATCGGGCCGGACGGCGTCGGCAAGTCGAGCCTCCTCGCGCTCGCGTCCGGCGCGCGCGCGCTGCAAACGGGCGGCGTCCACGCGCTCGACGGCGACATGCGCTCGCGCCGCCATCGCGAACGCGTGTGCCGGCGCATCGCGTACATGCCGCAGGGGCTCGGCAAGAACCTGTATCCGACGCTCTCGGTCGAGGAAAACCTGCAATTCTTCGCGCGCCTGTTCGGCCACGATGCCGGCGAGCGCCGCCGCCGGATCGATTCGCTCACGCGGAGCACGGGCCTCTTTCCGTTCCTGTCGCGGCCGGCGGGCAAGCTCTCGGGCGGGATGAAGCAGAAGCTCGGCCTCTGCTGCGCGCTGATCCACGATCCGGATCTGCTGATCCTCGACGAGCCGACGACGGGCGTCGATCCGCTCGCGCGCGCGCAGTTCTGGGATCTGATCGCGCGGATTCGCGCGGAGCGGCCGACGATGAGCGTGATCGTCGCGACCGCGTACATGGACGAAGCGCAGCGCTTCGACTGGCTGATCGCGATGGACGCGGGCCGCGTGCTCGCGACGGGCGCGCCCGCCGAGCTGCTCGCGCGCACGAACTGCGACACGCTCGAGGCGGCGTTCATCGCGCTGCTGCCCGAGGACAAGCGGCGCGACCACAAGCCCGTGAAGATCGAGCCGCTGCGCGCCGACGCGCAGGCGGGCGCCGCGATCGAGGCGCGCGGCCTGACGATGCGCTTCGGCGATTTCACCGCGGTCGATCACGTGAGCTTCCGGATTCGCCGCGGCGAAATTTTCGGCTTCCTCGGCTCGAACGGCTGCGGCAAGTCGACGACGATGAAGATGCTCACGGGCCTGTTGCCCGCGACCGAAGGCACCGCGCAGCTGTTCGGCAAGGAAGTCGATCCGAAGGACATCAACACGCGCCGGCGCGTCGGCTACATGTCGCAGGCGTTCTCGCTCTACAGCGAGCTGACCGTGCGGCAGAACCTCGTGCTGCACGCGCGCCTGTTCGGCGTGCCGGCCGCCGGCATCGACGCGCGCATCGACGAAATGGCGCGCCGCTTCGGCCTCACCGACATCTACGACACGCTGCCCGACAGCCTGCCGCTCGGGATGCGGCAGCGGCTGTCGCTCGCGGTCGCGATGGTGCACAAGCCCGAACTGCTGATCCTCGACGAGCCGACATCGGGCGTCGATCCCGTCGCGCGCGACGGCTTCTGGCAACTGATGATCGACCTCGCGCGCCGCGACCTGGTGACGATCTTCATCTCGACGCACTTCATGAACGAAGCGCAGCGCTGCGACCGGATCTCGCTGATGCACGCGGGCCGCGTGCTCGCGAGCGATTCGCCGGCCGAGCTCGTGCGCGCGCGCGGCGCGGCGACGCTCGAGGACGCGTTCATCGGGTATCTCGTCGACGCATCGGCGGGCGAGGCGGACGGCGCCGATGCCCATGCCGAAGCGGCAGCCGCAACGGGTGCCCGGACCAACGCCGAAGCCAAAGGCATCGTAAAAGCGGACCCCGAAGCCGAAAACCTTCCCGAACGCGCAAGCGGCCGCGAACACGCAGCGGCCATCGAAGCCGGAGCGAACACCGAAGTCGACGTCGGAACCGGCGCGCGCGCCGAAGCCGCGACGGACATCGGCAACGACGCTCACGCCCGCCGTGCCGCCGCCGATACCGCCGCGCACGCCGCCGCCGATGTCGCGGCGCACGAACGCGACGAAACCGCGATCCGAACCGAGACCGAAGCGCGGGCCGCCTCACCCGCCGCTTTGCCCACCGCTTTGCCCGCCGCCTCGCCCACCGAATCGCCCACCGAATCGCCCACCGAATCGCCCGCCGAATCGACCCCGCCCGCCCGATCCAATCCGTCCGCTCGATCCGCCCCGCTCGTGGCCGCGCCGCGCTCCGCCACGCTCGCCTCCGAGCCGCCGCACCGCGCATTCAGCGCGCAGCGCGCGCTCAGCTACATGTGGCGCGAGATGCTCGAGCTGCGCCGCGATCCGGTCCGCGCGACGCTCGCGCTGATCGGCTCGCTCGTGCTGATGTGCGTGATCGGCATCGGCATCAGCCTCGACGTCGAGGATCTGACCTACGCGGTGCTCGACCGTGACCAGACCGAACTGAGCCACGACTACGCGCTGAACCTGTCCGGTTCGCGCTATTTCGTCGAACGGCCGCCGATCGCCGACTACGCGGAGCTCGATCGCCGGATGCGCACCGGCGAAGTGTCGCTCGCGATCGAGATTCCGCCGAACTTCGCGCGCGACGTCGAACGCGGCGCGCCCGTGCAGATCGGCATGTGGATCGACGGCGCGATGCCGCAGCGCGCGGAGACGATCCGCGGCTACGCAATCGGCATGCACACGATGTGGCTGTCGGACAAGGCGCAGCACCGCCTCGGCGTGACGCTCGCGCCGCGCGCGGAGATCGTCACGCGCTACCGCTACAACCCGGACGTGAAGAGCCTGCCCGCGATGATCCCCGCCGTGATGCCGCTCCTGCTGCTGATGCTGCCCGCGATGCTGACGGCGCTCGCCGTGGTCCGCGAGCGCGAGCTCGGCTCGATCCTGAACCTGTACGTGACGCCCGTCACGCGCACCGAGTTCCTGATCGGCAAGCAGGTGCCGTACGTCGTGCTCGCGATGCTGAACTTCCTGCTGATGACGGTGCTCGCGCGGCTCGCGTTCGACGTGCCGGTCAAGGGCAGCTTCATGACGCTGCTGCTCGCGGTGCTGATCTTCAACGTCGTCGCCACAGGCATCGGGCTGCTCGCGTCGACGTTCACGCGCAGCCAGGTCGCGGCGATCGTGATGACGATCATCGGCACGATGATCCCGACCGTGCAGTTCGCGGGGCTGCTCACGCCGCTGTCGTCGCTCGAAGGCACCGGGCGCTTCATCGGCCTCGTCTATCCGGCCACCTACATGCTGTCGATCAGCCGCGGCGTGTTCAACAAGGCGCTGTCGCTGTCCGATCTCTATTCGCAGTTCTGGCCGCTCGCCGCGTCGGTGCCGGTGATCCTCGGCGCGACCATACTGCTCTTGAAAAAACAGGAACGCTGATCATGCGGCGCCTCGCGATCGTCTATCGTCTCGGCATCAAGGAACTGTGGAGCCTCGTGCGCGACCCGATCCTGCTCGTGCTGATCGCCTACACGTTCACCGCATCGATCTACTCGGCCGCGACCGCGCGCCCCGACACGCTGCACATGGCGCCGATCGCGATCATCGACGAGGACGCGTCGCCGCTGTCCGCGCGGATCGCATCGGCGCTCTTCCCGCCGCAGTTCGCGCTGCCGAGGATGGTGACGCTCGCTGAAGCCGACCGCGGGATGGACGCGGGCGACTTCACGTTCGCGCTCGACATCCCGCCGAACTTCCAGCGCGACGTGCTCGCGGGCCGGCCCGCGCAGATCCAGCTGAACGTCGACGCGACGCGGATGAGCCAGGCGTTCACGGGCAACGGCTACGTGCAGCAGATCGTGAGCGGCGAGATCGACGATTTCGCGCGCCGCTACCGGAGCAGCGCGGCGCCGCCCGTCGACATCGCGATGCACATGCGCTTCAATCCGAACCTCGATCAGACATGGTTCGGCTCGCTGATGGAAGTGATCAACAACGTGACGCTGCTGTCGATGGTGCTCACGGGCGCCGCGTTGATCCGCGAGCGCGAGCACGGGACGATCGAGCACCTGCTCGTGATGCCGGTGACGCCGGGCGAGATCATGATGGCGAAGGTGTGGTCGATGGGGCTCGTCGTCGCGTGCGCGGCGGTGTTTTCGCTGACGTTCGTCGTGCGCGGCGCGCTGCATGTGCCGATCGAGGGTTCGGTCGCGCTGTTCGTCGTCGGGATGGCGATTCACCTGTTCGCGACGACGTCGATGGGCATTTTTCTCGCGACGCTCGTGCGCAGCATGCCGCAGTTCGGCATGCTGCTCGTGCTGGTGCTGCTGCCGCTGCAATTGCTGTCGGGCAGCCTGACGCCGCGCGAGAGCATGCCGTTCGCGGTGCAGAACATCATGCTCGCCGCGCCGACGACGCACTTCGTCGAGATCGGGCAAGCGATTCTCTATCGCGGCGCGGGAATCGAGACGGTTTGGCGGCCGTTTCTGATTCTGGCGGTGATCGGAACGGTGTTGTTTTTGCTGTCGTTGAAGCGGTTCAGGAAGACGATCGGGCAGATGGCTTAGGCGGGCCGGCGAACGGTCGCGGGCACGCTTCACCGCGTCAGCCCCGTTGCCCAAATCGCCCTGTTGACAAGCAGGCGCCAAACGGGCGTCCGTCAGGTCGTGCAGTCACATGATCCTCACGCGAGCGAAGTAACGGCCATCCGAACGTGTCGGGGGTGACGTCGATGTCGCACGTCCGATAGCGAGAACGCATGTCGCCGAATCTCGAAGACTCGGGGCCACGGCAGCGCCGGTGTGCGTCGCCGGCGGCATCAGCGGACAAACTCCCCCGCGAAAACTAGCAGCGTTGATCGGCGAACGCGCGGTCGACCGCAACCGCGAGCATCATGGCGGCGGCATTGGCCGGAGGCGGCTTGACCTTTGCGGGGCGAAAGATCGCATCGCCCGCGGCGACCGGCTGTCCGCTCAGCGCGCATATCCCAGATTGTTTGGCGGTGACAAGGCGCCAAACCTGCTCGCCGTACTTGCAATCTTGCGGATCGCTCCACGAGACCGTGGCGGCTCGCGGGCTGATTCGATCGAGCAGAGCGATCACAACGGCGCCGCGACCAGTCGACAGGCGGTGCTCGCCATGGGAACCGACCAGGCGCCTGACGCGAGCCGTCAGTTGGTCCGCGTGCCCGGCGTCAAGCAGGCTGACAGCGCGCTGCCATGCGGTGTCGTCCGTCACGTACTGCTCCATGCCAGTGCTCCTGTCAAAAGCGGGGCGGCCTTCAGCTCAGCCGTATCTTCGGCTGCACGAGGCCGTTGATCCGCTCCGCCGCCCATAGCAATGTGGATTTGCCGAAGCCGTGCAACGCCTGCTGATGTTGGCGATAAAGCATGGCGTGACTCAGTTGCGCGAATCGGCCCTTGATGAACCCGCCACGGAAGAAACCGAACTGCCCGAGCGTCCCGAAAGCGTTGTAGTCGCTCAGCGACACGAGCGCGCCGAAGTCGCGAAACGCAAAGTCGGGCAGCGAGCCGGAGCCTAGCCATCCCGGTATGTGCTTCGCGAGAAACTGTGCCTGTTGCGTGGCGACCTGCGCGGTTGGCGCGAGAGGCCGCTCATTGCCCACGAGCGTCAAAGTGGAGCAATCGCCGAGAACGAATATTTTGTCGTCGTCCAGCGCCTGTAGCGTCGGCCTGACGCTGATCTGGTTGGACCGATTCGCCGTGATTCCATCCAGCTTGCCCAGAAAATCAGGCGCCTTGACGCCCGCCGCCCAAACCATCAAATCGGCCGGCTGCCTGCTACCGTCGCCAAGCCGGAATCCATCCGGCTCGGCTGCGGTCACGCGCGTGCCCGTTCGTACCGTGAAGCCGATATGTCGCAGCTGCGCCTCGCTGGATTCCGATACCGCCGCTGGAAATGCC
This sequence comes from Burkholderia sp. MSMB1498, assembly GCF_001526245.1. Taxonomy (NCBI): domain Bacteria; kingdom Pseudomonadati; phylum Pseudomonadota; class Betaproteobacteria; order Burkholderiales; family Burkholderiaceae; genus Burkholderia; species Burkholderia sp. MSMB1498. The sequence continues at coordinate 20,206 of NZ_LOYJ01000008.1, forward strand.
GCCAGTATGCGCGGCGCGCTTTCATAAAGCGTGAGGTTCAGGCGTGCGCGGATGCCCGGGTCGCCATAACTCGCGGCCACTTCGAGCAAGCGGCTCAGTTCCGCCGCCAACTCGACTCCGGTCGCCCCGGCGCCGACAATCGATACGCGCAACGAGCCATTCGTCACGACGCTCTGGAATACGCGAATGCGCAATGCTTCGTTGAAGATTTCAGCCTGCGCCTGACTGTCGATGAAATGGCAATGCTCGAGTACGCCCGGGGTGCCGAAATCGTTGGCACGGCTGCCCAGCGCGAGAATCAGCACGTCGTATTCGACCGTGCGCGGGCCGACGACGACTTCGCCGGATGGCGCTCTGAGTTCGGCCAGCTTCACGACGCGCGCATTGCGGTCCAGACCGTCCATTTCGCCGGGCTGGTAGTCGAACCCGTGATCGCGGGCGTGGGCGAGATAGATGACCTGCTGTTGCTGAACGTCGCGCGTGCCGGCCGCGATGGTGTGCAGCATGGGCTTCCAGATGTGCGTGGCGCTTTTGTCGATGAGCGTGACGCGAGCGCGGCCGCTGCGGCCGAGCATATCGCCCAGCCGGGTCGCAAGCAGAAGCCCGGCGATGCCCCCGCCGACGATGACGATTCGGGTGGCTTGACTCATGGCCAAATATTCTACACGTGATGAATTAACGCGATACTACGGGCTCGAGGGGCTCGTGTCAAACATGGCGCCGCGCTCACGCGCGGGAGCACACCGGTTAAACTTTCGAACTTTCCCTGAACACGATCCACCGCCGCTGATGAAACGTTCGAACGACACCGCCGCGCCCGGCACGACGATTTCCACGCCGCGCCGCACGCGCGGTCGTCCGGCCTGCAGCGACGCGGGCGGTGCCGAGGCACTGCTTCGCAGTGCGCGCGCGGCGTTCGCGAAGAGCGGCTACGAGGCGACCAGCGTGCGCGAAATTGCCCGGCTGTCGGGCGTGGACCCCGCGCTCGTCGCGCATCATTTCGGATCGAAGGAAGCATTGTGGGTCGCCGTCGTGGGCCAGATCGCCGACGAAGCCGCGCCGATGATCGCCAGCACCGCCGCGTTGCGCGCGACGCCCGGGCTAGGGCCGCGAGAGCGCGTCGAGGCGGCGGTGTCGCTCCTGATTGATCAGGTGTTTCTCACGCCGGACGTAGGCATGTTTTTTTCGACTGCCGCAACTGAAACGGGAGAGCGCCTCGATGTCCTGATTGAGCGCTTGGTGCGGCCATTTCATGACGTGTTCGTGCCGCTGCTCGTCGATGCGATCGATGCTGGCCAGGTGCCGCGGCAGGACCCCGAGATCATGTTCCTGCTGCTCGCCAACGGCATCAGCAAAACCGTCGCGTACAGCCATGCGCTGAGCCCGTTTTCGGCGTTGCCGCGGCGCCCCAAGGAATTCAAGCGCGCCGTCCTGACGTCGGCTTTAGCCGCGCTCGGCTGAACTGCCCTGCCGCGGCCGAGCACCGACGGGCACCATTTGATCGGCAGCCCGCCCGTCTCCTGCATTCGGCGTCAATGGAACGTTCGTTTATCGCGTGAGCGCACGACGGGGGGATAGGGAAGAGAGACCATCCGAGCCCCGCCCGACCTTTCCCCGATAACGAGCAGACAACGCTTGTCAAACAACGGCTTCCGTGGAGTGAGCCTTCATCGATGCCGCCTTCCGCAAACGGCGCGAGCAGCGCCGAATCATGCCCATTGGGGCCGCGATAAACATGCGGTGGAGCGGCCCTTCGGATATTGCCCTCGGGCGACCGAGTCCGGCCGACAAGCGGGCATCCAGTTCCCTACGCATCCGAGAAGCGCGTCGAACGCTTGAGCCAAGACAGCGCCTGCCCAATGGCCCGGCTTGCCTCGGCATGGCTCGGCGCATCCAACGGCCGCCCGGCGCGACGCTTGCCGAAGCCCGCGTATCACCTAGACTTCGTCATATAGGCCTCGAACAACGAGCCTATCTCGCACGCGGCTTGCCGGGCAACACGCCATCGAAGTCATGGGGTCCGACGCGGATGCCCGGGCGTCCCCTGACAGAGGTCATCATGAGACGAATCTATTTCCTGCTGCCCGACGCGGACACGGCACGGGTGATCGTCGACGAACTATTGGTCAAGCGCATCGAATGGCGGCACATCCATGTCGTCGCGAATGATCAGGTTCCGCTGGAGAATCTGCCCGAAGCGTCGATCGCGCAAAGCAGCGATCTGCTGCCCGCGCTCGCTCGTGGAACCGCTGCCGGCGGCGTCACGGGCGCGCTCGCCGGATTGGCCGCGATCGCATTTCCGCCCGCCGGCCTCACGATCGCGGGCGGCGCCGTGGTCGCGTTCGCGATCGCCGGGGCGGGATTCGGCGCGTGGGTCGGCACGATGATCGGCGTGAGCGTGCCGAACACCCGGCTCAGACACTTCGAGGACGCCGTCGAGAAAGGCGAATTGCTGATGATGATCGACGTGCACCGCGATCGCGTCGAGGAGATCGAGGCGTTGATCAAGCAGCATCATCCGGACGCCCATTTGGAAGGGACCGATCCGACTATTCCCGCGTTTCCGTGACACGACGCGTGACGCTTCGGCGACGAGCCGATAATCGCGCCGGAGCAAGCGGCGCGTGTCGGCGACAGCCGCGCCGCGGCTCGTGAGCAACGGGCGGGCGCGCGTCGCCTTTCATCGCGATCGGTACTGAATAGAACGGCCTAGCGAGAATCCGCCTGAGATGCGAAGCGCGAGAAATTCAATCGCAGAAATCGCACGACGACATACCATGCTCCCGTGAAAATCGGGGCGTCGGGTCGCGCCTCGTCAATGACGGCGCAATCGCCGTCCGCAGCCGGAAGGATGCGGTATTGCACGCCGCTTTGCGAGAAGGTCTTCGGCATGCCCTCCCATGCCCGACGAATGCCGCGCATCAGTTCCTCGAAATCCGACGGCGCGACTTCGTCCGCCGAAACTGTGGTCCACGCTTCCTCATACTGAACATGGTCCGTGTTCCGGGCATCCGGGACGACGTCGATCTCCCACCCCATCGATTTTGTGAAAGAAAGCGCGTCGCGCAATCGTTTCTCGAACGCCGCGTGACTTACCCCGTAAAACGCCAGCGTGCGCTGGTCGACATGGATTTTTATTTGGCTCATGTTTTTCTAATTGAACGTCAGCAATACCGGCGAGCAGCGCCGATTCGTCACACCCTCGTACATGACTCGAACGCCTGCCGCGCGAGCGGCCGTCGTCGCCCCGGATTGGCAAGCGGCGCATGACGCGACGCGCATCTCGATGCGCGGCCGTCACCCGATCATTCTATTTCCTTTTCTGTCGCGATTCCTGCACGATCGAATGCCCGCCAAACGCGTGCGGCCTCGATTCCCATCCTGTCTTCTCGTCCCGATGCGGCACGTGCGCGAGAAACGCCCCGGCTCGCGTCACAACCACGGCAAGACGAAACGTAAGCTCCGTGGCGATGCGCGATCCGCTCGGCGCAAGCGGCCCCGCCGCCCGCGCCCCTTTGCATCACTCGCCGGTCAACACGATCCGCCCGTCGACCTTCCCTTCCCGCAGCGCCGAGAACACGCTGTTGATGTTCTCGAGCCTGTCGCGATGGATATGCGCGCGCACGAGCCCCTCGGCCGCGAAATCGAGCGACTCCTGCAAATCGCGCCGCGTGCCGACGATCGAGCCGCGCACCGTGATCCCGTTGAGCACCGTAGAGAAGATCGGCAGCGGAAAATCGCCCGGCGGCAATCCGTTCAGCGAGATCGTCCCGCCGCGCCGCACCATCCCGAGCGCCTGCGCGAACGCGCCGCGCGACACGGCCGTCACGAGCACGCCGTGCACGCCGCCGATCTCCTTCTGGATCACCGCGGCGGGATCGTCCTTCGACGCGTCGACGACGAACGCCGCGCCCAGCTTGCGCGCGAGCTCGAGTTTCTCCGGCGCGACGTCGACCGCGACGACGTGCAGCCCCATCGCCTTCGCATACTGCACCGCGACGTGCCCGAGCCCGCCGACTCCCGAGATCGCGATCCACTGGCCGGGGCGCGTGTCGGTCACGCGAATGCCCTTGTAGACGGTCACGCCCGCGCAGAGGATCGGCGCGATCTCGTCGAACGCGACGTTGCTCGGCAGATGGCCGACGTAGTTCGGATCGGCGAGCACGTATTCCGCGTAGCTGCCGTTCACTGAATAGCCGGTGTTCTGCTGCTCGTGGCACAGCGTCTCCCAACCGGTCTGGCAATACTCGCAATGGCCGCACGCGGTGTAGAGCCAGGGCACGCCGACGCGATCGCCTTCCTTCACGTGCTTGACGCCCTCTCCGACCGCCGCGACGAAGCCGACGCCCTCGTGCCCCGGAATGAACGGCAGCGTCGGCTTGACGGGCCAGTCGCCGTCGGCCGCGTGCAGATCGGTGTGGCACACGCCCGATGCCTTGATGTTCACGAGAATCTGGCCCGGTGCCGGCGTCGGCACCGGGACTTCCTCGATGCGAAGCGGTTCGCCGAATGCGTGCACCACCGCGGCTTTCATGTATTGCGCCATCTGTCGCTCCTGGTTGGTTCGATGCCCGATCGAGTATCGATCACGCACGGCGCCGGTCATTGACGTGCGTCAACCGCGCTCGGCGCGTCGCGCGGTTCCGTTGACGATTCGCTTGCGTTGCGCGGCGCCGCGGCATGTCGGGTGCGCGCGGCGCATGAGTCGGTGCGTGAGTCGGTGCATGAGTCGGCGCGTGGGTCGGTGCGTGGGTCGGTGCATGAGTCGGTGCGTGAATCGGCGCGTGAATCGGCGCGTGAATCGGCGCGTGAATCGGCGCGTGAATCGGCGCGTGAATCGGCGCGTGAATCGGTGTGTGGGTCGGTGCGTGGGTCGCCGCATGAGTCGCCGCACAAGTCGGCTCGCGAATCGGCGCACCAATCGGCTCGCGGTTCCGCACACGATTCGCCGCTTGCGCGGCCGTTCGCCGCGGATGCGATCGATTCGCCGCACGCGCGGGTATCGAAACCGTTCGGCCGTGCGTCGCCGACGAGCGCGAGCGCGCGGCAGCACGATGCCGAGCGTGCGATCCGGCGACGATCACACCGGATACGCGCCGAGTTCGACGGCTGCGAAGCCGGCCTTGCCGAGTCGCGCGACGTCACGCCGTGAGCATTTCCGCACTCGCATCGCGCGCGTCGCCAACTCGACGATATCCGCCGTGATCTCGCCCCGCCGCGCGATCCGATACGCTTGCAGCAGCTCGCCGAGCGTGCGCTCGACCGATTCGCGCGCGGCGATCATCGCGCGCGTGCGCGCCTATCGTCGAGACGCACGCGCGCGGCATCGCCGCGTCCGGCTCCGCGCGACTCGTTCGCGTCCCCATTCAAAGCGCGCTCGCCGCCAACTCGACGATATCCGCCGTGATCTCGTCCTGCCGTGCGATCCGATACGCCTGCAGCAGCTCGCCGAGCGTACGCTCGACCGATTCGCGCGCGGCGATCATCGCGCGCGTGCGCGCCTCGTTCTCCGCCGCGAACGCGAGCATCGCCGCTTCGCACAGCTCGACGAACACGTACGCCTGCGCGAGCTCCGCGAGCAGCGCCGCGGGCGGCAGATGCACGAGCGGCGGCTGCGCGCGCGGCGCGCTGTCGAAGCGCGCGTAGTCGAACGGCAGCAGGCGGCGCTCGATCACGTCGAGCCGCTGCGCGGCGCCCGGCATCGCGTGGACGATCGACACCGGCTGCGCGCCGCGCTCGGCGAGATGCGCGTAGAGCGCATCGGTGATCCGGTTCGCGAGGTGCACGACGTCGTCCGCGTGCGACGCCATCGGCGTGCTCCAGACGAGCGGCACGCCGCCCGCCTCGGCGAGCATCGCGCCGCGCGTGCCGACCATCATGTATTCGCGCGACGCGGCCCCGTCGGGCCGCGTCGCATATTCGATCATCTGCGCGTTGTATGCGCCGACGAATCCCTGCTCGCTGCACATCACGATCACGAGCCGCGCGTTCGGCGCGGCCCGGCGTGCGGGCGCGGCGTCACGCGAGGGCGCGCCGGCCGACAGCGCGTCGCCGATCGCCGCGCCGACCGTCGCCGCCGACGCGCGGATTCCCGGCAAGCGCTGCTGCGCCTCGTGCGCGCGCGCGGCGGCGACGCCCCGCATCGCGCCGATCACCGTCTGCAGTTGGCGTGCGGTGTCGGTGCGCGCTTCGATCGCGGCAAGCTTGTCGCTCATCGCTTGCGCTCCGCGTCGGCTTCGGCGTCGCGCGGCGGCGCAGGTTCGGCGCGCGCCGCGTCGGCAGGCGCATCGCGGCCGCTCCCCAGTTCGCCGTCGTCGCCGCGGAGCCCGCCGCCCATGTCGCCCGCCGCGTCTTCCGAACGCATATGCCCCGCCGCGAGATGCGCGGCGTCAGCCGCGATCCGTTCGAGCAGCTCGCCGACCGATTCCACGAGCGTCGCGAGCGCCGCGTCGTCCGCGAGCCAGTCGCGCGGCGGCGCGCCCGCCGGCGTCAGCGCCGCGATCCGCGCGTCGAGCCACGACGGCAGCCGCTCGCGCAACGGCGCGATGCGATCCGGCGGCATCGTGTCGAGCGCGCCTGCCGCGAGCGCCTTCAGCAGCACCACTTCGTCGAGCGTGCGCAGCGCGCGAAAGCGCGGCTGCGTGATCGACGCGCGAATCCGCTCGCCGCGCGTGATCTGCGCGCGCAGCCGCGCGTCGGTAAGCCCGCCGAAGCGCGTGAACGCCTCCAGCTCAAGGAATTGCGCGTAGTCGAGCCGCAGGCGGCCCGACGCGCCGCGCAGCGCCGGATGCTGCGCCTTGCCGCCGACGCGGCTCACGCTCAGCCCGACGTCGACGGCCGGCCGCTGGTTCGCCGCGAACAGCGCCGAATCGAGCACGATCTGCCCGTCGGTGATCGAAATCAGGTTGGTCGGAATATACGCGGCGAGGTTGCCCGCGTCGGTCTCCGCGATCGGCAGCGCGGACAGCGACCCGCCGCCGAGCTTCGCCGACAGCTTCGCCGCGCGTTCGAGCAGGCGCGCGTGCACGTAGAAGATGTCGCCCGGGTACGCCTCGCGGCCGGGCGGCTCGCGCGTGAGGAGCGCGAGCTCGCGGTGCGTCGCCGCGTGCTTCGTCAGATCGTCGACGACGACGAGCGCGTGCTGCCCCCGGTCGCGGAAATACTCGGCGATCGAAAAGCCCGCGAACGGCGCGATCCATTGCAGCCCCGGCGCGGACGCGGCCGGCGCGACGACGAAGATGCAGCGCTCGGGCGCGCCGTAGCGGCGCACCGCGTCGATCACGCGCTGCACCGCGCTCGCGCGCTGGCCGATCGCCACGTACACGCAGATCACGTCCGAGTGCCGCTGGTTGACGATCGCGTCGATCGCGAGCGAAGTCTTGCCGGTCGCGCGATCGCCGATGATCAGCTCGCGCTGGCCGCGCCCGATCGTGAAGAGCGCGTCGACGATCAGCACGCCGGTGTCGAGCGGCTCGCTCACGAGATCGCGCTCGATGATCGCGGGCGCGGCGCGTTCGATCGGCAGCGTGCCGGCCGCGCCGAGCGGCGCGCCGTCGTCGAGCGGGCGGCCGAGCGGATCGACGACGCGCCCGAGCAGCTGCCGCCCGACCGGCACTTCGAGCACCGCGCCCGTGCGCGCGACGGCCGCCTGCGCCTCGACGCTCGCATCCGGATCGAGCAGCACGACGCTGATCAGATCCTCGTCGAGCGTGTGCGCGAAACCCGTGACGCCGCCGTCGAAGCGCAGCACTTCGTTGAGCATCGCGTCCTCGAGGCCGGACACGAACGCGATCCCGTCCGCGACGCGCTCGACCCGCCCGACCGCCTGCGCGACGGGCGCGAGCGACACGCGCGCGAGCGCGTCGCGGCGGCGCGCGAGCCAGCCCGCCTCGGTTGCGTCAATGGTTTGCGTCATCGTCGTTCAGCAACGCCGCCTCGATGGTCGCGAGATCCTGGCGCAGGCTGTTGCGCACGTTCGCGTATTTCGATTCGAGCTCGAGCCCCGCGATCAGCGCTGGATCGACGCGCACGTCGGCCTCGAGCGGCCGCCCGACGCTCGCCGCGAACGCCGCGCGGCACGCGGCCGCCTCCTGCGAGGTCAGCGCGCGCGGCGCGACGAGCCGCACTTGCGCGTCGTTCGCGGCGAGCGACGCGCGCACGTCGGCCGGCAGTCGCGCGAGCGACGCCGCCACGCCGTCGACGAAGCCCGCGACGCGCGCGCTGTCCGGCAGCCGCGCGAGCAGCTTCGCGGCGATGTCGACGGCGAGGCGCGTCGCGCGCGCGTCGAGCTCCTTCGCGCGCTGCGCGGCGTCGGCTTGCGCCTGCGTGCGCGCCGCTTCACGCAGCGCCAGCGCGTCGGCGCGCGCGGCCTCGATCAGGCGCTCGCGCTCGGCGCCCGCCTGCGCGAGCGCGTCCTTCAACGCGTCGTCGCGCGCCGCGGCGAGCGACGCGCGCTCGGCGCGCGCCCGTTCGTGCTCGGCGCGCGCGGCGTCGCGCTCGTGCGCCGCGTCGTCGATCAGCTTGCGCGCGGCGGCCTGGCGCTTCGCGATGATGTCGCTGACGGGCCGAAACAGGAAGCGCGACAGCAGCCACACGAGCACGACGACGTTGACCGCCTGCAGCGCGAGCGTGGACCAGTCGATTCGCATCGCCGTCTCCCCGTCACTTGACGAACGGATTCGCGAACAGCAGCAGCAGCGCGACGACGAGGCAGTAGATCGCCATCGTCTCGATCATCGCGAGCCCGACGAACAGCGTGCGCGACACGGTGCCGGACGCATCCGGCTGCCGCGCGATCGCGTCCATCGCCGCGCCGACCGCGCGCCCTTCCGCGAGCGCGGGACCGATCGCGCCGAACGACACCGCGAGCGCGGCCGCCGCGATGCTGACCACTTCGATGAGATTGTTCATGAGTTCTCCTGCCCGCGCCGCGGCGCGGAAGTTTCTTCACCGGACACGGCCGCGCCGATGAACACCATCGACAGCACCATGAAGATGTACGCCTGCACGGTGCCCGTCAGCAGATCGAGCGCCATCAGCGGAATCGGCACGAACAGACCGGCGAGCGACAGCACGATGCCGATCACGAACACGCCGCTCATCACGTTGCCGAACAGGCGCACGATCAGCGAGAACGTGCGCGTCAGCTGCTCGACGACGTTCAGCGGAATCATCACCCAGGTCGGCTCGGCGAACGTCGCGAGATAGCCGCGCAGGCCGCGCACGCGCACGCCGTAATAGAGCGTCGCGGCGAGCACGACGAGCGCGAGCGCGGCGTCGGTCTCCAGATGCGCGGTCGGCGGCTCGACGCCCGGCACGAGCGACGCGCTGTTCGCGCAGAACACGAGCGCGAAGATCGTGCCGATCAACGCGCGGTAGCGCGCGGGCGGCGTCTGCATCGTGTCGGCGATCTGCGCGTCGATCGTCGCGACGAACAGCTCGAGCACGCTTTGCAGCCGCGACGGCGCGTCGACGCTCAGCCGCCTGCGCGCGACAAGCGCGAGCGCGACGAGCAGCGCCATGATCGCCCACGTCGCGAGCACGGGCTCCGAGATGCCGACGGGGCCGATCGAGAACACCGGCACGGTCGACAGCGGCGACGCGTTCATCGTCACGCTCCCGTCAGCGCGTGCGCGCGGCGCACCGCGATCGAGCGCGCGGCGAGGAAGCCCGCCGAGCCCGCGACGAGCATGCCTGCGCCCGCGCGCGCGAGCACGACGAGCACCGCGACCGCGAGCGCGATCCGCAGAAGCTGCAGCGCGAGCGCCGCGCCCGCGCGGCCCGCGACGAACAAGCGGCTGTTCCAGCCGAGCGATACGAAGTGGCACGCGCCCGCCGCGAGCCCCGCTGCAAGCCCGATCGCGACGGCGACGCCGTCGAACGACGCGCGCGCGGCTTCCCACATTTCAATCATCGCGATCTCCTTCTTGTTGAGTTTTCATCCAGCGCCATGCGAGCCAGAAACCGAGCGCCGCGCCGAACATCAAGAGCGGCGCGGAAAAAAACACGCGCGACGCGAACGCGCGGTCGAGCCAGCGGCCGAGCGCGAGCGCGGCGAGCGTCGGCGCGAGGATCGTCCAGCCGAGCACGCCGATCTGCGCGAGGCGCCGGCCGAGCGACGGCTCCGGATCGCGCGCGCCGCGCGCCGCGCGCTTCGCGGCCGTGCGCGCCGCCTGTTCGACGCGGTCGGCGGCGGGCGTTCGCGCCGTGCCGGCGGGCGGCGGCGCGTCGCGCTTCGACACGTCCCGCGCGGCGGGCGGCCCGGCGCGCTTCGCATCGTCTCCCGCCGCGGACGCCGCCGCGGGCTTCGCGCCGGCACGGGCATCCGCTCCCGCGTCGCGCTTCGCATCGGCCGGGCGAGGCTTCGTCATTCGAGCGTCTCCGGCTTGAGCGGCGCGAGCATGCCGTCCTTCGCATGCTCGGGCCGCAGATACGTGAGGAGCCGCCGCATCGCCTGCGCGTGCAGCCGCGTCTCGTCGACCCGCGCGCGGCGCTTCTCGTCGAGCTGCGCCGCGCGCACGCCGCGCACGATCGCGTCGAGCTCGGCGAGCGACTCGCCGAGCACCGCCTCGCGGCACGCGATCTCGATCCGCGAGCCGCGCGTCACGCGCAGCACGCCGCCGTCGATCGCCGCGTAATGCGTGACGTCATGCGTCGCGCTGCTGCGCGTGTCGGCGGCGGTGCGCCAGCGCACGACCGACGCGCGCAGCAGCGTGACGAAGTCGACGTGGCCCGCGCGGATGCCGAACGAGCCGCTCGCGTCCTCGGCGCGCAGCGACACGATCGGCAAATCGTCGACGCACACGCGCGCAGGCGTCGCGATCACGAGGCGCAGCTCAGCGGGCATGTGGCGCTCCTTGCGGCGCGTCGGGGCCGGGTGCGGGCGCGCGCGTCTCGGCGGCCTCGCGATCGCTCGCGGCGGCGTTCGTTGTCGCGGCCTTCGCCGCATTCGCGCCGCTCGCGCCCGCCTTCTCGCCGCGAGAAGCCGAGGCGCCGCTGTTCTCGCCGTTCTCGCCGTTCTCGCCGTTCGCGCCATTCGTCTCCGTCGAACGCGTTGTGTTCGTCGAACCCGCCAATTCATTCAAACCGATCGCGCCCTGCACGCTGTCCGCGCCATCTGCGCCGTTCGTGCCCTTCACGCCATCTGCGCCCTTCGTGCCGCCCGCGCGATGCGCGCCCGCCGCGCCGCTCGCGCCATCGCGCCGCGCGTCCGCGTCGCGCGCGGCCTCTTCCTTGCGCCGCGCGTCGTCGAGCGTGCCGACCATGTACAGCGAGCTCTCGCGCCAATCGTCGCAATCGCCGCGCAGGATCGCGCGGCAGCCGGCGATCGTGTCGGCGATCTCGACCGACGCGCCCGCCTGCCCCGTGAACGCCTCGGTCACCGCGAACGGCTGCGTCAGGAAGCGCTGGAGCCGGCGCGCGCGGCCGACGATGCGCCGATCGTCCGCGCCGAGCTCGTCGATGCCGAGAAGCGCGATCACGTCCTGCAGCTCGCGGTAGTGCTCGATCACGCGGCGCACCTCGATCGCCACCTCGACGTGCCCGTCGCCGACGACGAGCGGATCGAGCAGGATCGACGACGACGCGACCGGATCGATCGCCGGATACATCCCTTCGGCCGCCATCGCGCGCGACAGCACGACCATGCTGTCGACGTGCGCGGCGATCGCGGTGACGGCGGGGTCGGTGAAATCGTCGGCGGGCACGTACACGGCCTCGATCGCCGTCACGGCCGCCCCCTCGACCGACGCGATCCGCTCCTGCAGCGCCGCGACCTCGCTCGCGAGCGTCGGCTGATAGCCGACCCGCGACGGCAACCGCCCGAGCAGGCCCGACACCTCGGCGCCCGCCTGCACGAAGCGAAACACGTTGTCCATCAGGAGCAGCACGTTCTGCGCGCGCTCGTCGCGAAAATGCTCGGCGATCGCGAGCGCGGTGAGCGGCACGCGCCAGCGCGCGCCGGGCGGCTCGTTCATCTGCCCGTAGACGAGCACCGTGCGGCCGAGCACGCCGGAGCCGCGCATGTCGAGCAGCATCTCGTGGCCTTCGCGCGAACGCTCGCCGATGCCCGCGAACACGGAGATCCCGCGATAGCGTTCGACCATCGCATGAATCAGCTCCATCACGAGCACCGTCTTGCCGACGCCCGCGCCGCCGAACATCGCCGCCTTGCCGCCCTGCGCGAGCGGCGCGAGCAGGTCGATCACCTTGATGCCGGTCGCGAACAGCGCGGTCGCGCTCTTCTGCTCGGACAGCGGCGGCGCGCCGCGATGGATCGGCCGCCGCGCGACGCCCGCCGCGAGCGGCGCGCCGTCGTCGCCGGGCTCGCCCGTCACGGTCAACAGACGGCCGAGCACCGCGTCGCCCACCGGCACGCGAATCGGCCCGCCCGTGGCGCGCGCGGCGGCGCCGCGCCTGAGCCCGCCCGTCGGGCCGAGCGCGAGCGCGCGCACCGCGGTGCCGCTCAGGTGCGCATGCACCTCGGCGAGAATCGGCGCGGCGCCGTCGACCGGAATGACGAGCGCGTCGTTCAGCGCGGGCAGCACGCCGCCGTCGAACGCGATGTCGACGACCGCGCCGCGCACCGCGACGACGCGCCCGTCGCGCGCCGCTTGCGCCGCAGTCTCGCCATTCGTCGCATGCAGTTCCGCCACGCTCGCTCCCGCCTGAGTGGTTCGTCGATGGCTTCACCATAACGACGGGCGGCGCCCGCCGGCTGATCTCGGTCAAGAAACGGGAAATCGCCAGATGAAACGATCCATCGCGCGAAGCGAAACGATCCGTGCGAAAACGCGCGGCGGCGACGCGATTGCCGCGGCGTCCGTCATTGATGCAAATCAGATTCCACAGACCTATGCGTGGCTACAGTGGCCGTGTCAGTGATCGTCGACGCATGCGGTCGAAGCGAGCGGCGGGCGGCAACGCCCGCGGCGCGGCTTCGCGCGCGGCCGCCGCATCGGCCGCCGTACTTCGTCATGCCGTCGCCCGCGCAGCGCCAGCCGAAGGAAGCCCGATGGATACACGCCACACCCCCGAACCCGGCGCGCCCGCCGCGCCGCCGCCCGCCCATCCGCCCGCGTCGTACGCGCCGGAAAGCCCGTATCGCATCTTCGATCTCGCGAAGGAGGCGTCGCTCGCGAAGCTGACGTCGGGCCTGTCGCCCGCGTCGCTGCAGCTCGCGCTGTCGGACTGGCTGATTCACCTCGCGGCCGCGCCCGGCAAGCGCGCGGAGCTCGCGACGCTCGCGACGAAGCACGCCGTGCAGCTCGCCGAATACCTGTTCGAAGCGGCGACCGGGCACGCGCCCAACGCGCCCGCGCAACCGTCGCCGGGCGACCGGCGCTTCCGCGCGAACGCATGGCAACTCGAGCCGTTCCGCTTCTGGAATCAGACGTTCCTGCTCGCCGAGCAATGGTGGCGCGCGGCGACCCGCGACGTGCCCGGCGTGTCGCCGCATCATGAGGACGTCGTCGCGTTCACCGCGCGGCAGATGCTCGACATGCTCGCTCCGGCGAACTACGTCGCGACGAATCCGGAAGTCCTGCAGCGCACCGTGCTGTCGTGCGGCGCGAATCTCGCGCAAGGCGCGTGGAATTATCTGGACGACGTCCGCCGCCTTCTGACGAAGCAGCCGCCCGCGGGCGTCGAGCGCTTCCAGGTCGGCAAGGATCTCGCGACGGCACCCGGGCGCGTCGTGTTCCGCAATCACCTGATCGAGCTGCTGCAGTACGGGCCGACGACGCCCGACGTCTACGCGGAGCCCGTCCTGATCGTGCCCGCGTGGATCATGAAGTACTACATCCTCGATCTGTCGCCGCACAACTCGCTCATCCGCTATCTGGTCGACCAGGGGCACACGGTGTTCTGCATCTCGTGGCGCAACGTCGACGCGAGCGATCGCGACCTGAGCATCGACGACTACCGCCGGCTCGGCGTGATGGACGCGCTCGACACGATCGGCAAGATCGTGCCCGGCGCGAAGATTCACGCGACCGGCTACTGCCTCGGCGGCACGCTGCTCGCGCTCGCGGCCGCGGCGATGGCGAACGCGCGCGACGAGCGCCTCGCGTCGATCACGCTGCTCGCCGCGCAGACGGACTTCGCCGAGCCGGGCGAGCTGCAGCTCTTCATCGACGACAGCGAGATCTATTTCCTCGAGAGCATGATGTGGGAGCGGGGGTACCTCGGCGCGCACCAGATGGCGGGATCGTTCCAGCTGCTGATGTCGAACGATCTGATCTGGTCGCGCGTGGTCCACGATTATCTGCTCGGCGAGCGCACGCCGATGATCGATCTGATGGCGTGGAACGCCGATTCGACGCGCATGCCGTACCGGATGCACTCCGAATATCTGCGCCACCTGTTCCTCGACAACGATCTCGCGACCAACCGCTACGTGATCGACGCTCAAACGGTGTCGGTGCACAACATCCGCGCGCCGTTCTTCGCCGTCGGCACCGAGCACGATCACATCGCGCCGTGGCGCTCGGTCTACAAGCTCCACTACCTGACCGACAGCGACGTGACGTTCGTGCTGACGGCGGGCGGCCACAACGCGGGCATCGTCAGCGAGCCGGGCCATCCGAAGCGCCATTACCGGATGAAGCTCACGGCCGCCGACGCGCCGAACATCTCGCCCGACGAATGGCTCGCCGGCGCGACGGACTTCGAGGGCTCGTGGTGGCCCGCGTGGCACAAGTGGCTCGCCGGGCATTCGAGCACGCAGCGCGTCGCGCCGCCGCCGCTCGGCAAGCCCGGCGCGCACGCGCTCGGCGACGCGCCGGGCACCTACGTGTTCCAGAAATAAGGAGCGCCGCGTGGACCGCGAAATCCTGCAGAACCGCCCGTTCGACTCGCTCGCGATCGGCGACAGCGCGTCGGTCGTGCGCATGGCGTCGCGCGACGACATCGACCTGTTCGCCGCGATGTCGGGCGACGTGAACCCCGCGCACCTCGACGCGGCGTTCGCCGCGCACGACCTGTTCGGCCACGTCGTCGTCCACGGAATGTGGACGGGCGCGCTCGTGTCCGCGGTGCTCGGCACGAAGCTGCCGGGGCCGGGCACGATCTATCTCGACCAGACGCTGGAGTTCCGGCATCCGGTCGCGCCGGGCGACACGGTCACGGCCACCGTGACCGTCAAGGAAAAGCGTCCGGAGAAGCGGATCGTGCTGCTCGACACCTGCTGCACGAACCAGGACGGCCAGGTCGTGCTGCGCGGCACCGCCACCGTGATCGCGCCCGACAAGCCGCTCACGTGGGAGCGCGTGCCGGGGCCGGAAGTCGCGGTGCGCCGCCACGACCGCTACGAGACGTTCGTGCGCGACGCGCGCGAGCAGCCGCCGCTGCGCACCGCCGTCGTGCATCCGTGCTCGCCCGACGCGATCCGCGCGGCGATCGACGCGCGCGACGAGAACCTGATCGATCCGATCCTGATCGGCCCCGAGGCGAAGATCCGCGCGGCCGCCGAGGCGGCCGGCGTGAATCTCGCGGGCGTGCGGATCGAAGCGGTCGAGCACAGCCACGCGGCCGCCGCGCGCGCGGTCGAGATGGGCGGCGCGGGCCAGGTCGCCGCGCTGATGAAGGGCAGCCTGCACACCGACGAGCTGCTCGCCGCGGTCGTCGGCCCGGCGTCGCTGCTGCGCACCGAGCGGCGCATCAGCCATGTGTATGCGATGGACGTGCCCGCGTATCCGAAGCCGCTCGTCATCACCGACGCGGCGATCAACATCGCGCCGACGCTCGAGCAAAAACGCGACATCTGCCAGAACGCGGTCGACCTGCTGCACGTGCTCGGCGTCGAGCGGCCGCGCGTCGCGGTGCTCGCGGCGGTCGAGACCGTCAACCCGAAGATGCCCTCGACGCTCGACGCGGCCGCGCTCACCGTGATGGCCGCGCGCGGACAGATCGCGGGCGCGATCGTCGACGGGCCGCTCGCGTTCGACAACGCGGTGAGCGCGATCGCCGCGCAGTCGAAGGGCATCGCGTCGCCCGTCGCGGGCGACGCCGACATCCTGCTCGTGCCCGACCTCGAGGCGGGCAACATGCTCGCGAAGCAACTGATGTATTTCGCGGGCGCCGACGGCGCGGGCCTCGTGCTCGGCGCACGGCTGCCCATCATCCTGACGAGCCGCGCGGACAGCCTGCGCGTGCGGATCGCGTCCGCCGCGCTCGCGAAGCTCGTCGCCGAGAGGACGCGCGCCGGCGCGCTCGCGTCATGAGCGAGCCGCTGCTGCTGACGTTCAACGCCGGCTCGTCGACGCTGAAGATCGGCCTCTACAGCGTCGCGAACGGCGAGCCCGCGCCGCTCGGGCGCGGCAAGATCGACTTCAACCGCACGCCGCTCCAGTTCGAATACGCGAACGGCGGCGACGCGCGCACGGTGCCGCTCGCCGCGCCCGTCACCGACGATCTGCACGAGGTGCTCGACGAGGCGCTCAACTGGATCGCCGCGCATCTGTCGCTGCACGAGCTCGTGTCGGTCGGCCATCGCGTCGTGCACGGCGGCGACGCGTTCGACGGCCCGGTGCGCATCGACGATCGCACGCTCGACGCGATCGCGGCGCTCGTGCCGCTCGCGCCGCTGCACCAGCCGCAGAGCGTGCGGCTGATTCGCGCGCTGCGCCGTCTGCGGCCGCATCTGCCGCAGGTCGCGTCGTTCGACACCGCGTTCCACCGCACCCAGTCCGATCTCGTGCGGCGCTTCGCGCTGCCGCGCGCGCTGTTCGACGAAGGGGTCAAGCGCTACGGCTTTCATGGGCTGTCGTACCGGTACGTCGCCGGACGGCTGCGCGAGCGGCACCCGGCGCTCGCGCGCGGCAAGATCGTGGCCGCGCACCTCGGCAGCGGCGCGAGCCTCTGCGCGCTCGACGCCGGCGTGAGCCGCGACACCAGCATGGGCTTCTCGACGCTCGACGGCATTCCGATGGCCACGCGCTGCGGCGCGCTCGACGCGGGCGTCGTGCTGCATCTGCAGAAGATGCTCGGCCATTCGGTCGACGAGGTCGAGCAGATGCTGTATCACCGCTCCGGCCTGCTCGGCGTGTCCGGCGTGAGCGGCGACGCGCGCGTGCTGCTCGCCGATCCGTCGGCCGGCGCGCGCGACGCGCTCGAGCTGTTCGCATTCCGGATCGCCGGCGAGACCGCGCGGCTCGCGGCGACGCTCGGCGGCCTCGACGCACTCGTGTTCACCGCGGGCATCGGCGAGCATCAGGCCGAGACGCGCGCCGCCGTGTGCGAGCGGCTGCGCTGGCTCGGCGTCGAGCTCGATTCTCACGCGAACGCGCGCAACGCGGAGATCGTCAGCCGCGACGCGAGCCGCGTCGCGGTGCTCGTCGTGCCGACAGACGAGGAGCAGGTGATCGCAACGGATGCGGCATCGGTGTTGCATGCGTGAGCGCTCGGACCGGTCGGGCGGTCCTTCGGGCCTCCCGACCGCTCGATGCGCGTCGTTCCGGGGCGGGAGGCGCGGACCGTCCGCCTGATCCGCCGCGTCGCGCACCGCACGGCTTGCGCTGAGCGTCGCGCGCCACGCGCCGGCGCCGCGGGCGGTGCCTCGGCGATCGGACGCCTCCCGGCTGTCGGGCGAGTGATCGCCCGACGCAGCTGCCACCGGCATCGCCGCAGGTTGCGCCGCAGGTTGTGAATCGGCCCTCTCGCGCTAATGCAAGCGATCGCGTCCGCGCGGCCGGCGAAACCGGGCATCGGGGCCGAATCGCAACGCGCGGCCCGAAGCGAGGATGCCGAAAGGGGCCGGGCGGGCAGGCGCTACGCGTCGACCGTTCCCGGCAATTCCCGATAGATCCGCTCGACGTCCTCCTTCGCGCACAGCGCGGTGCCCGCGCTCAGCAGCGAAGCCGACGCCGCGGCTAGCGCGTAGCGCGACGCATCGGCGACGCTCGCGCCACGGTTGAGCGCCGCGACGAGCCCCGCGACGAAGCTGTCGCCCGCGCCGATCGCACTGCGCACCGCGACCTTCACGCCCGGCAGCCGCACCGCATCGTCGCGCGACACGACGAGCGCGCCGGCGTCGCCGAGCGTCAGCGCGACGATCTGCGCGCGCCCGCTGCCGACGATCGCGCGCGCGGCCGCGAGGCGCGCGGCGTCGTCGTCGAGCGGCAGGCCGGTCAGCGCGCGCAGCTCGCCCAGGCTCGGCTTCACCAGATAGACGCCCGCATCGAGCGCGGCCGCGAGCGCCAGCCCCGACGTATCGACGACCGTGCGCACGCCGCGCGCGTTCGCGAGCCGCGCGAGCCGGCCGTAGCAATCGTCGGGCATTCCGGGCGGCAAGCTGCCGCTCATCACCAGATAGCGCGACGCGTCGGCGAGCCGCGCGAGCGCGTCGACGCAGCGCGGCCATTCGTCGGGCGCGAGCGCCGGGCCCGGCAGCACGAAGCGGAATTCGCGCCCCGTCGATGTTTCGAGCACCGAAAAGTTTTCTCGCGTCTCGCCGGCGACGTCGATGCAGCTCGCGCGCACCCCTTCGTCGGCGAGCAGGCCGCGCAGCGCGCGACCGGTATCGCCGCCCGCGAGATAGAGCGCCGAGCAATCGGCGCCGAGGCGCGTGAGCACGCGCGCGACGTTGATCCCGCCGCCGCCCGGATCGCGCCGCGCCGGCGCGCAGCGCAACTTGCGGGTGTCGGTGATGCGATCGACGGACGTCGCGACGTCGACGGCGGGGTTCGGCGTGATGGTGACGATTTCGGGCATCGTGGCGGTCGGGATGATCGTGGTGGTTGTGACAAAAGGGTCCGCAACGGAAAGGAAACGGGGTGATCGAACGCGGCGGCGCGCGCCGCGTTGCGCGTGTTCGGTCCGGCGTCAAACCTTCTGCTGCGGAGCAGGTCCGCCGCCGTTGGCCGTTGGCCGTTGGCCGTTGGCCGTTGGCCGTTGGCCGTTGGCCGTTGGCCGTTGGCCGTTGGCCGTTGGCCGTTGGCCG
>NZ_LOYJ01000009.1:0-15212 GCF_001526245.1 Burkholderia sp. MSMB1498
CCCCGGGCCTGTCGCGGTTCCCCCGCTCCCTTTAGCCCGTGGTCTCCAGCGCCTCTATCTCGCATGACGCCTCTTGATGGAATAAATACTTTCCGACGTCTTGCCGCCCGAATTACCGTTGCGCGGCGACGTGTGTTATTGAACCGAGGATTCTGCGATGCAGCATAAGATATCGAATCCTAAATGTAAACATTTTTAATTCGATTTTCATTTTTCGAAGCAAGTTTCGAAAATGCACTCTCTTATCACCATCATGTCGATATGGAATTATCGAATAAGCCCAATCGAGCATTTACGGCACCACTTTTGAAAAACGACATCGCACCCTTATCTCGATCCGAGCGCGCACGCGAGAATCGCCGCCGCCGAAACCGCGCCGGCGCACGCGGGCCGAGCTCAACGTCCGCCGTTCGCGAGCCCCATGTACATCACGCGGCAATTGTCCGCCGGGTCGACCATCACCCGCACTCGCTCGCCGACGCGCGGGATATTCCCCAAATCGATGAATTGCTTGATCGTCACGTCCCACGATGCGCCATTGTGGTGAATGCGCAGCTCGACGCGCATCATCGGCACGTTATTCAGCGTCACACCGGTTTGGCCGATATTCACGACATCGGCCACGGCCTCATAACCATTCTTCACAACGGTCTGAGCCCGAACCGACGACATGACCGTCGACAAAGTCATTGACGTCGTCACTACCACGAAAATCAAGACAATCGCCACCAATACGCCGACGACGCTGATTATCGAAGTCTGGAACATAAATGCGCTCCCTTTCCGTCAATAAGACACTCCTGGTTGATTTCGAGAAGAGCCTCGATTACTCCCCCCGTAAATCGACGGTTATACGATAGTTTCATGATCGTTCAATCAGCTTTCGCGACGAAGACGCAACGCGCCGCACGTCGCGAAAGCCGTCCGACCCGCCGCATCGCCCACATGGCGGCCTGCGGCCGGCTCGATGCGCGGCCGCTCGGTTACTTGCGCGCTTCGTTCAGCGTCGCGTCACTCGTCTCCTTAGTGGACGAGGTCGACGAAGTCGTCGGAGTCGACGTGGCCGCCGCCGACGACGACGGCGAGCGCACCGAATCGATCGCCTTGCGCGTGCGCGTCGACGTCGCCTGCACCGCCTCGTCGGTCGCCGAGCGCACGCCCTGGTTGACCTGCGACGTCGCCGCCTGCGTCACCTGCTCCTTCACCGACTGGAACAGCTGACCCAACTGCGCATGGCTGCTCATCGAGATGAGCCCCACCACGATCCCTGCCACGATTTGCTTCGTCATCGACATCTCTCCATCCTCACAAAAGATTGAAACGGGCGCGCCGGCGCGCGCCCGGAATTCGCCTGTGCACCGCCAGGCGTCGCGCGGCGCGCGACGACGCCCGCGCGCGAAGCGCGCCGACGCCGACGCAGCTGCCCACGCAGCCGAACCGCATCACTTTCCGGTCCTGAACGGCGCGAAGAAGATCGACGGCATTTCCTCCGGGAAGCCGACGGCGTTGGTCGGACGCAGGTCGCGCATGTCGACGTTGAAGTCGTAGGTCTTCTGACGCTGCTGGTTGTCCTGGTGGATCATCACCTGCTTGTCGACCGCGGACTTGATCGACGACATGTGCTCGAGCATCTTCGAGCCCACATCCTGCACGTTGCCGATCAGGTTGCTCGCATTGCTCGACGACGCCGTCGACAGATTCGGAATCGAATCCATGAACGGCTTGGCCATCGAGCCGCTCGCATCCTGCCCGTACTGGTGCGCGTTATTGCATGCGGCGAAGATTTCCTTCGGATCAATCATGTCTTGCTCCTTTTCAATGTGCGCGCCCTGCGGCGCATGAATACCGATGCTCGACGCATCACGACGGACACCTGAACGACTGCAGGATGCCCGACCATATCGGCGACGGCAGCGTGAGCGCCTGCCATTCGATGCGTACCGTGCCGAGGCTCGTCTGATACAGCCGCTCGCGACGGTCCGCGGTACCCGTGCCGCCGATCGCCTGCCCCGCGTCGAAGAAGCGGAACAGCGCCCACGGCCCGTCGAACTGCAACGTCGTCATCCGGCCGTCGACGGACTTCAGTTGCAGCTTGATCGCGAGCTGCGTGTTCTGGTTGGTCCAGTCGATCCGGTGCGGCGACGTCACGCCGTGCGCGAAGCGCAGCGTCTGTCCGCCGACCACGAGCTGCGCTTCGGACAACTGCGAATCCATGTCGATGAAGCGCAGCACGGTCGACACACGCAAGTGCCCCGAATCGTCGAGCATCGCGCCGCGAATGCGGTCGGCCGTCTCGTACGAATTGAGGACCGACTGGCTGACCATCCCGTTCGGCCCGCCGTTCGAGCGCAGCGCCTGCCACGGCTTCGCGGACGTGTCGACGTACGCGGCGAGGTGATCGCGGAAGTACGTCGCCATCAGGCCTTGCGAGCTGAACAATCGTTCGAAGTCCTCGACGCCCGCGTCCGCCTGCGTGTTGCGGCGCAACGGATAGCGGCCCGTGAAACCCTGATCGCAGACCATCTTCGTCGCGCCCGCCGCGCCGCGATTGAGCAACGCGCCGGATTCGCGCGTCGTCATCGTGCTGCCGCTGCTCACGAGGTCGAGCATGATTCCGCGCACGGGCTCCGGCTGACGCGCGGCCGTCTCCTTCAGCCGCGAGAACGCGTCGTACTGCGCGGGCAGCACCTGGCCCGCCTGCAGCGCGCCGTTGACGAGCCCGAGCTGCCGATACAGCGGCTCGAACAGGCGCGACAGCGGATTGGTGGCCACCGAGCTGTTGCGGTTCAACTGCGCGGCGAGCTGGCGGATCGCCTGGAAGTGCTCTTCGACGACGTGCTCGGGCAGCAGCACGGTCCGATAGTGCTGGCCGCTCAGCTCGCCGACGATCTGCCGCCGGCCCTTCTCGAAGCGGTACTTCTGCCGATCGATCCAGCTGTCGATGTTGCCTTCGTCGCTCGCGCCCGTGAGCGTCGTCTCGCGCGCGGCGAAGCGCAGCAGGTTCGCGAGCGGCGACTGCGCCTCCATCATCGCGGCCGCGAGCTGCGACGCGTCGTCGAGCCCCGTCACGCCGCGCACCGTCACGTCGTTCAGGAAGTTCTGCCAGGCGCCGATGTAGTCCTGAAGGAACTGGTTGCGCGCGGAATCGGCGAGCTTCTGCACGAGCCCGTCGATCTGGAAGCTGTTGCCCGACAGCGTCTCGTCGCGCAGCACCCAGCTCTCTTCCTCGAGCATCGCGCGCGCGCTCTTCTGCAACCTCGGCAGGAACACGTCCGTGTAGCCCGCGCGCGTGAACCAGCCGGACACCGCGGTATCGGTCGACGGCACGTTGCTGCGCATGCGCAGGCTCATCGCCGCCTCGAAGCCCGCCGCGCGCGACAGCGAAATGTCGTTCACCTGCTGCGGCAGCCCCTGTGCGTGGATGTGCTGCAGCACGCGCGTGACGAGCGGAATCTGCGCGGCCTTCGCGCGCGCCGAGCGCACGAGGTTCGCGTCCTCCGGCGTCGCCGGCACGTTCTTCAGCGATATCAGCGTGCGCACGTGCGCGAGCAGCGAGCGCCGGTCGTCGTCCGAGTACTGGCCGCCCGACAGCGTGTCCCAGCGGCCGTCGAGCCAGCGCACGACGTCGTCCGCCGAGCGTCGATCAGGACGGCAAAGCATCAGGTAGACCTTCAGCGTCTGGTAAATGTCGCCCGGCGTGCCGTCGACCTGCGACACGAGCGTGCGCCGCACTTCGTTGTACAGCTCCGGCATCAGCATCTTCTGCAAGTGCCGGTAATAGGTGTCGCGCGCCGTCTCGGCGACGAGCCCGTGCTCGAAGTACGGCGTCGCCATCCCCTGCGCGGCGTCCTCGGCCTGCAGCTGCGCGTAGCGCATCTGGTTCGCGATCTCGATGAGCGTCGAGCCGCCGTCGTTACCGTACGACGCATCGGCCTGCGCGAGCCGCTTCGCCTCGGTGAACTGCGCCCACACGCCGTCGAGGTAGTCGCGCTCGGTGACGTAACCCCAGCCGAACCACAGCAGGAGGCCCAACACGACGATCGGCACCGCGCTCCAGCGCAGCGCGTCGCCCAGGCGGCCGCGCCACGATTTCGGGCCGCTCGGCCGCACGGCGTCGCGCTCGAGCGACACCTGCCGGATGAGCGGCGTCCACAGCTCGTTCAGCGACCGCGACGGCACCGGCAGCCCCGCCGCGCCGGCGCCCGCCGCGGCCGCCGGATGCGCATCGGCGAGCTCGGCCATCGAGCCGAGCCACACGCCGCGCAGCCGCGCGGCCGTACGCGTGTCGCCCGGCGCGAGCGCGACGTGCAGCCATGCGACGAGCGCCTTCTGCATGCGGCTCAGCGTCTCGACGAAGCGCAACTGCGCATGGTTCATCGACACCTCGGTCGCGGCGGGCGCGGAATACAGCACCTGCTGCTGCACCCGCTGCTGCAGGCCTTGCAGCGCGTATTGCCACGTCGCGTCGGCGCGCGCGGCGTCAGCCTCGGCGCCGTCGTCAGGCAGGCTGAAGCCGACGCCCCTCACCCACTTCGACGCGTCCAGCAGCGACAGCGTCGACACCGCGCCGTCGAGCCGATCGAGCCCGTTCAGCGCGACGTACACCTGCACCTGCTGGCCGAACGCCTCGTGCATCTCGTCGAGCCGCGCGCGCACCGAGTCCGCGAGACGCTTGCGCGCGTCGAGCGGCGCATCGATCATGTCGACGCCGTCGAGGCACAGCACGACGCCGCTGATCGGCGCGCCCTTGCGCAGCCGGCGCATGCCGCGCAGCAGCTTGCGCCAAGCTTCGAGCTCGGCCTCGTCGACACCCGCGCGCAGGCTCCAGCGGCCGCCGACGTCGAACCACACCGCTTCGCGCGTGATCCGGAAGTTGAAATCGTCGCCGCGGCCGTACGTCGCGTCGGAACCGAGCACGCGGTCCTGCACCGAGCCCGACACGTTGACCGCCTTCGCGACGAAGCTCGTCTTGCCACTGCCTTCCGAGCCGAGCACCAGATACCACGGCAGCGTCGCGCGATGCTGGCGCGTGAGCGCGCCGACCCAGCGCTTCCAGCGGCCGCGCGGCTCCTTCTGCCAGCGCTCCTTCAGTTGCTGGTCGAGGGTGCGCAGATGCTTGTCGACGAAATCGAGCTGCTTCGTCTTCGGCGCGACCTTGACCTGCCGCGGACTCATCGCGAGCCGCGCCCAAAGGCGCGCGAGCGTCGGCCAGAAGCCCCAGATCAGCACCAGCGCGACGAGGATCTCGCGCACCCACACGGGGCCGAGCGGGTGATAGATGCCGAACGCGAAGAGCGGCCCCACCCACCAGATCAGGATCGCGATCAGGATCGCCGCGAATACTCTCAAGCTCGTGCGAATCATGGTTGACGGCCCTCCGTCGTCGCATAAGGCAGTTGTCCTTCAGGCGCGATCTCGACGCCTTCCGGCATCGCCGGGCGCATCGGGACCTGGCCGGGCTTCTCCGGCTGCTGCAGGTTCAGGTTGCGGTCGTGGCGCTGCGCGCCGTCGGGAATCACCTTCCACAGCACGTCGACGCGGCGGTTGCGCTCGTACGCGGCGGGCGTCTTTGCCGTGTCGATCGGCTGCCCGTCGCCGCGCCCCGAATACTCGATGTTGCGCTGCACCGAGTTCTCCGGCGCGCGCGCGCCGCCCGGCAGCGCGGTCTTGCGCAGTTCGTCGGCGACGGTGCGCGCCCGCGCTTCCGACAGCGCCTGGTTGTCCGGGAACTCGCTCGTGCGAATCGGCCGCGAATCGGTGTGGCCGATCACCTCGAGGTCGCCCGGCCACGGCGCGAACGCGAGGCCGAGCCGCTCGATGTTGTGCATGAAGTCCGGTCGCACGTTCGCCTTGCCCACGTCGAACGCGCCATCGCTCTTGAACACGAGCAGCCAGCCTTGCGGATGCTTGTACGCCGTGAGCCACCCTTCCGTCAGGATCTGCGGCAGCGGCGGCGGCAGCGTCTCCGCGATGTTGATCGTGCGCGTGGGCGGCATCCACGCGGCGAGCGCGTTGCGGATCGGCCGCCCCTGCGAATCGAGCCACAGGCTGATCGCGCCGTAGGCGAGCGCGAGCACGCCGAGCGCGACGACCGCCGCGCGGCCGGCCGTCCACCACGAGCGGCGCCGCTTCGCGGGCGTGACGAGATCGGTGCCGAGCGGCTCGGGCGGCACGTGATGCCAGATGAGCGCATGCAGCTGCGAGCGCAGGTCCTGCAACAGCACGTCACCGCGATCGAGCACGCGGTAGCGGCCCTGCCAGCCGAGCGACAGGATCAGTTCGTAGAACGACAGAAGCGAGATCGGCGGCTCGGGGGCCTTCATCCAGCGCGACAGGTCGGCGAACGCGTCCTCGCCGCCCCACGCGTCGTCGTGGAATTCGACGAGCAAGCTGCGCTCGCCGTCGTAGACGACTTGCGAGTGCTCGCGCGCCGAATCGTTGACGGTCTCGTCGAGATACGTGCAAAGCAAGTACGACGCGTCGCGGATCTGCTCCCATTCGCAGCCGGAGCCGGCAAGCCGCTCGCGGTAGAGCCGCACTTCGAGCCCGAGCTGCGTGCGGATCGCGGCCTGGTTGAGCGGCCCGGCCGCGAGATGCCGCTGCAATTGCAGCACCGCGGGCAGCGCGTGCGACACGAACGGGTTGTTCCAGCTCGCCTGCTGCAACCCCGCCTTCATGATCGCGGCCTGCTCGCCCTGCGGGTTGTAGACGACGGGCGACGCCCCGCGCGTGTCGGCGGGCGCCGCGGCGCCGCCCGGCACCGGGAATTGCAGCACGGCGGGATTGCGGGGCGAGCCGTCGGCATGCGGCAGCGCGTCGCTCACGGGATGCGCGCTCGCCGCGCCGCCCGACGATGTGAAGCTCGGCGCACCCGAGCTCGCCGCGCCGCCCGACGCGGCGACGTTCGTCGTGCCGGTGGTCGACACGGCGGAACTCGACATCGCCGCGCTCGACAGCGACGACAGCGTCGGAATCCGCGTCGCGAGATCCGGATTCGCCGCCGCGCGATCGAGCATGTTGGACGCCATCGATACGCGGCGCAGCGTGGTGGACAGGTTTCGTAGCAGGCTCATAGCAGATTGCGTCTCATGTCGTGGGTCACGCCACCTTGCCGTCTCTCAGCCCCCAGGCTTCGAAGCGAAGATCGGGGAAATCGCCGACGATGCGCAGCGCCATCGCCGAGCCGGCGAGGGTCTGCTTCCAGAACGGGTCGGTCGATTCCACTTCGAAGTACGTGCTTTGGGCGTAGTAGGGAATCTGGCGCGGGGGATTGGGCAACGCGTTCAGACGCGCGCCCGGCAGTTGCAGGTCCACGAGCTTCTGGATCTGCTCGACGGCGCCCAGCTTCGTCTGCTGCGGCAGCAACTGCCGCAGCTTCTCCGCCGGCATCGCGGCCGAAAACGCGAAAATCAGTTTCTTCAGGTTCCACTGCTTGTCGATGATGCAGATGTGCACCTGATCGCCGCGATCCTCGAAGCGCAGCGGCAACACCGGCGTCTCGATCACGCGCGCGAGCGCCTGGCGCAGCATCATCGCGAGCGGCTCGAAGCTCGTCTGAAGATCGTCGTGGTTGTAGCCGAGCTCGCGATCGGCGAGCTCCTCGTCGACGCCCGGCAGCACGCTCAGGCGCCCGAGCAGGCCGACGAGCTCGTGGTACAGCATCGCGGGCGGCAGCGGATCGAACGCGTCGAGGTTCGCGAGACGCATCCGGTACTCGGCGATCGCCTGGCGCAGCAGCAGCTCGATCAGATCGGCGACGCCGCCGCCCGTCGACAGCACGCGCTGCGCTGACGTGCTCGCGAGCCGCACGCGCAGCGTGCTCTGCAATTCGTCGATCAGCGAGCGCAGCACGAGATGCGCGCGCGTGTCGAGCAGCGGCGGGATGAAGCGCGGATCGAGCGACACCGTGCGGCTCGCATTGCGGCCCGCGACGCGCGCGATCGGCAGCGCGACTTCATCCGAACGCAATTGCGACTTCCAGCAAAGGCGCGAAACGAGCTGGCCCGTCTCGATCGTCAGGCGCCGCGGCGTGCCGGGCGCGTCGAGCCCGACCGCGAGATCGGGCACTTCGGTCGACACCGCGCGATAGCGCGACGCCGATGCGACGTCGCCGAACGCCATCTCCGGGCCGCCCGTGCGCGCGGCTTGCAGCGCGAGGCACGCGATGTCGCCCGCCTGCGCGAGCTCGGTCTCGAGCGGCGGCGGCAGCGGATCGTCGGACGGCAGCGAGAACGCGGTGCCGTCCTGGAACACGCCGCGCGCGTGGCGCAGCCCGAGCCTGCCGAGCCCGAGGCCGTCCTGATCGAGATCGAGCAGCGTGAAGCCCCAGCCGTGATTCGACGTCTGACCGAGCCGCAGTGCGGCCTGATGCGCGAGATGCCGCTCGAGCTGCTGGAAGTGCTGCGTCTCGATCAGCATGCCGTCGCTCCACGCGACCGGTCCTACCGGCAGACTACTCATTGCCTGCTTCTCCTTGTCCCATAGGTGGTTTTCGTCTTGCGCTCGGGCGGCGGCTCGTCGATGCGCACGGCCGATGCGGACATCACACCGCCGACGGGCACCGGCCCCGGCAACAACGCGTTGTAGATGCCGTCGCGGTCAAGCCAGACGGCCATGTGAATCAATCCGCGGCCCTCGACGCGCACGCGCAGCGGCGCGTAGTTCGCCGGCCGACGCGCGTAGTCGGCGTCGGCGACGAGCCAGAGATCGCCCGAGCGCGGCAGGCTCAACGAGAACTGCAGCACCTGGTTCGGCGCGATCACGTGGCGCGAATCGGCGACGACCGTGCTGTCCTGCCCGCGCGATGCGCACGACGAATCGTCGCCGCCCTGCGTCGGCAGCCAGTCGGCCGCGGTCACGACGTACACGCACGTCTGAATCGGACGCGCCTCGCCAGCCGGCGCGGCGTTCAGGCGGCCGCCGCCGACGAGCGTCACGTGCAGTTGCCGCGGTTCTTCCGGCTTCGACGACGAGAACGCCGAACAACCGGCGAGCACGCCGAGCGCGAGCGCCGCCGCGATCGATTTGAAGGGGCCCATCTTGCGACGCACGATGTTCAGCTGAGAGTCATCGTGATCGTCTGCGACGGAACGGCGGAAAAGCCGGCCGTGTTCTGGTTGTTCGGCAGGTTGGTGTCCGTGAGCCGCGTCTGCGGCGCACCCTGGATCATCACCTTGCTCGAGCCTTTCGCGTGTCGCGACGGCCCCGACACCGTGCCCGACGCGACGCCGCCCATCGAGCCCGGCTCGTCGCTGTGAGTGACCGGAATGATCGTGTTCAGGTTGTGCACCGGACCGCCCGCATAGATGATGTTCGGCACGTTCGGCACGGCCTCGGGCTTGTTCGCGATGTTCGTGTACGGCATGGGAATGGCGAGGGGCGGCGTCTTGCAGACGTCGTTCCCCGGCGCGATCGCCATCCCCCCGGCTGAGCAATTTGCAAACATGACTACCTCCTTCAAGAAACCGGGCGCGAGCGACGCTCAGCCCATGTGAATCTGGCCTGCGTCGATCTTCAGCAGCGACGCCGCGGTGACGACCGCGCTCTTCGCGTGCATCGCCATGTGCCGCTCGGTGTGGACGACCGTGCTGCCCGCGTGCGTCGCGTCGGTGCCGCTCACGTGCGTCTGGCGCTCGGCCGCCGCCTGCGTCACCACCTGCGCGCGGCTCGCGAGCTGCGCGGCCTCGAGCGACAACCGATCGCGCGCCTCGACGCGCACGTCGCGCGCGCGAAGCGCGACGTGCGCGTCGCCAAAATCCAATAAGACCTCGCGGTTCTTCTCACCGCGCTTTTCGCCGCCCGCCGCGCCGCGCTCGAGCACCGCGAGCACCCAGCAGTGCTCGCCTTCGCGGCAGATCTGCACGAGATCGCCCGGCTCCGGCGCGACCACGCAGCTCACCGCCTTCCTCGCGCGCAGCACGACGCCCGGCTGCACCGCGACGGGCCATTCGCCCGCCGCCGTGCGCTTGCCGTCGATGCGCGCGAGCGTCGTCGACGCGGCGGCGGGCGAGGACGATGCCCGCGCATCCGCCGGCTCGGCTTGCTCGCATGCCTTCTCATCGCGCACGCGCGCACCGCCCTTCATGATCCGCGTCAGCGCGTGACGCGACGCCGCGTCGTCGTCCGATTCGTATGCAAGCGCGTCGTGCGCGACAACCATTTCCCGCATGCTCATCGTCAAACTCCTCTTGCTCCCGGTTGGACTCGTTGCCACCAAAGCTGATCATCAGCGCCGGTGGCTTCCTCGAATACCGCATCCCGCGTGTCGGCCGCCGCCCACACCGGGCGAAGCTGGCCGATCAGATTGCCGCCTCGGCAATCGGCGCCGCGCAGGTCGACGCGCTCCAGATGCAGGCCGCGTGCATCGAGCTGCTGCAGGTGCGCGCCGGACAGGTTCACGCGCGTGAGCCACGCGTCGCGCAACGCGATCCGCTGCGCGCGCACGCCCTGCAGCGAGCTGTCCGACACGCTCGCGCTGTCGAAGATCGCCTGCGGCAAGTCGCTGTTCGTCACGGTCAGGCCGTTGACGGTCGCATGATCGAAGCTCGCGAGCGGCAGCCGGCTCGCGTGGATCTCGCCCGTCGCCCACGTGCTGTGCGACCATGCGGCCTGCTTCAGCTCGCAGCCCTGCACGGTCAACCGCTCGATGCGCGAATCAATCCAGCGCACGTTGACGCCGCGGCATTCGACGAGCACCGCGTGCTGAAAGCCGCTTTGCCCTGCGATCAGGTTCTCCAGCCCGACGGATTCGAGCCGCAGCTCGGCCAATTGGCTGCCGATCCACGACGTGTCGCTCCAGTGCCCGCCGCGCAGCGTGACGCCCGCGTAGTCGCCCGCGACGAGCGACACGTGCGCGCCGCGCACGCCGTCGAACAGCCAGCGCGCGCCCTTCGACTGCGCGCACACGACGTCCTTCAGCAAGCTGCCCGTCCACGTGCCGCCCTCGATCTCGCATTCGCTGAACGACACGCCTTGCAACGCGCTCTGCGTCCACGCGCTCGCCCGGAGCCGGCTCGACTCGTACGTGAGCTTCAGCAGCTCGCAGCGATCGAAGCGGTTCGCATCGAACGTGCAGTTCACGAAGCGCAGGTTCGACAGCCGGCAGCCCGTCCATTCGACGCGGTCGAAGTGGCAATCGACGAACAGCGTGTCCGCCAGCGCGACGTCGCGCTGCGGCAACGTGTAGTGCTGCCCCTCGACGACTTCGGGCAGCGGCGGCGGCGGCACCGTCGAGCGGATCTTGCTCATCACACCCTCCTCGGCACGTCGAGCTGGCCGGCGTTCAGATTGCCGCGCCACGCGCCTGCTTCCGGCGGGTGAATCCACGACGTGCGGACCCGAACGAGATTGCAGTCGCGCATGCGCGTCTGCCGCATGTCGGCGCCATAGAACATTGCCTCCTTCAGCGAGCAGCGGTCGAACGACGTGCCCGTCAGTTGCGCGTGCATCACGTTCGCGCCGTCGAGCACCGTGCGGCTCCAGTGCGACTGCTGCGCATGCAGATGCTGCGCGTTCAGTTGCATGAACGAGCAGTGGTCAACCTGCACGCGGTCCGCACGCAGCTCCTGCAGGCTCGACGACTTGAGCACGCAGTCGGTGAGCCGCGCGCCGTTGATCGACGTGCCGTGCGACAGCACCGCGAACGTGAGCATGCTGCGCTGCCAGACGCTCGCGGACAAGTCGGTCAGCAAAATGCTCGGCTTCGCGAGCGTGCATTGCGACACCGCGAGGCCCGCCATCGCGCATTCGACGATCGCGAGATCGTCCGCGCGCACGCGCGTCCAGGTCCAGCCGGGCGCGCTCACCTCGGACCACGACACCGAGTTCCATTCGACATCCTGAACGTCGCCGCGCACGCCGCCGCGGCCCTGCACCGACAGCATCGACCACGAGCCGCCCGCCACTTTCAGATCGTCGAGCCGGCATTCGTCGATCGAGATCCGCTCGATCTCCACGTTCAGCCACGCGCTGCGCTCGAGATTGCAGCGCTGGATCTTGCCGCCCTTCCACCAGCCGTCGCTCATCTTCACGTCGGCGAACGAGCAGTCGACCGCATGCACCTGATTGAGCCGGCAGTTCGTCCATTCGCTGCGATCGAGCGTGCAGCGCTCGAAGCGCACTTCGTCGAACTTCCAGCCGTCGAAGCGCAGCGACGACAGATCGGCGTCGCGAATCGTGACGTTCGCGAGCTCGGGCGTCTTCGCCTGACGCAGCCGCGTGCGCCAGTTTTCGCCGCCGCGCGCCGCGCCCGGCAGCTTCGCGTTGCGATTCGCTTCCTCGAACGCCGACAGCCGTTCGCTTGCGTCGCGCGCCTCGACGAGCTGCCGACGGTTCTGCTCGACCCGCGCACGGACTTCTTCATAGCCGCGCGGCGCCGGTGCGAAGCGCGGATGGTCTTCCGCGTCGAGGATCATCTCCCAGGTCCAGCCCCTCGCGACAGCGGGCATCAGTTCGTGATCCGCCTGTTGCAGCGGATCGGTGCAGTTCAGGTCCGCGCGCTGATCGGCGAATTTCATCACCGCGTCGACGTCGATCCGCTCGGCCTCGTCCTTGAATGCGGTGACGAGCATCGTCGGGCTGTCGTCGAGCAGGAAATCGAGCGCGACCGCGCCGTTCCACCACAGCACGCCGATGCCGCGATCGGGCAGGAACCACACCGTCTGCTGCTTGAACGACAGGCGCTCAATGCCCGGGCGGCCGTTGCGCGTCACGAGCGCGACGGGCACGAGGCGCGGCAGCTCGCCCGCGAAGCCCTCGCCCTGCGGCCCGAAGCCGCTCAGCTCGAAACGCGCGCCGGGCGTCCAGCATTCGCCGCGCGCCCATTGATCGGGCGCCGCCTGCTGGAAGAAGCGCAAATCGACGTTCGCGGGCCAGCCCATATGCGTGCCGTCCTGCGCCATCGCGTCGACCGTGCCCGGCCGCGTCGGCATCCATTGCGTGCGCTCGGGCCAGTCGCTGCCGATCGCGCCCATCGCCGCGAGCGGCGCAGGGCCGACGCCGAATGTGCGCAGCTGTTGCAGCGGCGGCGTGCCGGACGCCACGCCGAACGGGTTTTCCTGCGCGCCGCCCGCCGCCGCATGCCGGTGATCGATCGCGATGCGCGCGAAGCCGCCCTGCGCATGCTCGTCGCCGAGCTGCGTCGCGCACGAGACCACTTTGCGCACGCCGTCGAACTCGACCCATGCAGTCCAGTCGACATTGCGCGAGCTCGCGCCGGGCCCGACGGAATGCGTCGAATGGCCGGCGAGCAGCCATTCGGCGCGCTGCTTCGGCAGTGCCGATTCATACAGCGGCAGCGACGGCGCAGCTGCCTTCAGCGCTTCCCAGACAGCCGCTTCGTGTACGAGGATCGACGGCTGATCGAGCCTGAAGCCCATGCCGATGCTGATCCCGAGCATCGGCTGCGCGCCGATCTGCGTATTGGTCGTGGCCACGAGGGCCGCTTGTGGTTTGATATGTCGCATAGGTCAGTTCTTCGTCTGCATCCCGAGCTTTTTCAGATCGATGCCCACGTCCGAGTAGCTCGCGCCGATGTACGAGAAGCTGAATCCCGTCACCGACATGCTGCTGCCCGTCGTCGATACGCTCGAGCCCGTCGTGCCCACCGAACTGCCGGTGGCCGACATGCTCGAGCCCGTAATGCCCGTCGAGCTGCCCGTCGTCGACATCGACGTGCCCGTGATGCTCGTCGAGCTACCCGTGTTCGACATCGACGTGCCCGTGATGCTCGTCGACGTGCCCGTCACCGACGTGCTCGTGCCCGTCATGCTGCTCGACGTGCCCGTGTACGACAGCGATACGCCGGTGGTGCTCTGCGACTGCCCGGTCGTCGACATGCTGACGTCGGTCCATGACGACGAGATGCCCGTCATGCTGTTCGACAC
Organism: Burkholderia sp. MSMB1498; assembly: GCF_001526245.1. Lineage (NCBI taxonomy): Bacteria > Pseudomonadati > Pseudomonadota > Betaproteobacteria > Burkholderiales > Burkholderiaceae > Burkholderia > Burkholderia sp. MSMB1498. The sequence goes on from NZ_LOYJ01000009.1 coordinate 13,884, forward strand.
GCCCGTCACGGAATTCTTGGAACCCGTCAAGCTCGTTGACACGCCGACGAACCCCGTGCTGATGCCGGTGAAGCTCGTGTCCACACCGACAAACGACGTCGATACGCCGGTGAAACCCGTGGTCACGCCGGTAAACGATGTCGACACGCCGGTGAAGCTCGTGCTCACGCCGGTAAACGACGTGCTCACGCCGGTGAAGCTCGCCGACACGCCGGTAAAGCTCACCGACAGCCCCGTGTACGACACCGAGATGCCGGTGAAGCTGACCTTGATGCCGACGACCGACGTCGACGTGCCATCCACCGACAGGTTCAAATCCTGCGCGATCGACGTCGAGCTGTTGCGCTCGACCGTCTGCTGCATGTCGCGCTCCGCGTGGATCATCACGCGCTCCGCGCCGTGCAGATCGTCGAACGTCAGTTGGCTCGCGTTCGGAATGCCGCCCGCGCGCTTGATCGAACGCGTGACGAGGCCCGTGTAGCGGATATCCTTCGGCAAATCGTAAGGCGTCGGGTTTTCGCCGTTGTAGACGATCCCCGTCGCGAGCGGCCGGTCGAGATCGCCGTCGACATAAACGACGATCACTTCCTGCCCGACCCGCGGCATCGCGATCACGCCCCAGCCCTTGCCCGCCCATGCCTGCGTCACGCGAATCCAGCACGACGCGTCCGCTTCGGTCGTCTTGTAGCGGTCCCAGTGGAAGTGCACGCGGATGCGCCCGAGCTTGTCGGTGTGCACTTCCGACATCTCCGGGCCCACCACCGTCGCGCTCTGGATGCCCGGCACCCGCGGCCGCTTGGTGACGAGCAGCGGGCGGAACGGCTGATCGTCGGCGAGCGCGCGGAACTTCACCGCGACGTTACGGCCCTGCGACGTACTATCCGGTCCGTCCTGAATGAACGTCAGCTCGCTGCTCGTCACGTAGTACCGACGATTGCGGCTCAACGCCGGATGACCGACCAGCGTGAACGCGCGGCCCGTCGCGAGCGCGCGTGCGTTCGCCTCGCCGACGAGCGAGTGCGAGTCCGCCTGGATCGCTTCGAGCCGCAAGCGCGCTCGCCGCTCGCCCTGCGCCGGATCGCTATAGCCGGTCGCATAGTCGTAGTACTCGAGCGGAATGCCGTCAAGGCTCGACAGCTCGACCTGCGCATCGCTGTCCAAGCGCTTCGACGGCGCGTGATAATCGAAGTCGCGCAGCGCGACGTTGCTCGACTTGATCCGCCGCGTGCGCTGCAAGCGCTGCACGCCTTCTCGCCCCTGGATCGCACGCGATTCTTCGCCGTCCGGAAGATATTCGAGCTCGTCGTTCGGCAGCGGCAGATCATCGAT
>NZ_LOYJ01000010.1:0-154069 GCF_001526245.1 Burkholderia sp. MSMB1498
GGTGAAAGGGATGGGTGATCTCGACCGTTACGGCCGTGCAACCGTCGTCACGACAAGCAGTTGCTGACTTACGATAACACGGTCGGCACCGACACCGTGAGCGGCACCGGCAACGGCACCGCGCAGACGCTGACCGTGTACGGCCAGGTGCCCGCACAGACGACGCCGCAACCCGACACCTACCAGACGACCATCACCGCGACCATCACGTTCTGAGCCGCCCGTGACGTCGCTCGTCCGCCGGTGGCTCGCCGTTCTCGCCGTTCTCGCCGTCGCTGCCGCCACCGTCCCGGCCGCCCGCGCCGCGACGCTGCAGATCTCGCCCGTCACGGTCGAGATGGCGGCCGACAATCCGGCGGCGGGCGTCATGCTGCGCAACCCCGACGCGCGGGCGATCTACGGGCAGGTGCGCACCTTCCGCTGGAGCCAGGAGCAGGGCGACGACGTGCTCGTGCCCGCGCCGGGGCTCGTCGCGAGTCCGCCACTGCTGCAGATCGGCGGGCAGAGCGAGCAGCTCGTGCGGCTCGTGCGCGTCGCGCACGACAAGCCGCGCGCAGAGGAAAGCTATCGCGTGCTGATCGACGAGTTGCCGACGCTCGACGCGCCCGTCGTCAACGGCATCGCGATCCGGCTGCGCTATTCGATTCCGGTGTTCGTCGCGCCCGACACCGCGCTCGGCCCGCCGAAGCTCACATGGCGTATCGTGCGCGGCGCGTCGGGCTGGCTGTTGCGCGTGGCGAACGACGGCGGGCGGCATGCGCAGGTCGCATCGGTGCGGCTCGTCGACGACGCCGGCAAGACTTACGAGATCGCCCCCGGCCTTCTCGGCTACGCGCTCGCCGGCAGCATGCGGCAGTGGCCGCTGCATCTCGACGCGACGCGGATCGTGCCGCGCATCCGCAAGGTGCGCGCGACGATCAACACCCAACCTGTCGAGGCGGACGTGAGCCCGCCTTGACGACACACTTCGACCGTTCCTCCAAACCACTCGCTCGAACGTGCCGACTGTCCGCATCGCGCATCGCTCGACGGACCCTGGGCGGCATCGACGGTTCGTCGGACTGACGATCGCACTCGCCGCCGCGACATTCGCCGCTGCCGCGGCGAGCCGGGGCGCGCACGCGCAAAGCGCATCGGCTTCGGGTGAAACCGGCGCCGAGGATGCGGCAACGCGCGCCGCGCCGGCGAGTCCGGCCGTGCTCGCGTCGGGCTCCGTGAGGACATCCGCGGGGGCGTCCGTCGATCGCGTGCTCAGCGGCGCCGCCGTGCGCGCGGGATCGGGCGGCGCATCGGCGGCGGCCGGCGCGGTCGTTGCGCCCGCAACGGTTGACGCGGTGACGTCGACGGGCGGGTTCGCGGCGGTGGCGAATGGGAGCGAGTCGGTTGCGTCGTCCGTGTCGTCCGTGCCGTCTTTGTCGTCTTTGTCGTCTTTGTCGTCTTTGTCGTCTGTGTCATCCTCGCCGTCCTCGTCGCACCCGTCGTTGCCGTTTTTGCAATCCTCGCCATCGGCATTGCCGTCGCCGTCCACGTCGCCTTCGCCGGCCGGATCGCCGTTGCCGTTCGCGTCGCCCACATCGCCGGCATCGCCCTCTCCGGCGACGTCGCCCGCACCGGCCGCATCGCGCGCCTCCCCCGCTTCGGCCAACGCCCGAACCCCGCTCGCCGTGGCCGCCGCGCCCCCCGCGCTGTCCGCACCGCCCAACCCGACGACGAGCCTGCCCGTGCCCGGCGCGGACGCAACCGTGACCGCGAACGACCTGTATCTCGCCGTCTCGCTGAACGGCCAGCCGACGCACCTGATCGTGCACTTCGTCGTCGCCGACGGCCGCTTCTACGCGAGCCAGGACGACCTGAACGACATCGGCATCGCGACGTCCCGGCTGCGGCAGCCGGCGAACGCGCTCGTCGCGCTCGATGCGCTCGACTCGCTGCGCTACCGCTACGACGCGGCGCGCCAAACCATCGACCTCGACGCGCCCGACTCGCTGCGCATCCCGCACACGTTCGACACGCGCGCGCTCGCGCCGACGGTCCCCGCGAGCGCCGGCCGCGGCGTCGTGCTGAACTACGACCTGTACGCGCAGACGACCGACCGCGCGGGCGCCGCGCTCTGGCACGAAGCGCGCTACTTCGATCCGGCGGGCGTGTTCAGCAGCACGGGCGTCGCGTATTTCCAGCACGGCGGCCAGCGCTACACGCGCTACGACACGTCGTGGAGCAGGTCCGATCCGAACTCGCTCACGACGACGCAGTTCGGCGACACGATCTCGTCGTCGCTCGCATGGACGCGCTCGCTGCGCCTCGGCGGCCTGCAATGGCGCAGCAACTTCGCGCTGCGCCCCGATCTCGTGACGTTCCCGGTGCCCTCGCTCGCGGGCACGGCCGTCGTGCCGTCGACGGTCGATCTGTACGTGAACGGCGTGCGCCAGTTCAGCAGCGACGTGCCGAGCGGCCCGTTCGTCATCAACAGCGTGCCGGGCATCACGGGCGGGGGCAACGCCACCGTCGTCACGCGCGACGCGCTCGGGCGCACGATCGCGACGTCGCTGCCGCTCTACATCGACACGCGAATGCTCGCGCCGGGCCTCGCGAGCTACTCGGTCGAGGCGGGCTTTTTGCGGCGCGCGTGGGGCCTGCGCTCGTTCGACTACGCGCGCCGTCCGGCCGCGAGCGCGACCGCGCGCTACGGCGCGACCGACAGCCTGACCGTCGAAGCGCATGCGGAAGCGACGCCCGGCCTCTACAACGCGGGCGCCGGCACGCTCGTGCGGCTCGGCGGCGCGGGCGTCGCGAGCGCGTCGGTCGCGCAGAGCCTCGGGCGCCTCACCGGCACGCAGGTCGGCATCGGCTATCAGCTCGTGCGCCCGCGCTTCTCGATCGACGCCGAGACGCTGCGCGCGTTCGGCAACTACGGCGACCTCGCCGCGCGCGACGGCACGCCGGTGCCGAGCGCGACCGATCGCGTGACGCTGTCGCTGCCGTTCATCCGGTCGCAGACGTTCGCGATCAGCTACATCGGTCTCAAGTACCCCGGCCTGCAGGCGTCGCGCATCGGCTCGGTGTCGTACTCGGTAAACGTCGGCAGCCTCGCGTCGATCAACATCAGCGCGTTCCAGGACTTCCATCAGCGCGACTCGCGCGGCGTGTTCCTGAGCCTGAACGTCGCGCTCGGCGACCGGACGTCCGTCAACACGAACGTCGGCCGGCAGAACGGCAAGACGGTCTACAACGTGAACGCGATGCGCGCGCCCGACTACGGCGGCGGCTTCGGCTGGAGTGCGCAGGCGGGCGACGCGGGCGGCACGCGCTACGGCCAGGCGCAAGCGCAATACCTCGGCCGCGCGGGCGAAGTGACGGCGCTCGCACAGACGATCGCGGGGCGGCAAAACGCGGCGCTCGACGTGACGGGCGCCGTCGTGCTGATGGACGGCAACGCGCACCTCGCCCGGCGCATCGACGACGGCTTCGCGCTCGTGTCGACGGACGGATCGGCGGGCGTGCCGGTGACGCACGAGAATCGCGTGATCGGCACGACCGACCGCGGCGGACATCTGCTGATCCCCGACCTGAACGCGTATCAGAACAACCGGATCGGCATCGACACGCTGAAGCTGCCGCTCGACGCGCGCATATCCGACACGATCCGCAACGTCGTCCCGCAGTCACGCTCGGGCGTGCTCGCGCATTTCTCGATCGCGCGCGAGCCATCGGCGTCGATCGTGCTCGAGGATGCGTCCGGCGCGCCGCTGCCGCCCGGGCTTGCGGTCACGCATCGCGAAAGCGGCGCGAGCACGATCGTCGGCTACGACGGGCTCACGTTCGTCACCGGCCTCGCGGCCGTCAATCATCTGGAGATAACGGGCCGCGGCAAGCGCTGCGCGGTCGCGTTCGATTACACGCGCCCCGCCGACGGCACGCCGCCGACGATCGGGCCGCTCACCTGCGATTTGAAGTGACGCGATGCGCACGCGGGCGCGTCGCGCGATCCGCGATGGCGCGTCGGCCGACTCGGCCGGGCGCCGGCGTTCGGTCGCATCGTTTGCATCGTTTGCATCGTTTGCGCCGTTTGCGCCGTTTGCGCCGTTTGCGCCGTTTGCGCCGTTTGCGCCGTTTGCGCCGTTTGCGCCGTTTGCGCCGTTTGCGCCGTTTGCGCCGTTTGCGCCGTTTGCGCCGTTTGCACGTTCACACCGTTCGCCCCGATTGCGCCGCCGTATCTATCAGGCGACGCCGCGTCCATGACAGCGGCCGCCGCTCGCGACCGCCGCGAGCGGCGCACCCATCGCGCCCCCATCGCGCCCGCCGCGCAAGCGCCCCCGCGCCGGCCCGCCGTATCGCCCGCCGCCGTGCAGCCCGCCCGCACGCGCGCCGAAACCGCCGGCGCACGCGCTCCGCCCCCTCGCGCCGCCCCGACCGCGCCCCACCGGCCGCCCACCGCGCGAATGCTAGAATCCGCGTTGTCCGTTCGCGGCGCGCGCCGCTCCACTCCCCTTTCAAGAATCGCCATGACGTCCCAACTGCACAAAAAGGGCGAGGCCTGGTCGGCCCGCTTTTCGGAACCGATGTCCGAGCTCGTCAAGCGCTATACGTCGTCGGTTTTCTTCGACAAGCGCCTCGCGCTCGTCGACATCGCCGGCTCGCTCGCGCACGCGAACATGCTCGCCGCGCAGAAGATCATCAGCGCCGACGATCTCGCCGCGATCGAGCGCGGGATGGCGCAGATCAAGGGCGAGATCGAGCGCGGCGAATTCGAATGGCAGCTCGATCTCGAGGACGTCCACCTGAACATCGAGGCGCGCCTGACCGCCCTCATCGGCGACGCCGGCAAGCGCCTGCACACGGGCCGCTCGCGCAACGACCAGGTCGCGACCGACATCCGCCTGTGGCTGCGCGGCGAGATCGACCGCATCGGCGGCTTGCTGAACGACCTGCGCGGCGCGCTCATCGACCTCGCCGAAAAGAACGCCGACACGATCCTGCCGGGCTTCACGCACCTGCAGGTTGCGCAGCCCGTCACGTTCGGCCATCACCTGCTCGCGTACGTCGAGATGTTCTCGCGCGACGCGGAGCGCATGCGCGACTGCCGCACGCGCGTGAACCGCCTGCCGCTCGGCGCGGCCGCGCTCGCGGGCACGAGCTATCCGATCGACCGTCACGCGGTGGCCAAGTCGCTCGGCTTCGACGGCATCTGCGCGAACTCGCTCGACGCCGTATCCGATCGCGACTTCGCGATCGAATTCACGGCGGCGGCAGCGCTCGTGATGACGCACGTGTCGCGCTTCTCCGAGGAGCTGGTGCTGTGGATGAGCCCGCGCGTCGGCTTCATCGACATCGCCGATCGCTTCTGCACGGGCAGCTCGATCATGCCGCAGAAGAAGAACCCGGACGTGCCCGAACTCGCGCGCGGCAAGACGGGCCGCGTGAACGGCCACCTGATGGCGCTGCTCACGCTGATGAAAGGCCAGCCGCTCGCGTACAACAAGGACAACCAGGAAGACAAAGAGCCCCTCTTCGACACGGTCGACACGGTGGCCGACACGCTGCGGATCTTCGCGGAGATGGCGGCGGGCATCACGGTGAAGCCGGACGCGATGCGCTCGGCGGCGCTGCAGGGCTTCTCGACCGCGACGGATCTCGCCGACTATCTGGTCAAGCGCGGGCTGCCGTTCCGCGACGCGCACGAGGCGGTCGCGCATGCGGTGAAGGTCTGCGACGCGCGCGGCATCGATCTCGCGGACCTCTCGCTCGACGAAATGAAGCAGGAGCTGCCGAACGTCGCGCACCTGATCGGCGACGACGTGTTCGACTATCTGACGCTCGAAGGCTCGGTCGCGAGCCGCAACCATCCGGGCGGCACCGCGCCGGACCAGGTGCGCGCGGCGGCGAAGGCGGCGCGCGCGGCGCTCGGCAAGTAAGCTCGCATGCACGTGGCGGACACCGAATGGTGTCCGTCTTTTTTATTTGCCGGGCGAAACGCCGGGCAGCCCACAAAGCGATGCGCGCCCGGCCGCGCCGATATGCGCCGGCGGCTCGTCGCGATCGACGGGCACACGGCTAACGCGAAACCGGGCGCGGCAAGCGACACGCGGCGATCGCCGCGACGGCGCGCACCGCTTTCGGCTGCCCGCGCGCTCGGCGACCACGCTGGCGACGCCGCCCGAACGCGCGACGGTGCGCAGCCCGCGGCCCACGCCTCGATACACGGACGACAACCCATGTTCTCAGCGGCAATCTTCGATATGGACGGCCTGCTCGTCGATTCCGAGCGGACCATCATGAATACGTGGATCGACGTCTCGCGCGCGCACGGCGTCGCGCTGTCGTCCGCCGACTATCTGCAGATCGTCGGCCGCTCGTTCCGCGAAGGCCAGACGATCCTCGCCGGCCTGCTCGGCGACGACGCGTTCCGCTCGGTGTCCGCGCAGGTGCGCACGCAGCTCGCCGCACCGCAGCCTCATCCGAAGTTTCCGCTGAAGGCGGGCGCGCACGCGCTCCTGACGACGCTCGCCGACGCCGGCGTGCCGTGCGCGGTCGCGTCGTCGTCCACGCGCGACGTGATTCGCACGCGGCTTCACGCGGTCGGCGTGCTGGAGCGCTTCGCCGCGATCGCGGGCGGCGACGAAGTGGAGCGCGGCAAGCCCGATCCGGCCGTCTACCGGCTCGCGGCCGAACGGCTGAACCTGCCCGCGCACGCGTGCGTCGCGTTCGAGGACAGCGATTTCGGCGCGCTCGCCGCAACGCGCGCGGGCGCGTCCGTCGTCACCGTGCCGGACCTGAAGGCGCCGACACCCGAGATCGTCGCGCTGAGCCTGCGCGTGCTCGATTCGCTCGACGACGCGGTCGCGCTCGTGCCCGCGTGGTTCGGGCCGCACGCCGCGCACGCGTGAGCGGACGCGGCGCCGCCGCGCAGCGGACACGCAAGATCGACACGAGGATGGCGGCGGGCGGCCTCACCGGCGCGCGCCAAAGAAACGGGAGACGAACCCCGGCCGCGGTGCGCTGAGCGCTCAGCGATTGTTGACCGTCTCCGAGAACCGCTTGAGCGTCGCGACGCGCGCGCCGATCAGATCCACGCGCCCGTCCTCGCTGATAAGCGGCGTCGTCGCGTCGCGAAACGCGGCCCACTCGCGCTGCGCGGCGACGAGCGTCGGCAGCGAGGCCGCAGGCATCCGCGCCTGCAATTTCGCGTAATAGCGGTTCATGTCGAAGAGCGCATGCTCGCAAGCCGCATCGCGCATGCAAGGCCGCACGCGGTGCACGGCGCCCTTGTCGCCGCCCGGCTGCGCGTAGCGGTCGGCGGCGCCGCGCAGCGCGAGCGCGCGGTCGCGCACCGGCTGCAGCCGCATGTCGGCGCTCGCCATCGCGTACATCGTCCCCTGCGTCGTCTCGTAGACCGCGCGCACCAGATGCGCCTCGTCCTTGCGCCACGCGAGCCAGCGGCGCTGGCTCTCCTGCCAGCCGCGCCGCGCGTCGGCGGGCGCCGCCTTCTGCAGCCGCTGGTACGCGGCGTCGACTTCGCCGAGCCACCGCTGACGCGCCTCGTCCATGCACTGGATCTGGCCCGCCGTCGACGAGCGGTCGCGCCGCGCGAGACACTGCCGCATCGCGACGTCGATCGGATCGGCCGCCGCGACTTCCGCGTGCGCCGCGCCCGCCGCGAGCCATCCGGCGAGCGCGGCGGCGGCCAGGCGCGCGAGCGTCTTGCGGACTGCCGTCATCGTCAATCGCGCACGCAGTCGACGTAGTACTCGATGCGCCCGTTCATCTCTTCCGCGACGAGACCGTGGATGTCGGTGTGAAAGCCCGGGAAGCGCTCGTTGAAATCGCGCGCGAACCGCAGGTAGTTGACGATCGTCTTGTTGAAGCGCTCGCCCGGAATCAACAGCGGAATGCCCGGCGGATACGGCGTCAGCAGGATGCTCGTCACGCGCCCTTCGAGCTCGTCGAGCGGCACGCGGTCGATCTCGCGGTGCGCGAGCTTCGCGAACGCGTCGGACGGCTTCATCGCCGGCTCCATGTCCGACAGGTACATCTCGGTCGTGAGGCGCGCGATGTCGTTCGCGCGGTACACGTCGTGAATCTGCGTGCAGAGATCGCGCAGGCCGACGCGCTCGTAAAGCGGATACTGCGCGACGAACTCGGGCAGCACGCGCCAGAGCGGCTGGTTGTTGTCGTAATCGTCCTTGAACTGCTGCAGCTCGGTCACCATCGAGTTCCAGCGGCCCTTCGTGATGCCGATCGTGAACATGATGAAGAACGAGTACAGGCCCGTCTTCTCGACGATGATCCCGTGCTCGGCCAGATACTTCGTGACGATCGCGGCCGGAATGCCCGTCTCGCCGAATTCGCCGTCGACGTCGAGCCCCGGCGTGATGATCGTCGCCTTGATCGGATCGAGCATGTTGAAGCCTTCCGCGAGCGGGCCGAAGCCGTGCCAGCGATCGTTCGGCTTCAGCAGCCAGTCGGCGCGCGAGCCGATCCCCTCGTCCGACAGGTTGTCCGGGCCCCACACGCTGAAGAACCAGTCGGCGCCGTACTCGGCGTCGACCTTGCGCATCGCGCGGCGGAAGTCGATCGCCTCGGCGATCGATTCCTCGACGAGCGCGGTGCCGCCCGGCGGCTCCATCATCGCGGCCGCGACGTCGCACGACGCGATGATCGCGTACTGCGGGCTCGTCGACGTGTGCATCAGGTACGCCTCGTTGAAGCGGTGCTTGTCGAACGTGCGGTTCTCCGAATCCTGCACGACGATCTGCGACGCCTGCGAAATGCCCGCGAGCAGCTTGTGCGTCGAGTGCGTCGCGAACACGAGCGCGCCCGTGCGCGGCCGGCCCGCGCCGATCGCATGCATGTCCTGGTAGAACGGGTGGAACTCCGCGTGCGGCAGCCACGCCTCGTCGAAGTGCAGCGTGTCGACGAGGTCGCCGAGCAGATCCTTGATCTGCTCGACGTTGTAGACCACGCCGTCGTACGTGCTCTGCGTGATCGTCAGGATTCGCGGCTTCGCGTTCGGGTTCTTCGCGAGCGCCTCGCGCGCGAACGGGTTCGCCTCGATCTTCTTGCGGATGTTCTCCGGCTTGAACTCGTCGCGCGGAATCGGCCCGATGATGCCGAAGTGATTGCGCGTCGGCGTGAGGAACACGGGGATCGCATGCGTCATCGTGATCGCGTGCAGGATCGACTTGTGGCAGTTGCGGTCGACGAGCACGATGTCGCCTGGAGCGACGGTCGCGTGCCAGACGATCTTGTTCGACGTCGACGTGCCGTTCGTCACGAAGAACAGGTGATCGGCGCTGAAGATCCGCGCGGCGTTGCGCTCGGACGCGGCCACGGGGCCCGTGTGGTCGAGCAGCTGGCCGAGCTCGTCGACCGCGTTGCAGACGTCCGCGCGCAGCATGTTTTCGCCGAAGAACTGGTGGAACATCTGGCCGAGCGGGTTCTTCAGGAACGCGACGCCGCCCGAGTGGCCGGGGCAGTGCCACGAGTACGAGCCCTCGTCGGCGTACTTGACGAGCTCCTTGAAGAACGGCGGCGAGAGCGAATCGAGATAGACCTTCGCCTCGCGGATGATGTGGCGCGCGACGAACTCCGGCGTGTCCTCGAACATGTGGATGAAGCCGTGCAGCTCGCGCAGGATGTCGTTCGGCAAATGGCGCGACGTGCGCGTCTCGCCGTACAGGAAGATCGGGATGTCCGCGTTGCGGCGGCGCACCTCGGTCACGAACGCGCGCAGCTCGATGATCGCCGTCGCGAGCTCGGGCAGCTCGCCGTCCGCGCCGATTTCACCGAGCATCAGCTCGTCGTCGTCGATCGACAGGATGAAGCACGACGCGCGGCTCGACTGCTGAGCGAACGACGTCAGGTCACCGTAGCTCGTGAGGCCGAGCACTTCGACGCCTTCTTTCTCGATCGCCTCCGCCAGCGCCCGGATGCCGGAGCCCGAGATGTTCTCGGAGCGAAAATCTTCGTCGATGATGACGACGGGAAAACGAAACTTCATGGGCGATTCTCCAAAAAGAACGACCGCGGCGCGCGGGCATGAACAGGCCCTGGCGCAGCGGTCACCCGGACTGGCGATAGGTCAGATCGATATGCAAGCAGATCAGGTTTTCGGCAGCGTGACACCGCGCTGTCCCTGATACTTGCCGCCGCGGTCGGCGTACGACACGTCGCAGACTTCGTCGCTCTCGAAGAAGAGCACCTGCGCGACGCCCTCGTTCGCGTAGATCTTCGCGGGCAGCGGCGTCGTGTTCGAGAATTCGAGCGTCACGTAGCCTTCCCATTCGGGCTCGAACGGCGTCACGTTGACGATGATCCCGCAGCGCGCGTACGTCGACTTGCCGAGGCAGACGGTCAGCACGGTGCGCGGAATGCGGAAGTACTCGACGGTGCGCGCGAGCGCGAACGAGTTCGGCGGGATGATGCACACGTCGCCCTTGAAATCGACGAACGAGCCTTCGTCGAAGTTCTTCGGATCGACGATCGTCGAATTGATGTTCGTGAAGATCTTGAATTCGTCCGCGCAGCGGATGTCGTAGCCGTAGCTCGACGTGCCGTAGCTGACGATCCTGCGGCCGTCCTCGGCGGCGCGAACCTGATCGGGCACGAACGGCTCGATCATCTTGTGCTCTTCGGCCATGCGCCGAATCCACTTGTCGGACTTGATGCTCATAAAAAGGCGCCGGAAAACGCTGCGTGTCTGGATGAATGCCGCCGGACGTTCCGGCGGCCGTGAAAGGCGCACATTTTACGCGATCGCGAACGGACCGACTCGCGTCATTGCCGCACGACGCCGCACGCGAGCGCGGGCCCCGCGCCGTGCTGCGGGAACGCCGGGTCGCCCGGATCGCGGTGGACGAGCACCGAGCGGCCGAGCACCGAGCGCACGCCGTCGAGCGCGACGTCCGGCGCGACGATGAAGCCCGCCGCGACGCCGTTCGCATCCGCGTGGATGTTGCCGAGATCGCCGCCGACGCGCGCGCCCGCGCGCAGGCGGTCCGCCGCGGGCGCGAACACGGCGCCCGCGCTCGAGCCGTCGGCGGCGTTGCAGTCGCCGCGCTCGTGGATTTGCAGCGCGTGATCGGTGTTGGGCGGCAAGCCCGCGAAGTTGTACGTGACCTGCACGCCGTCGGGCCGCTCGGCGAGCGTCACGGTGCCGCGCGCCTGGCTGCCGACCGTCGGCTGGAGCAGCGCGTCGGCGCGCTTTTCGTGTTGCGATGCAAAAGTGGTGCAGCCGGCCAAAAGGCCGATGGCGGCCAGGACAAGCGGCGCATTGAGCGCGAGCCACCCCGGCACGCCGTCGAGTCGTCGTTTCATGCGATCCTCATGCCGGGCGGAACGCTCGGACGAGCGCCCGCCGGGCCGGTAAAGGGGACCTTCGGGAAAGTCGTCATGATACCGTGACTCGCCACGCCGCCGACACCGTCCGACGCGGCCCTGCCGGGATTTTACGTATTTTGTACAACGATCGTCGGAAACTTCGACGACATGTCCCGCGCGCGCTCGGCGATCGCGATCGCGACGCCCCGCGCGATCGCGCGGTAGCGCTCGGCGAGCTTGCCTTGCGGGTCCGCGACGACGGTCGGCGCGCCGCTGTCCGCCTGCTCGCGGATGCGGATGTCGAGCGGCAGGCTGCCGAGCACGGTCACGCCGTACTCCCGCGCCATCCGCTCGGCGCCGCCCGCGCCGAACACGTGCTCCTCGTGCCCGCAGTTCGAGCACACGTGGATGCTCATGTTCTCGACGATGCCGAGGATCGGGATGTTCACCTTCTCGAACATCTTGAGGCCCTTCTTCGCGTCGAGGAGCGCGATGTCCTGCGGCGTCGTGACGATCACGGCGCCCGTCACCGGCACGCGCTGCGCGAGCGTGAGCTGGATGTCGCCCGTGCCGGGCGGCATGTCGACGATCAGATAGTCGAGATCGCGCCAGTTGGTCTGGCGCAGCAGTTGCTCGAGCGCCGACGTCGCCATCGGGCCGCGCCACACCATCGGATTGTCCTCGCCGACCAGAAAGCCGATCGAGTTCGCCTGCAGCCCGTGGCCGACGAGCGGATTCATCGATTTGTTGTCGGGCGACTCCGGCCGCTCGTGAATGCCGAGCATCGTCGGCAGCGACGGACCGTAGATGTCGGCGTCGAGGATGCCGACCGACGCGCCTTCCGCCGCGAGCGCGAGCGCGAGGTTCACGGCCGTCGTGCTCTTGCCGACGCCGCCCTTGCCGGACGCCACCGCGACGATGTTCTTCACGTTCGGCAACAGTTGCACGCCGCGCTGCACCGCATGCGCGGCGATTTCCTGCGACACGGCGACGCGCGCGTCGCGCACGCCCGGCACGGCGGACAACGCCGCGGCGACCCGCGCGCGCGCGTCGTCGAACTGGCTCTTGGCCGGATAGCCGAGCACGACGTCGGCCGAAACGGTGTCGCCGTCGATCGTCACGTTGCGGATGCCGCGGTGCGCCGCGTACGGGCGGCCGGTGTTCGGGTCGACGACTGCCGCGAGTGCGGCGTCGACGAGCGCCCTGTCGATACTCATCGAAACTCCGTGGGAACGTCGCTCAAAATCGCCTAAAACGTCAACTACCTTCAAATATCAGGGCGAAAAGCGAGAAAAGTGAAAGAATTTATTGCACGCCATTGCGGAAAGCCGACTTGCGGAGCAATCTTCGCGGGCGGCGCGCTTCGGGGCCACATCGGGGCCACACCGCCTATATTGTAGAGGCTGGGGCGCGCTTGGTCCTAACAGCCATCCTGGCGAACGGGGCTTGTCCGCGATCGCGGCAGGCCCGGCCGCCCGGAGCAGGACTGATCGATGCGCTCGCGCCCGCACAGCCGGCGCGCGGGCAACCCCCGCCGAAAGAGCGGTTCTTTTTTGTTCTTGTCGAGTCACTCAAGAGAGGAAACCAAGATGAATACCAAAATCGCGACGCGCTTGTCCGTTTTCGCTCTCGCCGGCGCCCTGCTGGCGGGTTGTGCAACCCCGCAAGGCACCAACACGGCTGTCGGCACCGGTACCGGCGCCGCGCTCGGCGCGGGCATCGGCGCGCTGGCGGGCGGCGGCAAGGGCGCCGCGATCGGCGCCGGCGTCGGCGCGCTCGTCGGCGGCGTGACGGGCTACAACTGGCAAGCGATCAAGAACAAGCTCGCGCCGGCCGCGCAACAGACGGGCACGCAGGTCACCGAACAGCCGGACGGCTCGCTCAAGCTGAACGTGCCGAGCTCGGTCACGTTCGCGACCGACCAGTATGCGATCACGCCGGCGTTCACGCCGCTCCTGAACGACCTCTCGTCGACGCTGAACCAGAACCCGCAGATCACCGCGTCGGTCGTCGGCTACACCGACAGCACGGGGTCGGCCGCGCACAACCAGACACTGTCGCAGAATCGCGCGCAAAGCGTCGTGAACGCGCTGTCGCAGCGCGGCGTCGCGGGCGGCCGCCTGTCGGCGCAAGGCATGGGCGCGTCGAACCCGATCGCCGACAACGCGACGGAAGCCGGCCGCGCGCAGAACCGCCGCGTCGAGATCTACCTGCGCGCTCCGCAAACGGCGCAGTAATTTCGACCGCCGGAGAATGGCGCGCCGAGCCCCGCCGGACAAGGCTTTCGAGGCAGCTCGTAACAACTCGAAAAATTTTTCGAACTTCTTCCGAGCTGCGTAGTCTGTCTTTACGGTACGTGACTGGTGCTGCCGGCGCGTCACCATTCTCCTCTTGTCGTTGTTGCTCCGGGGCAAAGTCCGCCCCGGTTTTTTTTGCCCGCACGCAACCGCGCTGCACCGCAACATCCGACCGCCCCGCCGCGTTGCCAGCCGACGCAAACATAGCCGCTTTACGCGCGGCTTTCAATTCGCCGAATATTACGATTTGTGACGCGTGACGAACGCGCCGGCGAGCGCCGCGCCGCGACCCGGCCGGAAGTGCGCAGCTGCGCGCGGCCGGCCCGCACTTCGGCCAAGCGGCCGCCCTGCTAGAATCGCAGCTTCCCTACGATTTTCCCCAAGCAGTCCCTTCAGAGACCCTATGTCCGCATCCGACCTCAACTCCGTGCAGGCAGGCGCGCCGCAAAGCCGGCGCCAGATCCTCGCCACGTCCGCGCTGCCCTATGCGAACGGGCAGATTCACATCGGCCACCTGGTCGAGTACATCCAGACCGACATCTGGGTGCGGACGATGCGAATGCACGGCCACGAGATCTACTACATCGGCGCGGACGACACGCACGGCACGCCCGTCATGCTGCGCGCCGAGCAGGAGGGCGTGACGCCGAAGCAGCTGATCGAGCGCGTGTGGCGCGAGCACAAGCGCGACTTCGACAGCTTCGGGGTGTCGTTCGACAACTTCTACACGACCGATTCGGACGAGAACCGCGTGCTGAGCGAGAAGATCTATCTCGCGCTGAAGGAGGCGGGCTTCATCGCCGAGCGCGAGATCGAGCAGGCATACGACCCCGTCAAGGAGATGTTCCTGCCGGACCGCTTCATCAAGGGCGAGTGCCCGAAGTGCCATGCGAAGGACCAGTACGGCGACAGCTGCGAGGTGTGCGGCACGACCTACCAGCCGACGGATCTCGTCAATCCGTACTCGGTCGTGTCCGGCGCGACGCCCGTGCGCAAGACGTCGACGCACTACTTCTTCCGCCTGTCCGATCCGCGCTGCGAGGCTTTCCTGCGCGAATGGGTGAGCGGCCTCGCGCAGCCCGAGGCGACCAACAAGATGCGCGAATGGCTCGGCGACGCGGGCGAAGCGAAGCTCGCCGATTGGGACATCTCGCGCGACGCGCCGTACTTCGGCTTCGAGATCCCCGGCGCGCCCGGCAAGTATTTCTACGTGTGGCTCGACGCGCCCGTCGGCTACTACGCGAGCTTCAAGAACCTGTGCGAGCAGCGCGGCATCGATTTCGACGTGTGGATCAAGAAGGATTCGACGACCGAGCAGTATCACTTCATCGGCAAGGACATCCTGTACTTCCACACGCTGTTCTGGCCCGCGATGCTCGAGTTCTCGGGCCACCGCACGCCGACCAACGTGTTCGCGCACGGCTTCCTGACCGTGGACGGCGCGAAGATGTCGAAATCGCGCGGCACGTTCATCACCGCGCAAAGCTACATCGACACGGGCCTGAACCCCGAATGGCTGCGCTACTACTTCGCCGCGAAGCTGAACGCGACGATGGAAGACCTCGACCTGAACCTCGAGGACTTCCAGGCGCGCGTGAACAGCGACCTCGTCGGCAAGTACGTGAACATCGCGAGCCGCGCGGCGGGCTTCCTGCTCAAGCGCTTCGACGGCCGCGTGCAGGACAGCGCGATGAACCATCCGCTTCTCGCGACGCTGCGCGACGCGGTGCCGCAGATCGCCGCGCACTACGAGGCGCGCGAGTACGGCCGCGCGCTGCGCCAGACGATGGAACTCGCGGATGCGGTCAACGGCTACGTCGACACCGCGAAGCCGTGGGAACTCGCGAAGGACCCGGCGAACGCGGTCGCGCTGCACGAAACGTGCAGCGTGAGCCTCGAGGCGTTCCGCCTGCTGTCGCTTGCGCTCAAGCCCGTGCTGCCGCGCGTCGCGCAAGGCGTCGAAGCGTTCTTCGGCATCGCGCCGCTCGTGTGGGCCGACGCGAACCGGCCGCTGTCGTCCGAGCAGCCGATCCGCGCGTATCAGCACCTGATGACCCGCGTCGATCCAAAGCAGATCGACGCGCTTCTCGCCGCGAACCGCGGCTCGCTGCAAGGCACCGCCGCGGCCGACGCGGGCGCGGCGAACGGCGGCGGCAACGTCGCGAAGAATGCGAAAAGCGCGAAGGCCGCGAACGCGACGAACGCGGCGGCGCCCGCCGACGACGATGCATCGCCGATCATCGCGATCGACGATTTCGCGAAGATCGATCTGCGCATCGCGAAGATCGTCGCGTGCCAGGCCGTCGAAGGCTCGGACAAGCTGCTGCAGCTCACGCTCGACGTCGGCGAGGAGAAGACCCGCAACGTGTTCTCCGGCATCAAATCCGCGTACCAGCCGGAGCAGCTCGTCGGCAAGCTGACGGTGATGGTCGCGAACCTCGCGCCGCGCAAGATGAAGTTCGGCGTGTCGGAGGGAATGGTGCTCGCCGCGTCGGCGGCCGACGAGAAGGCCGAACCGGGCCTCTACATTCTCGAGCCGCATAGCGGCGCGAAGCCCGGCATGCGCGTGAAGTAAGCGGCGACGCACGTCGCCGCGATGCATCCGGAGGGCCGCGACAGCGGCCCTTCGCGTTTTTGCGCGGGCACGCGGCAATGCGCGGTCACGTGCTCATCGCGTCATCGCGTCATCGCGTCATCGCGTCATCGCGGCTTCTCGGCTTCTCGGCTTCACGCCCGTCACGAGGCTGAAGTACCCGAAGCTCGGAATCGTCTCGATCGACGTGAAGCCGGCGTCGGCGAGCATCGCCGACAGCGCGCGCGACGTGTACTGCTCGCCCTGCGTCCAGCCGATCATCATCAGGCTGTACGCGGCCGCGGCGAGCGGCCCGCTCTTGTCGTCTAGATAGAGCATCTCGTGCAGCACGACGCGCCCGCCGCACGGCAGCGCGTCGAAGCTCTTGCGCGCGAGCGCCGCGTCCTTGTCGGCCGGCCAGTCGTGAAAGACGTTCGAGTAGAAATGCAGATCGGCGGGCGGGAACGGATCGCGCCACATGTCGCCCGGTTGGAACGCGACGCGATCGCGCCAGCGGGCGTCGACGAACCTCCGGCCCAGCTCGCAGACAGCCGGCAAGTCGAAAACCACGCCGCGCAGCGACGGCCACACCGACAGCGCGCCGATCACGTGCGCGCCCGAGCCGCCGCCGATGTCGAGCATCACGCGATGCCGCGCGAGATCGAGCTTGGTCGGCCACACGGCCGTATGCGCAGCACTCAGGCTCTGCATCGCGTGCGTGAAGCGGGTGCCGAGCTCGGCGTGCCGCTGATGCGAATCGAAGATGTCGGTCTCGCCGTATGCGTGCGACGCGTCGCGCCGCAGCGCGGCCTCGAGGCCGGCGACCGAGAACGTGTCGCCGTTGTCGTACATCAGGTCCCAGAACGCGCCGAAGTACTGGCGGCTGCGCGGCAGCAGCAAGTCTTCCGCAAGCGTCGTCAGCGCGAAGCGATCCGCGTCGCGGCGCACGAAGCCGAGCGCAACCGACACGTTGACGAGCGCCTCGACAGGCCGCCGCGCGAGCCCGAGCGCCGCGCCGAGCGCGCCGAGCGTACACGGCCCGTCGCCCAGCCGGCTGAAGAGCCCCAGCCGGTTCGCGATCAGCATCGCCGGATAGACGAACAGATTCACCGCGACGTCGTACGCGGCGACGTCGTCGTGTCGAGGCAGTGCGCGCGTCATGGCAGTTCCAGCGAAGCGGGCGGCGACGCGGCGCGGGCAATCTCGCGCACCGCTTCGTGCGTCCATGCGGAGAACGAATCGAAGACGCGGTCGACGAGCGCGATGCAGCGCCGCCGCTTTGCATCGTCGAGCGCGATGCGGCTTGCCTTCGCCTGCTCGCCGTTCTGCATGTGCCCCGTCTCGAGCGCGAAGTGATACGCGCCCATGTAGCGCAGCTCGCGCCCCGTTTCCGCCTGCATCTCGGCGGCGAGACGAGTCGTGAGCGCGAACAGCACGTTGCCGGTTTCCTCGATCGCTTCGACGATCGCGAGCCGCTCGACGCCGTCGGCCGCGTCGACGATCGCGCACAACTCGTACATCAGCAGACGACATCGATGCGTGTCTTCGCTCCACAGCGCGCGCAGCGCGTCGGTCATCGTGGTCGCGCGGTTCCAGCCAAGCTTGTCGAGATCCTCGAGGAACCACGGCCAGTGATGATCGTCTTCGCGCGTATGCGCGTTGACGCGCGCCTGAAGCATGTCGCCCGTGGGCTCCTTGCGCAGCATGTAGCGATTGAGATCGCCGAAGGCCATGACGAAGAACGCGAATCCGGGCATGAAGCCGAGCCGCACGCGCGGCGGCAAGCGTTCGTCGCGCAGGCAGGCGAACAGCGGCAGCGTCGCGTATCGCCGCTTCCTCCGCATGATGTGGGTCATGACGGTTTTCATAGGAATGCGCCCCCCGAATCAAGGCCGCGTCGTCGTCGACATATCCGGTCGAATCGCGAACGATCGCGACGGCGACAGGCGTCCGCGCGCCTTCGACACGCGCGCGAGCGGCCCAATCTCCCCGTACACGATCGCTGCGCCGGCGCAACGATATGAGGATTGATTACCTCAAATTAGAGTATCGGGAATAAATGTCAAGCGAGGGCCCAAACGGGGCGCACGCGACGCGCGATCGTTGCCGCGCGCGCCGCGGGCCCGGCGACGGGCACCCGCCGCCGGGCCGCCGCGTCACCACCAGCGATCGAAGCGCCGCGTGTAGTTGAGGTCGACGCCCTGGAACGTGCCGCCATACGCGGATATCGCCCAGAACCGCGTCAGGTTGATCGTCGCCTTGAACGCGTTGCTCGCCGACTGCAGCCCCTGCTCGTAGCCGAGCACGAAGCGCTCGTTGATCGCCTTCGACACGAGCACGACCTGCGGATCGGTCAGGCCGACGTCGCTGCGGCCGACCGACACTTCGTCGAGCCCGACCGTCTGCGCGACGCGCTTGCCGGTCGCGCTGCCGAGAAGCGCGAGCGCCGTCGTCATCGCGTTCTGCTGGCCGAGGTTGTTGCCCTGATCGGTGCCGTGGCCGAACAGGAGCCACGACAGCTTCTCGTTGTCGTTCACGTTCGGCTCGGACACGAGCCTCACGCTCGGCGACTGCACGGTGCCCGTCACTTGCACGCCCGCCTCGACTTCCTGGTTGCGTCGCATCGCGAGAATGTTGATGCCCGGATTCGACACCGGCCCGTTGAACGTGAAGAAGCCGTTCTCGATCGCGAGCCTGCGGCCGAACGACGTGTAGGTCGAGCCTTCCGTCACGCGCACGTTGCCGACCGCGCGCAGCGGCACGCCGGGCGCGCTCATCACCGTCACCGTGCCGGCGAGCCGCAAATCCGCGCCGTGGCCCTTGAAGCGGAAGTCGCGGCCGAGCCCGATGTCGATGTTCGCGCGCGGCGCGAGCGACGGCGCGGGCTTCTCGGTCGCGGGCGCGGGCTTCGCGATCGCCGTACCCGTCTTCGTCTCGCCGCGCTCGAGGCTGCCCGGGCGCACGATCACGACGTCGTCCGACAGATGCGGCGCCGCCTCTTCCGGCAAATCGAACAGCGCGCGATCGACGGCGAACTTGCCGTTGATCGCGATGCCGCCGCGCGGCGCGTCGTTCTCGACGACCGCCTTGCCCGACAGCGACAGCTTACGGTCCGGCGCGGCGAAAATCTCGAGCCTGTCGGCGACGATGCTCGCCGTCAGGTCCGGCTCGCTGCCGTCGAGCCGCACGCGGCCGATCGCGCGCAGCGTGCCGTCGCCGCCGTGGAACTCGACCTGCTGGAACTCGACGAGGTTCTCGGTCAGCTTCACGCGCACGATTCCGCCCTTCAACTGCACGCCCTGGTCGACGAGCGTCGCCGACAGGTTGTCGCCCGTCAGCGTGCCCGAGAGCTTCGGCTTCGCGGGCGTGCCCGCGACGGTCAGCTTCAGCGCGGCGCGGCCGTCGAGCAGATAGCTCGGGCCGAACAGGCCGCCCGTCGATTGCAGCGCCGGCACGTCCGCGTCGACGCGGCCCGTGAGCGGTCCGTCCTCGGCGATGCCGAACACGCCGTCGCGCAGCGCGAACGGCACTGTGACGTTCGCGTCGAGCGTGCCGATGCGGCTCGCCTTCGCGTGAGCGGTGGCGCTCAGCCGGTTGCCCGGCACGAACGTCGCGCGCGCCGACAGATCGCCGATGCCGAGCGACGCGACGCCGCGCCCGGTCTCGATCGTCACGTCGCCGCTTCGGCGCCGGATCTGCGCGTAGCCCGCGGCGGTGTCGCCGAGCGTCACGTCCCAGTCGCCATCGAGGATCAGGTCGGTACGCAGCGGCGAACGCTTGCCCGTGAGCTCCGCGCGAATCTCGAGCGCGCGTGCCACCGACAGGTTCGTGATCGCGCCCGCCGTGCGCAGCCGGCCGCGCTCGAGCGCGAACGATTTCAGATCGAGCGTCGCGCCTTCGACGGACAGCTTCGCCGCGCTCAGCGTCAAGCGCTGCGCGCCCGCCGAGATCGCGAGCGGCGAATCAAGCGAGATCGACGGCGTGCCGCGGTTCGACAGCCGCGTGACGGTGCCGTCCCAGCGCATCCCGTCGCGCGCTTCGACGACGCCGCCGTTCGCCGCGACGGCGAGATTGATCACGCGGCCTTCGGCGATGCCGACCGCGGTCGCGTCGAACGCATGCTTCGCGCGCGTGCCGGTCAGATGCGCGGACAGCGTCTTCAGGCTGATCGAGCCGAGCGCAATGTCGTTCGCGTCGGCGGTGAACACGAGCGCGCCTTTCGCGCCGTCGCGAATGTCCGCGCGGCCTTGCGCGGAACCGATCCGGTTCGCGCCGAACACGACGCCCGTCGCCGTGTAGTCGGCGACGACATTCGGATGCGCGAACGAGCCCGTCAGCTCGCCGTTCGCGCGCACGAGGCCCGCGAGGCCGAAGCCGAGGCGCTCGAGCTGCGGCGCGTCGACGTTGAAGCGTAATCGGTCGCCGGGCGCGCCGAAGCTGCCGCGCAAATCGACCTGGTTGCCCGCGATCGAAAGATTCGCGTTGCTCGGCAGTATCCGCGCGCCCGCCATCTGCACGGTGCCCTCGCCCGTCATCGGCAGGCCGTCGTAGACGCTGTCGCCGAGCTTGAACTGCGCCTTCGTCGAGAAGCCGGGCGCGAGCGCGCCCGTCGCGGCGAGCGTGCCGTTCACGCGCGCCGTGCCCGCACGCGGGCCCGCGGCCTGCGCGATCTTCGCGCCGCCGCCCTTCGCGGCTTGCGCGCCCTTTGCGGTCTGCGCGCCTTTGCCGCCGCCCGCCTTCGCGCCGGCCGCCGCCAGCGCGAGCGGATCGAAATCGACGAGCCTCGCCTTCAGGTCGTACGTCGAGCGCGCGTCGTGCTCGAGCACGCCCGCGAACTCGACGCGCCCCTTGCCCGCCGTCACGCGCGCGTCGGCGATCGTCGTCTGCTTCGCATCGAGCTTGATCTTCGCCTTCGCGCCGAGCGCGAGCTTCGCGTCGGCGAGGTCGAAGTCGATCGTCTGCACGCCCGGCTCGAGCGCGACGCCGACGGGGCCCGCGAGCCGCGTCGGCCGCAGCGCGGCGACGAACGCGTTCAGATCGAGATTCGCGACCTTCAGGTCGAACTTGCCGCGGCCGTTCGCGAGCGCGCCGCCGCCCGTCACGCTGCCGTCGCGGATCGTGCGCACGGCGAGCGCGTCGATGCGCTGTGCGTGCGCGTCGAACCGCACGTTCGCGTGCGCGTCGACGAGCGGCAGCAACTCGTCGGCGAGCGCGCCGGGCTTCGCGTTGACGATCGACACCGGGCCCGCGACGACGAACGCCTTCGGCGTGTTCGCATCGGGCGTCGCGGGCTCGAGCTGCGCGCGCACCGCGAGATCCGCGACGGGCGCGCCCGGCGACAGCGCGCGCGGATTCACGTGATCGAACACGATCGACGCGCGCGTGAGCGGCACGTCCGAAAACGGCGCGGCCTCGACGTGCGCGCGGCCCGCGAGCTTCATCCCCGATGCGTCGAGATCCGCGACGAGCGCCTCGAGCGAACCCGACACGCGCGCGCGCGCGTCGACCGGCTCGCCCGAGAACTTGCCCGCATAGGTCGCGCCGCCTTCGATCGCGAACGGCCGCACGCCGTCGAGCCGCGCGTTCGCGGTGAGCGAGCCGAACGGCGTGTCGAGCCGCTCGAGCGTCGCGTCGTGATGTCGGCCGTCGCTCGCGCCGCGGAAGATGAGGCTGTCGAGCTCGGTCGTGGAGCCGGCTTCGCGGATCAGCAGCTTGTCGAAGCGCAGATCGTCGATCGCGAGTTGCAGCGGCAGTTGCAGATCCTTCGGCATCACCGTCGGCGAAGGCGGCGACGGCGCGACGCGCACGTCGATCGTGCCCGCGCGCAGCGACGCGATCGTGAAGCGCCACGGCGCGCGCGCGAGCGCCCAGCGTCCGGCGACGCGATCGATCCTTACTTCGGTGCCCGAGCCGTCGGGGCTCGTCCACGCGAGTTGTTCGAGCCGCACGCCAGCCGCGAGCGTGCCGCCTTCGAGCGTGCCCGCGAGCCGCCCGCCGAGCAGCTTGACCGCCGCTTGCCACGCGAGCTGCGTGCCGCGCTCGGTCGTCGCGGCGGCGAAGAGCGCGCCCGCCGTCGCGACGACGAGCACGACGGCGACGAGCGCCGCCCATCCGAGCGCGGCGAGCGCGCGCCGGCCGGGCGAGCGCCGCCGCTTCGGCTCGGGCGCGCGCCTGCCGCCGGGCGCGCCGCCGTCCGGTACGTTGGGAGGAGTCGGTTCGGATACGTCCTTCGTCATGCCAAATGAAAAAAATCAGAATGCGATGCCGAGCGTCAGATACGGACGCACGCTCTTGTTCTTCAAGCCGTAAGCGAGATCGAAATTGACCGGGCCGACCGGGCTGCGCCAGCGCACGCCGAGCCCAGCGCCCGGATAGAACACCTTCTCGCCCCACGCATCGGTCGCGGTGCCGATGTCGAAGAAGGTCGCCGCGCCCCAGTCGCGATTGAACCAGTGCTGGTATTCGGCCGTGCCCGACACGAGGTATTTGGTCGGCAGCACCGAGCCGTCGACCGAATTGCCGATGCTCTGATAGCCGTAGCCGCGCACCGAGTTCGAGCCGCCCGCGCGGAACAGCAGCGACGCAGGCACGCCCGAGGAGCTGCCGCTCGTGAACACGCCGCCCAGCTCCGCGCGAAACACGAACAGGTCGCGCTTGCCGATCGGCACGTACTGCTGGCCGCGCGCGTAGCCGCGGATGAACGTCTGGTCGGTCAGCACGCCCTTCACCGCGAAGCTGGCTTCCGCGTGGATCAGGTTGCCCGAGCGCGGGAACAGCGGATCGTCGACGTTGCGGCGCGTCCACGCCCATTGCGGCACGAGCGCGCGGCTCGTGGTCGGGCCGGCGCCGTTCTGGTCGAGCCGGTCCTGATAGAGCATCAGCGAATACGAATAATCGATGAACTGGGCGTTGCGCGTGCGCTGCGCGCCCACGCGCGCGCTGTAGATCCGCGTGTCCGACACGTTCGTGTTCGTGTACGACGCGAGGATGCTGTTGGTCCACGCGCGCGAGCCGGGCGGCATCGACAGCTGCACCTGCCCGTACTGCTGGATCTGGTCGACCCGCCCCGACACCGACAGCGGCCACGCGGCGCCGAACGTGTCGAGATACGTGTACGAGCCCTGGATGTGCGGCCCCGTGTCGGTCGCGTAGCCGATCCCGCCGCGCACGCTGTTGTACTGGTATTCGCTGACCTTCACGTGCACGGGCGTGTCGAGCGGGCGCGCGGCGTCGTCGGACACGTCGATCGCGACGCTCGCGTAATACGGCGTGTTCTGCAACTGGCGCTGCAGCTCGGCGATGCGCTTCGCGTCGTAGATCTCGCCCGGCGACAGCGGATTCACGTTGCGCACGATCTTCTCCGGATAGCGGCGCGTGCCGGACACGTTAAGCTCGCCGATCGTAAACGTCGGCCCGCTGGCGAACGTCACCGCGAGCGTCGCCTCGCGCGTGCGCGGATCGATGCGCGCCTCCGACGCGGTGATCTTCGCGCCGAGATAACGGCGCGACTGCAGTTGCCTGAGCGCCGCGTTCTTCGCGTCGTCCCAGCCGGACTGCGTGAACGCGTCGCCCGGCTTCAGCGAGAACGCGAGGCGCGTCGCGGTCTCCTGCTTCGGGTCCTCGCTCTCGACCGGGCCGTCGAATTTCAGATCGACCGCTGACACCACCGTCTGCGCGCCCGGATCGACCGACACCGTCACGCGGCGCTCGCCGCCCGTCGTGCGCACGTCGGTACGCACGACGGGCGAGAAGTAGCCGGCCGTCGCGGCGAGCTCGCGCACCTGCTGCGGCGTCGCTGTCACGAGGAAGTCGAACTGGTCCTCGCTCAGGTCTTCGCGCTTCGCGAAGCGGGCGATGTCGAGATGCTGCTTGAGGAGGCTCCTGACCGCGCGCGGCGCGTCGATCTCGACCGCGTACTTCGCGAACGCGGGCGCGGCAAGCGCGGCCGCGCAGCCGGCGAGCAACGCGCGCAGGCCGCGCCGCGCAAATGCGCGCCATCCGGGCGAGCGGCTCGGCGCGCCGCGCGCGGCGCGCGTGGATGCATGCTGTCGTGGTGCCCGCCCTGCCAAACAAGACCTCCGCTGTAAGAATTTCGTCGGACCAAAGCCGTCATTTGAACACAGTGCGATGCGCGCAGAACGCGCGTTCGACCACGCCGACGCATGGCGCCCGCGCATTCGACGCCGCTTTACCGCCGGCTGTTCCCGGCGTTGCGGTAAAATCTCGTCGATCGAACCCGCGGGCGCGCCGCGCCCGGCTCAGAACGGAAAGCCAAGCCATGCCGTACCAGTCCGACATCACGCAATTCCTGAATCAGTTGAAGCAGCAGAAGCCGACGCTCGAAGAAGAACAGCGCAAGGGCCGTTCGCTGCTGTGGGACAAGCAGCCGATCGACCTCGAGGAGCGCGACGCGCAGCGGCAATCGCGCGTGCGCCAGACTTCGTACGTCTACTATCAGAACTTCTGACGCCGTGAGCGCCGCCGACGAGGCCAGCGCCAGCGCGCAGCCCGAAGACGCGATCGCCGCGCCCGCCGGCGCCGATTCGACGCCCGACACGGTCGACGGCGTCGCGGCGTTCGCGCGCCTGTACGGCGAGCCGCTCTTCAAGCTGCCGCAGGATCTGTACATTCCGCCGGACGCGCTCGAAGTCTTTCTCGAAACGTTCGAAGGCCCGCTCGATCTGCTGCTGTACCTGATCCGCAAGCAGAACTTCAACGTGCTCGACATTCCGATGGCGGAAGTCACCGCGCAGTATCTCGGCTACGTCGACCAGATCCGCGAATCGAATCTGGAGCTCGCGGCCGAGTACCTGCTGATGGCGGCGATGCTGATCGAGATCAAGTCGCGGATGCTGCTGCCCGTGAAGAAGGCGGACACGGGCGAGGACGCGGAGGACCCGCGCGCCGAGCTCGTGCGGCGCCTGCTCGAATACGAGCAGATGAAGCTCGCCGCGCAGCGTCTCGACCGGCTGCCGCAGCTCGGCCGCGACTTCCTGCGCGCCGAGGTGTACATCGAGCAGAGCATCACGCCGCGCTTCCCCGACGTGAACTCGGACGACCTGCGCGCCGCGTGGGCCGACGTGCTCAAGCGCGCGAAGCTCGTCCAGCATCACAAGATCTCGCGCGAGGAGCTGTCGGTGCGCGAGCACATGAGCCTCATCCTGCGCAAGCTGCAGAACGCGCGCTTCATGGAGTTCGCCGATTTGTTCGACACGTCGCGCGGCGTGCCCGTCGTCGTCGTCAACTTCATCGCGATGCTCGAGCTCGCGCGCGAATCGCTCGTCGAAATCACGCAGGCCGAACCGTTCGCGCCGATCTACGTGCGGCTCGCTTATCTGCCGGCTTGAGCGCGTTTCGCGCGGCGCCCGGCGCTGCGCGCAAACGCCGCGGCCGGGCGCGGATGCGCTTGCCGTGCGCCCCCCTCTTCTTCCGCGTCGTCGCTTCGGTTCGTCGCGCGCGCGGACATGGCGCGAAATCAACCGTGTTCGCGCGTGCCGGCGCGCGCGCCGCGCCATTTCATCCGGCGATTCCAGGCGTCACGTGTAACGGCGGCCAACCGCACGCCGACATGTAACGATACGTGACGACGCGTGAAGATCAATGCCGTGCAGGCCGTCGAAGCGGTGACGCGCGCCGGCGTACGGCGGATGCGTGGGTTCCGCGTCTGTGGATGCGCGAATTCGATTCCGCCGCCGACCTTGGCGAAGCCGCACCGCCGCCGCCAATTCGGCTTCCCCCATTTGATCCACGCGCCCGCGCCCCGTGTTCGCCGATTAAAGTGAACGATCGTGCTTTTATCGATGCGCTAAAGCGGCAAATCCTCTACAATCGCCGACGCTCGACGCCCTGCGCGGCGTTCCGGCCACGACGATCCCGACCACGCCGCCTCCGCGCGGCCAACGCGCCCGCCGCGCGAGGAACCGCCCACTCATGAAAGTCATCAGCTCGATCCAGGAACTGCGCGACCAGTTGCGCGGCCAGAACCGCACGGCGTTCGTGCCGACGATGGGCAACCTGCACGAAGGCCACCTGTCGCTGATGCGGCTCGCGCGCCAGCACGGCGACCCGGTCGTCGCGAGCATCTTCGTGAACCGGCTCCAGTTCGGCCCGAACGAGGACTTCGACAAGTACCCGCGCACGCTGCAGGAAGACATCGAGAAGCTGCAGAAGGAAAACGTCTACGTGCTGTTCGCGCCGACCGAGCAGGGCATGTACCCCGAGCCGCAGGAATACCGCGTGCAGCCGCCGCACGATCTCGGCGACATCCTCGAAGGCGAGTTTCGCCCGGGCTTCTTCACCGGCGTGTGCACGGTCGTCACGAAGCTGATGGCGTGCGTGCAGCCGCGCGTCGCCGTGTTCGGCAAGAAGGACTATCAGCAGTTGATGATCGTGCGCCGGATGTGCCAGCAGCTCGCGCTGCCCGTCGACATCGTCGCCGCCGAAACCGTGCGCGACGCCGACGGCCTCGCGCTGTCGTCGCGCAACCGCTATCTGAGCGAGGCCGAGCGCGCGGAGGCGCCCGAGCTCGCGAAGACGCTCGCGCGGGTGCGCGACGCGGTGCTGGGCGGCGAGCGCGACCTCGCGGCGATCGAGAAACGCGCGCTCGGCCACCTCGCCGCGCGCGGCTGGAAGCCCGACTACGTGTCGATCCGCCGGCGCGCGAACCTCGTCGCGCCGACGGCGGCGCAAACCGAGGCGGGCGAGCCGCTCGTCGTGCTCACGGCCGCGAAACTCGGCCCGACGCGCCTCATCGACAATCTGGAAATCTGACGGCCGGCCACGCAGCCGGCCGCTCTTCGTCTGGTAGCACCAAGGGAGCCCATCATGCAGCGCCACATGCTGAAATCGAAGATCCACCGCGCGGCGGTCACGCACTGCGAGCTGCATTACGAAGGCTCGTGCGCGATCGACGAGGATCTGCTCGAAGCCGCGAACATCGTCGAGAACGAGCGGATCGACATCTGGAACATCAACAACGGCGAGCGCTTCTCGACGTACGCGATCAAGGGCGAGCGCGGCAGCGGAATGATCTCGCTGAACGGCTCGGCCGCGCGCCGCGCGCAGCTCGGCGACCTCGTGATCATCGCCGCGTTCGCAATGATCGACGAGGCGGAGCTGAAGGCCGGCTGGAAGCCCAATCTCGTGTTCGTCGGCGACGACAACAAGATCAAGGGCAGCCGCGATCACGTGCCGACGCAGAACTGGACCTGAACCGCGTCCGGGCGGCTGCGCGGGCGGTATCGGGCGATATCGGGCCGTTTCTGGCCGTTTCTGGCCGTTTCTGGCCGTTTCGGACCGTATCAGGCGGTGTCAGGCGGCGTAGGCCGTGTAGCCGTGTAGCCGTGTAGCCGGTGACGGTATGGCGGCGTAGGCGGTATCGCACGGGCCGCGCCGCTGGTATGACGAATCCGGGGCGCGGCGCACGGCGGCGCAATCGAGGCGTGTCGCGCCGAAATCCCGGTGCGGCGCTTCGCGCGACTTCCATGGTGCCGGCACTCGCGATTGCTGCCGACGCCGCCGGCGTTTCGACACGGACGGTTTGCGCGAAGCCGATGCCGGCGCGTGCACGAAGCGGCTCGGCAACGCATCCGACATGCGAGATGCGGCACGCGACATGCAACGCCCCCGCCATTCCGGCCGCCCTTTCCCCGACTATCGAATACGGGCCGATCGCCCGTCTCGGCCCGGTATGTCGCCTCGAGATGTTGCCTCGAGATGCCGCCGCGAACGCGCGACGCGCGCAAGCCGCGTGCGACGACGCCGTCAGCCGCCGCTCCCGGCGCGCCACCGCCGCCGGCACGCTACGCCTTCAACGCCCACTCGACGATCGGCTCCCACTGCTCGAGATCCTTCTCGACGCGGCTTTTCGCGACGTCCCACAGCGTGAGGCCGTGCGCGGCGAGCTGCACGTAGTTCTGCGTGTCGCGCAGATAGCCGAGCACCGGCAGATCGAGCCCCTCGACGAAGCGGTGCAACTGCTCGGCCGAACGCGTGCGCGCGTCGACCCGCATCCCGACGATCCCCACCTTGATCGCGCCCTTCTTCACGGCCTTCTCGCTCGCGAGGCGCTGGAGGAATTGCTGGGTCGCGAGGATATCGAACATCGACGGCTGCAGCGGCACGATCACCTTGTCGGCGAACTCGAGCGCGACGTTCATCCGGTTGCCGTGCAGGCCGGCCGGCGTATCGACGATCGCGTATTCGAGACCGCGCGGCGGCTTCGACGGCGAATCGGGATCGAGCGCCCAG
This sequence comes from Burkholderia sp. MSMB1498, assembly GCF_001526245.1. Classification (NCBI taxonomy): domain Bacteria; kingdom Pseudomonadati; phylum Pseudomonadota; class Betaproteobacteria; order Burkholderiales; family Burkholderiaceae; genus Burkholderia; species Burkholderia sp. MSMB1498. The sequence goes on from NZ_LOYJ01000010.1 coordinate 28,435, forward strand.
GTCTCGATCGCGGGCAGCGCGGCCGGCCGCAGATCGAGCCACGCGTGCGCGGACTGCTGCCGGTCGAGATCGGCGAGCGCGGCCCATGCGCCCTGCGCCGCGAAATACCCAGCCAGATTGGTGGACAGCGTGCTCTTGCCGACGCCGCCCTTCGGATTCGCCACCACGATCACCGTCATGAATTCCCCCGAAGAAGCCGCGCGGCGCGACGCCTGGCACAGGCGCCGCGCCGCGAAAAATGCGGATACAGGGAGCGATGATATCGGCAAATGCGCCTGCACCGAAACGGGTTCGTCCGCACTTGGGCGAACGGACGACGGCGAAGCGGCGCTCGCGCGGCCCAAACGACGCTCGCCGCGCCGCCACGGCCCCCGGCGCGGACGGCCGCTCCAAGCCGCCGCGAACGGGCGGCCGCAGCAGCCGGAACGCCGCTTACGCGGCCCTGCCGGCCAAGCCGCGCGCGCCGCCGAGCGCGAACGCGCCGGCCCCGAGCAGCGCCTGGACGACGAGCGTGAGCGCCCAGAACGCCGGATATTCCCAGCCGCCGTGCGGCGCGGCGAAGCTCCAGCCGTTCGGCAAGTGCGTCATCGTCGCGCCGAGCATGAACGGCAGCAGCACGAGCGACGCGAGCCGCACCCGCACGCCTGCGAGAAGCGCGAGGCCGCCGACGAGCTCGACGACCGTCGTCACGTAGGCGAGCCAGCCCGGCAGGCCGAGCGACGCGAAGAACTGCGCGGTGCCGGGCAGCGTGAACACGAAGACCTTCTGCGCGACGTGCGCGAGGTACAGCACGCCGAGCGCGACGCGCAGCAACGCCGCGCCGACATCGTTCAAACGGTTCGAATCCATGTTGGGGTTCCCTTTCGTCGAAGTTTGGATGGAATGCACTTTATTCGAACCAAATTCGGCAAAAAACAGCCGATCAGACTTATATTATTTCCTATTTGGAATTAATTACGCCAAGGGTACGACGAGGCAATCCGACGAGCCGCCGCCGACATCACGCGAACGCCGCAAACACGCGATCGAGATCGAGGTGCGCCGCGAGCGTGTCCGCAAGCCGCTCGAGCGACGCCTCGCGCAACGCCGGATAGTCGACCGGCTCCGCGCCGCCGAGCCCCGCCCATTCGAGCAGCGCCGCGCACGCGTCGGGCGTGTCGAAGAGCCCGTGCAGGTAGGTCGCGAGGATCTGCCCGTCCGCCGACACTGCGCCGTCCGGCCGCTCGCCGTCCGCCCCCGCGAGCACGAGCGCCGGCGACGCGAGCGCCGGCCCATGCGTTTGCCCCATGTGGATCTCGTAGCCGGACACGCGCGCGCCGCCCGCGAACGCGAGCCGCCCCGTCGCGTTGACGAGCGTCTTCCGCGGCGTGAGCGTCGTCGCGTAGTCGAGCAGGCCAAGGCCCGCGCTCGCCGCGCCCGCCGCGCCTTCCACCCCGTGCGGATCATCGAGCGCGCGGCCGAGCATCTGCATGCCGCCGCAGACGCCGATCACCTTGCCGCCGTAGCGCAAATGGCGCTTGATCCGCGCGTCCCAGCCCGCGTCGCGCAGCCATGCGAGATCGGCGAGCACGTTCTTCGAGCCGGGCAGGATCAGCAGATCGGCGTCGGGCACGGGCCCGCTCTTCCAGTACGTAAAATCGACGCGCGGATGCACGCGCAGCGCGTCGAAATCGGTGTGGTTGCTGATCCGCGGCAACGCGAGCACGACCACCCGCAGCACGCCCGCGTCGCGCCGCGACGCCGACGTGCGCGCGCTCGCGGGCAGCATGTCTTCCGCGTCAAGCGTGAGCCCGTGCAGGTACGGCAGCACGCCGAGCACAGGCTTGCCCGTCTGCGCTTCGAGCCAGCGCAGCCCCGGCTCGAGCAGCGCGGGATCGCCGCGAAAGCGGTTGATCACGAAGCCGCGCACGCGCGCGCGCTCGCTGTTCGACAGGCACGCGAGCGTGCCGACGAGATGCGCGAACACGCCGCCGCGATCGATGTCGGCGACGAGCACGACCGGACAGTCGACCGCCTCGGCAAACCCCATGTTCGCGATGTCGCCTTCGCGCAGATTGATCTCGGCGGGGCTGCCCGCCCCTTCGACGATCACCGCGTCGTACGCGGCGCGCAGCCGGCCGTACGATTCGAGCACCGCCCGCATCGCGACCGGCTTGTAGTCGTGATAGGCGCGCGCGTTCAGATTCGCGCGCGCCTTGCCGTGGACAATCACCTGCGCGCCGCGGTCGCCCGTCGGCTTCAGCAGCACGGGGTTCAGATCGGTATGCGCGTCGATGCCCGCCGCGAGCGCCTGCAGCGCCTGCGCGCGGCCGATCTCGCCGCCGTCCGCCGTCACCGCGCTGTTGAGCGCCATGTTCTGCGGCTTGAACGGCGCGACGCGCACGCCCGCGCGGCGCGCAAGCCGGCAGAGCCCCGCGACGAGCGTGCTCTTGCCCGCGTCGGACGTCGTGCCCTGAATCATCAGCGCGCCGCGCGGACGGGCGGCGTTGGCGTTGGCGTTGGCGTTGGCGTTGGCGTTGGCGTTGGCGTTGGCGGTCATCGTGAGCGAAGTGCGCGACGAATGGCGCGCGACGAATGGCGAAGGCCGCATTATCGCGCGGCCCGTTACAATCACGCGATGACTCCGCGCGATCTCACCTTCGTTCTCGGCGGCGCGCGCTCGGGCAAGAGCGCGCACGCCGAACGGCTCGCCGCCGCCGGCGGCCGGCCCGTCACGTATATCGCCACCGCCCGCGTCGCCGACGACGAATTCGCCGAGCGCGTCGCGCATCATCGCGCGCGCCGGCCGGCCGACTGGGCGCTCGTGGAAGCGCCCGTCGAGCTCGCGCGCGCGATCGCGCAGCTCGACGACCCGCGCGCCTGCGTGCTCGTCGATTGCCTCACGCTCTGGCTCACGAACCTGCTCTGCCCCGCCGACGGCCCGGGCGTCGACGACGCGCTGTGCGACGCGCGCGTCGCCGAGCTCGAAGCGGCGCTGCGCGCGAGCCGCGCGCAGATGATCGTCGTCAGCAACGAGATCGGCTTCGGCGTCGTGCCGCTCGGCGCGCAAACGCGCCGCTTCGTCGATACGCTCGGCCGCGTCAATCAGCGCGTCGCGGCGCTCGCGACACGCGTCACGCTGTGCGTGGCCGGCCTGCCCGTCACGATCAAGCACGAGGGCGAATCGCGATGCTGATGCTGTCGCTGCCCGCCGTCGCCATCCTCGCGGTCGCCGGCTGCATCGTCGACAAGCTCGTCGGCGAGCCGCGCACCGCGCATCCGCTCGTCGCATTCGGGCGGCTCGCCGCGCAGCTCGAGCGCGCACTCAATACCGGGCGACGCGGCCGGCTCGCCGGCCTCGCCGCGTGGCTCGCCGCCGTCGCGCCGCCCGTCGCGCTCGCCGCATGGCTCGTCGCGGCGCTGCCGTGGCCGCTCGCCGCCGCGCTGCACGTCGCGCTGCTGTGGTTCGCGCTCGGCGCGCGCAGCCTCGCCGAGCACATCGCGCCGATCGCCGCCGCGCTGCTGCGCCGCGATCTTCCGGCCGCGCGCACGCTGACCTCGCGCATCGTGTCGCGCGACACGAGCGCCGCCGACGAAGCCGCGCTCGCGCGCGCGGCGGTCGAATCGGCGCTCGAGAACGGCAACGACGCGATCTTCGGCGCGCTCTTCTGGTTCGTGATCGCGGGCGGCCCCGGCGCGCTGCTGTTCCGGCTCGCGAACACGCTCGACGCGATGTGGGGCTACCGGACGCCGCGCTTCGCGCGCTTCGGCTGGGCGGCCGCGCGCATCGACGACGCGCTCAACTGGGCGCCCGCGCGCCTCACCGCCGCGAGCTACGCGCTGCTCGGCGACACCGCGAACGCGTGGCGCTGCTGGCGCGCGCAGGCGCGCCACTGGGACAGCCCGAACGCCGGCCCCGTGATGGCGGCGGGCGCAGGCAGCCTGAACGTCGTGATCGGCGGCCCCGCCGTCTATCACGGCGCGCTCGAGGATCGCCCGGTGCTCGGCGCGGGCGAGCCCGCGGCGCCCGTGCACGTCGCGGCCGCGCTGTCGCTCGTCGCGCGCACGATGATTCTCTGGCTCGCGCTGCTGATCGCGGGCGCGGCGCTCACCATTGCAACGCACCATGGCTGACGCACCGGCGATCACGCACGGCGGCAACCTGCATGAGGCCGCGCTCCGCTACGGCATCCCGCGCGACGCGTGGCTCGATCTTTCGACGGGCATCAATCCGCACGGCTATCCGGTGCCGCCCGTGCCCGCCGACGCATGGCGCCGGCTGCCCGAGGACGACGGCGTGCTCGCCGAGCACGCGGCGCGCCATTACGGCGCGCCGAGCGCCGCGCACGTGCTGCCCGTCGCGGGGAGCCAGGCGGCGATCCGCGCGCTGCCCGCGCTGTTCGAGCGCGGCACGGTCGGCGTCGCGCCGCTCGCATACAGCGAGTACGCGCCCGCGTTCGCGCGTCACGGCCACGCGGGCGCGCCGCTCGACTGCGGCAGCGACGCGCTGCCCGCGGCGCTCACCTACGCGATCGTCGCGAATCCGAACAATCCGACCGCCGAGCGCATCGATCGCGCGCGGCTGCTGCGGTGGCACGCACAGCTCGTCGCGCGCGGCGGCGCCCTCGTCGTCGACGAGGCGTTCGCGGACGCCGACGCGCACGCGGGCGCGTCGCTCGCCGCGCATACGCATCGCGACGGCCTCGTCGTGCTGCGCTCGGTCGGCAAGTTCTTCGGTCTCGCGGGCGTGCGCGCGGGCTTCGCGCTCGCCGCGCCCGCGCTGCTGGAGCGGCTGCGCGACGCGCTCGGCGCGTGGACCGTCAGCGGCCCGGCGCGCCACGCAGTGCTCGCCGCATTCGCGGACGACGCATGGCAGCGCGCGACGCGCGAGCGGCTCGCTCACGACGGCGCGCGCCTCGCCGCGCTGCTGCGCGCGAACGGCTTCGTCGCGCACGCGACGCCGCTGTTCAGCTGGACCGCCGATCCGCGCGCGCATGCGCTGCACGAGGCGCTCGCCGCGCGCGGCATCTGGACGCGCTACTTCGCACACGCGCCGAGCGTGCGGATCGGGCTGCCCGCTCTCGAGAACGAATGGCGGCGGCTCGAACACGCGCTCGCCGATTGCGTGCCGGCGCTGCCGGCCACGTTGACGAACGCCGCCGGAGCGGCGCAATAAATCGATGCCCAAGCTCGCCCCTGTCCTTCGTATCGCCGTCACGTGCGCGAGCGCGCTCTGCGTCACCGCCGCGCACGCGAGCATCGCCGTCACCGACGACGCCGGCCACACGATCACGCTCGCCGCGCCCGCGCAACGAGTCGTCAGCCTCGCGCCGCACGTGACCGAGCTCATCTATGCGGCGGGCGGCGGCGCGAAGCTCGTCGGCGCGGTGTCGTACAGCGACTACCCGCCCGCCGCGAAGGCGCTTCCGCGCGTCGGCTCGAACAAGGCGCTCGATCTCGAACGGATCGCGGCGCTCAAGCCGGATCTGATCGTCGTCTGGCGCCACGGCAACGCCGAGCGCGAGACCGAGCGGCTGCGCGCGCTCGGCATCCCGCTCTACTTCAGCGAGCCGCGGCACCTCGACGACGTCGCGACGTCGCTCGACAAGCTGGGCGCGCTGCTCGGCACGCGCGAGCGCGCGGCGGCGGCGGCCGACGCGTACCGGCAGCGGATCGCGCAACTGCGCGCGCGTTACGCGAACCGGCCGCCCGTTACGGTGTTCTTCCAGGCGTGGGACAAGCCGCTCATCACGCTGAACGGCGACCACATCGTCAGCGACGTGATCGCGCTGTGCGGCGGACGCAACGTGTTCGCGCAACTGAAGCCGATCGCGCCGTCCGTCACCGAAGAAGCGGTGCTCGCCGCGAATCCGGAAGCGATCGTGACGACGGCGGCCGGCGCGACCGCGACGCGCGACGCGCTGCCCGATTTCTCGCGCTGGCGCGCGTGGCCGAAGCTCGCCGCGGTCGCGCGGGGCAATCTGTTCGCGATCGACGGCGATCTGCTGACGCGACCCGCGCCGCGCATCGCGCAAGGGGCCGAAGCGCTGTGCCGGGATCTCGACGTCGCGCGCGCGCGGCGGCCGAGGCCGTGACGCGGCGCGACGCACGCTGCGTCGCCCGGATACGAGCGCATGCGCAACTCGTTGCCCACGCAAGCATGCAGGCCGGACCATAACGGCGGCCGCAATCCGCCTGCGCACGCGCGCGACGTCGTTCGTCGACGCCTGAACGCAGCAATGCGCCGCACGACGCCGCTCGCGACCGATCGCGGCGCTGCCATGGCGCAGCTCCGTTTGTACTGAATCTTCTTCGCCGTGTTCGCGATTTCGTGGGCGGCATTCCTGACGAGCAGCAACGTCTGCCGGCAATTCAGCAAGCGCATGCCGCCTTCTCTCCATGACTGGAACGCAGGCGCATCGTGGCCGCGTCGAATCCGCCAATCCGAACCGATGCGCTCGCCGTCGCCCCGGCAAGCGTCGAGCGCCTCATTGGCCCACTGCGAACACGAAGCGCGGCGCGCGCTCACGCACGCGTCACTCGTCCCAATGCACGAGCCGCCAGCCGCCCGCGTGGCCGACGCGTCGCAGCCACACGACGCCGCCCATCGCGATCGGCCGCGCGAGCATCGCTTCGAGCGGCGCATCGAGCGCGTGCGACGCCAGCGCGCGCATCACGCCCGCATGCGTGACGGCCCAGCTCGCGCGCGCCGCATCCGCGAGCGTCGCCAGCGCCGGCCGCACGCGCGCGACGAACTGCGCGGCGCTCTCCCCGCCGTGCTCGCGCGCATGCATCAGATCCGCGCTCCATCGATCGAGCGCGTCGCGCCCGATCGCATCCCAGCGCTTCAGCTCCCACGCGCCGAAATCGATCTCGCGCAGCCGCACGTCGCATTCGAGCGGCGCGCCGGCCTCTCGCGCGAGCACGCGCGCGACGTCGGCGCAGCGCGCGAGCGGGCTCGACCACACGTTGCCCGCCGCGCCCGCGCCGAGCGCGCCGAGCGCGCCGAGCACGCGGAGCCGGCGCAGCACGTCGGCCGCGCCCGTCGCCGCGTCGGCCGCGAGCGGCACGTCGCTGCTGCCGTAGCAAACGCCCGCTTCGACGGCGACAGCCGGATGGCGAATCAGGACGAGATCCATCCGAGCATCACCAGATAGATCGCGAGCTCGAACGCCTGCTGCGCGAAGCCGAGACAATCGCCGGTGTAGCCGCCGATGCGCCTGTCGAGATAACGCGCGATGCACGCGCGCAACGCGAGCGTCACCGCGAGCGCGAGCGCGCCCGCGCGCCAGTCGGGCCAGAACAGCCACGGCAGACCGAGCGCGGCCGCGAACATCAACGCGCTCGCGCGCATCCGATGGGCGACCGGCTGCGCCTTGCCTTCGGCGCGCGCGTAGTCGAGCGTGACGAGCAGGCTCGCGGCGAGCGTGCGGCTCGCCGCATGCGCGGCGATCATCGTCCACGCGGCGCGCGCGGGCGGCATCGCGGCGAGCGCCTGCCATTTCAGCGCGAGCGCGATCACGAGCGCCGCCGCGCCGAACGTGCCGATCCGCGAATCGCGCATGATCCGCAGCACGTCGTCGCGCGTGTAGCCGCCGCCGAACGCGTCGCAACTGTCGGCGAGACCATCCTCGTGCAGCGCGCCCGTCGCGACGAGCGTCGCCGCGATCGACAGGAGCGCAGCGACGCCCGTCGGCCACACGCGCGACGCGGCGAGATGCACGGCCGCCGCGAGCGCGCCGACGCACACGCCGACGAGCGGAAAGTAACGCGCCGCGTGCGCGAGATCGACGGCCGCGCCGCTGATCGCGCGCGGCACCGGCACGCGCGTGAAATACCCGAGCGCGACGACGAAGTAGCGCAGTTCGGCGAGCGGATTCATCGCGCGTCACGCATCGCGGTTCGCGACGCCCGCCGACTCGAAGCTCGCCATCTCGTTGACGAACGCCGCCGCCGCGCGCACGAGCGGCAGCGCGAGCGCGGCGCCCGTGCCCTCGCCGAGACGCAGATCGAGCGCGAGCAGCGGCTCGCCGCCGAAATGCTCGAGCATGCGCCGATGCCCCGCTTCGTTCGACACGTGCGAGAACACGCAGTATTCGCGCACCGCGGGCGCGAGCGCGTCGGCGACGAGGAGCGCGGAGGTCGCGATGAAGCCGTCGACGAGAATCGCCATTCGCGCGCGCGCCGCCTCGATGAACGCACCCGCCATCATCGCGATCTCGAAGCCGCCGAACGTCGCGAGCACGTCGAGCGGCTCGATCGCGTCCGCGTGCCGCGCGAGCGCGCGCCCGAGCACCGCGCGCTTGTGCGCGAGCCCCGCGTCGTCGAGCCCCGTGCCGCGGCCGACGCACGCGTCGATCGGCACGTTCAGCAGGCGGCTCATCACGCACGCGGCCGCCGACGTGTTCGCGATCCCCATCTCGCCGAAGCCGATCACGTTGGTGCCGAGCGCCGCGTGATGCCGCACGCGCGCGGCGCCCGCGGCGAGCGCGGCGAGCGCTTCGTCGCGCGACATCGCGCGCTCGTGCGCGAAGTTGCGCGTGCCGCGCGCGATCGCCGCGCCGACCAGTTGCGGCGATTCGGGCAGCGGCGACGCAACGCCCGCGTCGACGATCTCGAGCGCGAGGCCCGCGACGCCCGAAAACGCGTTGATCGCGGCGCCCCCCGCCACGAAGTTCGCGACCATCTGCGCGGTCACCGCCTGCGGATACGGGCTCACGCCTTCGGCCGCGATCCCGTGGTCGCCCGCGAACACGATCATGACGGGACGCGCGACGCTCGGCGCGGCGGTGCGCTGGATCAGGCCGAGCTGCAGCGCGAGCGCTTCGAGGCGGCCGAGACTGCCGGGCGGCTTCGTCTTGTGATCGATCGTGCGCGCGAGCGTCGCGCGCAGCGCGGCGTCGTCGAGCGGGGCGATGTGCGGCAGGGAGTAGGTGGAGGTCATCGGTTCGCCTCGTGGGTGGAATGGGTCGCGCGATGCGCGTCGGTCAGATGATGCGGCCGGGCGCGCCGGGCCATGCGGGCACGAGCGCCTCGTGGCCGTCGCGCTCGATCAGCACGAGCGGATAGCCGAACGCGCGGCTCGCGAGCTCGGGCGTCAGCACGTCGCGCACCGGGCCCGCGTGCGCGGCGCCGTTGCCGTCGAGCAGCAGCGCGTGCGTCGCGAAGCGGCGCGCGAGATTCAGGTCGTGGCACGAGAAGATCGCCGTGCGTTCGCCCGCGCGCAGCCAGTCGGCGAGCGCGACGAGACAGTCGATCTGATGATGCAGGTCCAGGTGTGCGAGCGGTTCGTCGAGCAGCAGCAGCGGCGCGTCCTGGCACAGCGCGGCCGCGAGCGCGACGCGCTGCCGCTCGCCGCCCGACAGCGACAGCACGTCGCGCGCGGCGAACGATTCGAGCCCGAGCCGCGCGAGCGCCGCGTGCGCGGCCGCGCGATCGTCGGGGCGCTCCCAGCCCCAGCCTGTCAGATGCGGAAAGCGGCCAAGCAGCACAGTGTCGAACACGCTCGCGCTGAACGCGTCGTAAAGCGTCTGCGCCATCACCGCGCGCCGCCGCGCGAGCGCTTCGGGCCGCCAGTCGGCGAGCGGCACGCCGTCCGCCTCGACATGGCCCGCCGCGGGCTTCGCGAGCCCCGCGAGCGTCGTGATCAGCGTCGTCTTGCCCGCGCCGTTCGGCCCGGCGACGCACCACAGCTCGCCCGGATAGAACGTATGCGTGAAGTCGTCGAGCAGCGTGCGCGCGCCCGCCTTCAGCACAACGCGCAGCGTGCCGTAGCGGGCCGAGCGCGACGTCGGCGCGCGGTGCGTCGTCATCGCGCAGCCCTCCGCAGCAGCATCCACAGGAACAGCGGCACGCCGATCAGCGCGGTCATCACGCCGACCGGCAATTGCGCGGGCGCGATCGCCGTGCGCGCGAGCAGGTCCGCGGCCATCACGCCCGCGCCGCCCGCGAGCATCGAGGCGGGCAGCAGCATCCGCTGATCGTTGCCGAACGCGAGCCGCAGCGCGTGCGGCACGACGAGCCCGACGAAGCCGATCGTGCCCGCCGTCGTGACGGCCGCGGCCGCCGCGAGCGACGCGATCAGATAGATGCGCAAACGCAGCCGCGCGACCGGCACGCCGAGCGCGGCCGCCGCCGCGTCGCCGCGCAGCAGCACGTTCAATTGCGGCGCGACCGGCAACGCGACGAACGCGGCGAGCGCGAGCGCCGCCAGCGCGAACCACGGCGACGCCGCGCCGCTCAGGTCGCCCGACAGCCAGAACAGGATGCCGCGCAAGCGCTCTTCGGGCGCGATCGCGAGCATCAGCGTGATGAGCGCGAACCAGCCCGCCGAGATCACGACGCCCGTGAGCAAGAGGCGCGGCGATGCGTCGCGCGGCTCGCCGCGCCACAGTTCGCGGCGTGCGAGCCCGAGCACGAACGCGATCGACGCGAGCGCGCCCGCGAACGACGCCGCGTCGACGATCCACCATGCGCCGCCCGCGATCATCGCGACGAGCGCGAACGCGGCCGCGCCGCCCGACACGCCGAGCACGTAAGGCTCGGCGAGCGGATTGCGCAGCAGCACCTGCAGCAATGCGCCCGCGAGCGCGAGGAGCGCGCCGCAGCCGAAGCCCGCGAGCGCGCGCGGCAGCCGCAGCGTGCGGACGATGTCGGCCGCGAGCGGATCGGCGCTCGCGCGATGAGCGAGCGCCGCGAGCGCGTCAAGCGGCGTCACCGGCACGCTGCCGAGCGTGAGCGACGCGACGAACGCCGCGCATGCGACGAGCGCGAGCGCGGCCCAGATCGCGGCCGCGCGCGCGGCGTGCATGCCGGCGCCGCGCGCGTCGGCTCTCATGCCGCCTCCCGCGCGCGAAGGCGCGAGCGGCGCGCGCGGCACCGACTGCGCCGAAGCCGCGGCCGGCCGTCAGCGCTGCTGCCAGCCGAGCGTGACATAGGCGCCGCGCCGCGGCGTGTTGTATGCATATGCAAGCTCGTAGTCCTTGTCGAACAGATTGTCGATGCGCGCGCTCACGTACCACGACTTTGTGATGTCGTAGCGCGCGGACAGATTGACGATGCCGTATCCGCCCAGACGATTGCCGTAATCGTCGCGCGGGCCGCTCACGAGCCACTCGCCGCCGACGCGCCAGCCGCCGAGCGAGCGATTCGCCGACACCGACGCGAAGCGCCGCGCGCGCCGGTTCAGATCCTGGCCGGCGGTTTCATCGACCGGGTTCTGCAGCGTCGCCGCAACGCGCACGTCGGTCTTGCCGACATGCCCCTGCCACGATCCCTCGACACCCTGCACTTTCGCGCGGCCGACGTTCTGCGCCACATAGTACGGGCCGCTCGCGCCGGGGCGATAGTCGATGAGATTCGTGTAGCGCGTCTGGAACGCGGTCACGCGCACGACGCCCGCCGCATCCGACGCATACTGCACGGCCGCCTCGACCGAATGGCTGCGCTCGGGCCGGATCGACGGATTGCCCGCGTTCGGATAGTACAGATCGTTGAAGCTCGGTGCGCGAAACGCGCTCGAATAGCTCGCGGACACCTTCCAGCGCTCGGTGACGTCGAGCCCGTAGCCGAGATAGTAGCTGTTCGCGCCGCCGAAATCGGAGTATTGATCGCGGCGCACGTTCGCCTGGAACTGGCTGTCGCCGATGCGGCCGGTATAGCCGAGCCAGCCGGAATTCACGTGGCGCTCGGGCGCGGCGAACACGTTCGATTCGAACGACTGGTCGAGCCGTTCGTAGCCCGCCTGAAGCTTGTGGCCGCGCGCGATCGCGAAATCGTTCTGCCACGCGTACTGGCGGTTGTCGGTATTGAAGTGGTCGGTGTATGCGCCGTTCAGCGCGGACTGGCTGCGGTCCTTGCCGCTCGACACGTTCACGCGCGTCGTCCACCAGTCGGCGAGCTTGCCGTTCGCGAACGCGGACACCTGCTGGACACGGCTGTACAGATCGTTCAGATCGGTCGGCGCGCCGTATGCGTCGTCGAAGCTCGCCTTGCCGTTCGCCTGGAAGTACGTGACGCCGGCGTCCCACCTGTCGTCGAACCGGTGCCGCAGCGACGCGGACGCACTTTCGTTCAGATAGCCGTTCGCGTTCGGATTGGCCTGCGGCTTGAGCGCGGAATCGAGCGACGAGAAGCCGTCCGTCTTGAAGCGCGCGAGCGACACGCTGAACGTCGTCCGGCCGTCCGCATCGAGCCGGCCCGATGCGCCCGCGCTTTGCGTCTGCGTGTGATAGCTGCCGTAGCCCGCCGAGAAATCGAAGCGCGGCGGATGATCGCCGCCCGTCTTCGTGAACACCTGCACGACGCCGCCGATCGCGCCGGACCCATACAGCGACGACACGTTGCCGTTCACCACTTCGACGCGATCGATCTGGTCGAGCGGCAGCTGGCTGATCTGCGCCTGCCCGAGGCTCGCCGAATCGACGCGCACGCCGTCGACGAGCACGAGCGACTGTGTCGGCTGCGCGCCGCGCAGGAAAAGGCTCGCGCTCGCGCCCGGCCCGCCGTTGCGCACGATCTGCGCGCCGGGCGCGAGCGCGAGCAGGCCGGGCAGATCGGTCGCGCCGCTGTCGGCGATGTCCTGCGCATCGAAGAGCGTCGTCTGCGGGATCGCGTCGGCAAGCTTCTGCGGCGCGCGCTGCGCGGTGACGACGATCGGCGCGAGCTGCGCGCCGGGCGTCGAACGCGAAGGCGCTGTCGATGTCGCTGTCGCTGTCGCTGTCGCTGTCGCTGTCGCTGTCGCTGTCGACGCCGACGCCGATGCCGATGCCGATGTCGCTGACGTTGCCGACGCCGACGCCGGTTCGGATGCGAAAGGCGGCGGAGCCGCGGACGACAAGGAGTCCGCTGGAATCGCAGACGATGAAGAAGAAACGGAAGAATCAGCTGAAGCAGGCTGAGCAGCCGCGGCGCCTTGCGCGAGCGCGACGCACGGCAGTCCGGACAGAGCGGCGAGCGCTGCGCGGACGAAACGGGTACGCATGAACGACATCCTGTTGAGCCACAGCGGGGCCCGCTTCCCCGCAGGCCCTGCATCACGGAGACGGGCGCGCCCGTCTCCCCGCCGCGGCCGGTATCCGGGCTCGCGACGTCACCGCCTCGCCTTCCCGCGCGAAACGCGCAGTGGCACCACGCCGGCGGCCGGCCGAGCCGGCCGTGCCGACGCATCGAGAGTGCGGCTTGCATCGGATTCGATGCGATCGCTTACCGTTGCGGGGGCAGCGCAGGTTGGCTCGGTCCCGGCGGACGTCGCGCCCTGCTTCCCGTTTAACCGCGCGCGAAGCGCGCGAGCACCGAGGCGGCGCCAGTTTAGGAGCGCGCGCGCCGCAGCGTCAAGAAAGCGCGACGACGCAGCGCAAGAAACGTCGCGCCGTGTGTCGTCGACACGATCGACATCAACGAACGACGAAGAGATTTCGCGGCGAGAAGCAGGGGTGTTACGTCTAGAAACGTTACAGATATCGGAAAGTCGCTTATTCCGCGCTAAAATGCTGGGTCTTTAGAGGACGCAGCACATGCTCAACGAACTCGAAACCCTATCTCAAAACATCGGCCGTCTGATCGCGCTGAATCAACGCCATCAAGCGGAACGGCTCGCGCTCGAGGAGCAGGTCGCGCAATTGCGCACGCAGGCGCAAACGCTGCGCTCGGAACTCGAGCAATTGCGCGACGAGCGCAACGCGCTCGCAGCGGAGCGCGACACGCTGTCGGCGAAGATCGACGACGCGCAAGTGAAGCTCAACGCGATTCTCGAAAAATTGCCGCGCACGAAAAGCGTGCCGGATGCGGAAAACCAGCTCGACCTGCTCGCGCCGCAGGCAAGCGATGAAGCCGAAGGCACGGCGAGCCACGGAGAACAGGCATGAGCACCAAGCAGATCGAAGTGTCGATTCTCGGCCAGGCGTATCGCCTCGCCTGCTCGCCCGAAACCGAAGCGGCGCTCGTCGAGGCGGTCGCGCGCGTCGATGCGGAAATGTCGAAGATCCGCGCGAACAGCTCGGTGCGTGGCACCGATCGCATCGCCGTGATGGCCGCGCTGTCGCTCGCATCGGAGCTGCTGAGGCTGCAACAGAGCGTGCGTCACGGAGAAGCGTTCCCTGCGGAAGAAATCCGGCGTACAATGCATCAAATGAATGAACAACTCGGTGCAGTGCTCGCACAGCACGAGGTGCAGTAAAATGCTTCACCAGGTTCGGCCACTGCTTGATCTATCGCGTTCAAGCCGCTGAATTCAAAGGTGATTCGAACAGTTAAGTCAGCTTCCCTGCCTGGTTCGCCAAGGTCATATATTCCTTGAACCAATGCCATGTGCACGGTTGCGGAAATTTGTAGCACGGGCGCGCGCGTCACTCTGTCTGATGTACCCGAAGTGCTGCTAACTGCGACCAATTCTGAACCTCAGGTTCAGGATGCCGGCCTAGCGGCCAAGGCGGGGGCCTATTCGACGGCATCGGGCAAAGCCCGATGCCGTTTCCTTTTGTGCAGCCTTTTCATTGCGTCGAGTCGTTGCGATCCATGCGCTACTGGCTGATGAAATCCGAACCGGACGAGGCGAGCATCGACGACCTCGCCGCCGCCGCCGACCAAACCTTGCCGTGGACCGGCGTGCGCAACTATCAGGCGCGCAACTTCATGCGCGACACGATGCGGATCGGCGACGGCGTGCTGTTCTACCACTCGAGCTGCCCCGAGCCCGGCATCGCGGGGCTCGCGGAAGTCACGTCGACGCCCTACCCCGATCCGACGCAATTCGATTCGCAAAGTCCGTACCACGATCCGAAGTCGACTCAGGAATCCCCGCGCTGGGTGCTCGTCGACGTGCGCTTCGTCAAGAAGACGCCGCTCGTTTCCCTCGGCGCATTGCGCGAGCACGAGGAACTCGCCGACATGCGCGTGCTCGCGAAGGGCAACCGGCTGTCGATCACGCCCGTCACGCCCGAAGAATGGCGCTTCATCACGAAGCGCCTGATGAAGTGACGCGGCGGCCACGTCAAACATTGTCAGACCCGGCGCGCGAAGCCGCGCCGGCCGGAACCTCGGCCCGCTTTCGACAGCCTAACGGGCGCTCGACAGATGCAGTGCCGCATCCGCCGGGCGTTTCGAAAGAAGCGCGGCGTCCGTCCGCGCCCCGCACGCCGCATGTCGCGTGCGCGCTTACGCTCAAGGAGTCAACAATGACGAAAAAATCCGCTCTAGCCGTTGCCGTCACGCTCGCGGCGGCGCTGCCGATCGCCTTCGCGCTCGCCCCGTCCGCGGCGCGCGCGCAAAGCATGGGCCAGATGCAGCCGCCCGCGGGCGTGCTGTCGCTGTCCGCGCAGGCGAGCACCGATGTTCCGCAGGACGTCGTCGACATCACGCTGTTCTACGAACAACAGGCGAAAGATCCGGGCACGCTGACCGCCGAGCTGAACAAGCGCGCGGACGCGGCGCTCGCGCAGGCGCGCGGCGTATCGGGCGTCACCGCGCGCACGGGCGAATTCTCGGTGTCGCCGAGCATCGACCGTGACGGCAAGATCTCCGCGTGGCGCGGCCGCACCGAGGTCGTGCTCGAGTCGCACGACTTCGCGGCCGCGTCGAAGCTCGCGGGCCAGTTGAGCCCGATGATGCAGGTGGCCAACGTCGCGTTCTCGCTGTCGCCCGAAGCGCAGCGCGCGGCCGAGCAAAAGCTCACGTCGGAAGCGATCAAGGCGTTCCGCACGCGCGCCGAGGAAGCGACGCGCGCGTTCGGCTACAGCAACTATTCGATCCGTGAAGTGAACGTCGGCAGCGGCCGCAACGTGCAGCCGTATCCGCGGATGTTCGCGATGGCCGCGCCCGCGATGGACAGCGCGAAGGCGAGCGCGCCGATCGCCGTCGAAGGCGGCAAGACGACCGTGACCGTCAACGTGAACGGTTCGGTGCAGATGAAGTGAAATGAAGCGGCGCGGGCGGCAATGTGGCGCGCCGCCCGCCGTCGACGAAACGCCGGCTTCTCTCCGGCGTTTTTTATTGCGCTTCGTGCATGTCGGAACTTGCGATCGCATGTCGCAGGTTGTTCGATTGCTCGCGATCACGATCTCGAGCGCTGGCCGCACGTTGCGCGCGTGAAAGGCAGGCCCGGCGTTCCGCGTATCGGCACGGTGCGCATCGTACGCCGCGCGTCATGTGCCGTCTGCCGTGCCCGTCGTGCGCCGTGCGCCGTGCGCCGTGCGCCGCAATCAGCGTACGCGCAAGCGCGGCCCGCCGCCCACGCCGTTCGCGCCGGGCCGGCGGCCGCGCGATCGCACGCAGCCGCGCGGCGCCGCTCGATCAGGCCGTCTTCGCGACGCCCCCGCGCCGATACGCCCAGACCATCATCAGCACGCCCGCGATGATCATCGGCAGCGACAGCCACTGCCCCATCGACAGCCCGAACGTCAGCAAACCGAGGAAATCGTCCGGCTCGCGCGCGAATTCGACCGTGAAGCGCGCGAGGCCATACCCGATCAGGAACAGCGCCGAGATCGCGCCCATCGGCCGCTGCCTGCGCGAGAAGAACCACAGCACGATGAAGAGCGCGATGCCCTCGAGCGCGATTTCGTACAACTGCGACGGATGCCGCGGCAGCATCTGGTGCGACAGGAACACCTCGTTCAGATCCCACTTCGCCGCGAGATCCTGATGCGCGGCGAGCCACGCGGCGTCGTCGCGCGACGCGCCCGGGAACAGCATCGCCCACGGCGCGTCGGGGCTCGTCACGCGGCCCCACAGCTCGCCGTTGATGAAATTGCCGAGACGCCCGGCCGCGAGCCCCGTCGGCACCATCGGCGCGACGAAGTCGGTCACTTCGAGCCAGTGGCGCTTGCGCTGCCACGCGAACAGCGCCATCGCCAACGTGACGCCGAGGAAGCCGCCGTGGAACGACATCCCGCCCTCCCACACCCGGAAGATGTCGAGCGGATGCGAGAAGTAGTAGCCGGCCTTGTAGAACAGCACATAGCCGAGCCGGCCGCCCAGCACGACGCCGAGCACGCCGTAGAACATCATGTCGTCGATGTCCTTCGCGCTCCAGCCTTGCGCGGCGACGTACGGCAGCTTCAGGCGCAACCGCCCGACGACGATCGCGAGGATGAAGCCGACGAGATACATGAGCCCGTACCAGCGCACGGCGAGCGGGCCGAGGTGAATCGCGACGGGATCGAAATTCGGATGAATGATCATGAGTTAGCGTTGATGGTTCTGAATCGATGCGGCACGCACGGCGACGCCGACGTTCGAGGCGACGCGCATGCGGCAACCGCGGTTCGACGGGCGCGCCGCGCGAACGTTCACGGGCGCGCCGCGAGCCTGCCCGCGCGCGCCCGGCCAGGCACGCCGGCCGGCGGATCGGAGGGCGACACCCGCTGCGCGTCGCCGCGCACGACGTCGATGAAGCCCGCGAGCACCGGGCTCACGTCGCCCGTGCGCCACACGAGGCCCGTCTCGACGACGGGCGCCGGAGCGGCGAGCGCGCGATAGACGACGCCCGTGCGCCGCAGGTTACGCAGCGATTGCGGCACCAGTGCGACGCCCATGCCCGCCGACACGAGGCTCACGATCGTCTGCATCTGGATCGCCTCCTGGCCGATGCGCGGCGCGACACCCGCCGCGCCGTAGCAGCCCGTAATGATGTCATAAAAGCCGGGTGCCAAACGACGCGGGAAGATGACGAGCGGCAGCGACGCGATGTCGGCGATCCGCACGGGCGCGTCGCCCGCCGCCTCGCTCGCGTCGGCCGGCATCGCGACGACGAGCGGCTCGCGCAGCACCGGCAGATACGACAGCGACGCCGCATGGCGCGGCGGCACGGGCGGAATCACGAGCCCCGCGTCGATGCGGCCCGCGACGAGCTCCTCGATCTGCACGTCGCTCGTCGCCTCGGTCAGTTGCAGGCGCACGTGCGGATAGCGCGCGCCGAACTCGCGCAGCAGCTGCGGCAGCAGCCCGTAGTCGGCCGTCGACACGAACGCGAGCGCGAGCGACCCCGCCTCGCCGCGCGCGAGGCTCTGCGCGAGAGGCGGCAGCGCGTCGGCCGCGGCGATCAGCCGCCGCACGTCGGGCAACAGCGCCGAGCCGACCGCGGTCAGCTCGACCGAGCGCTTCGTGCGCGCGAACAGCGCGACGCCGAGCGCGTCCTCGAGCGCGCGAATCGCCTGCGACAGCGGCGGCTGCGTCATCGAGAGCCGCTCGGCGGCCCGGCCGAAGTGCCGCTCGTCGGCGACGGCGACGAAATAGCGCCATTGGCGTAAATCAGGGGTCACATCGCTCTCCACGTCCTTGTCGACCGACGGATTAATATGAAAATCGACCTAATAAGTGATGAATAATATATTGGACATTCTCTAAGAGAAACTGCATTCTTGCCCACCTGAGCCGGACCGCGCCGATGCAGCGCGCCGCCCCACAGTCAACCAGTCGATGGATGGAGTCCCCATGTCGTACAACCGCCGCTCGAAGAACATCACGCAAGGCGTGGCCCGTTCGCCGAATCGCTCGATGTATTACGCGCTCGGCTACCAGAAGGACGATTTCGACAAGCCGATGATCGGCATCGCCAACGGCCACTCGACAATCACGCCGTGCAATGCGGGCCTGCAGCGCCTGTCGGACGCAGCCGTCGCGGCCGTCAAGGCCGCCGACGCGAATCCGCAGATCTTCGGCACGCCGACGATCTCGGACGGCATGTCGATGGGCACCGAAGGGATGAAGTACTCGCTCGTGTCGCGCGAGGTGATCGCCGACTGCATCGAGACCTGCGTGCAGGGCCAATGGATGGACGGCGTCGTCGTCGTGGGCGGCTGCGACAAGAACATGCCGGGCGGCATGATCGCGCTCGCGCGAATCAACGTGCCGGGCATCTACGTGTACGGCGGCACGATCCGCCCCGGCCACTGGAAGGGCCGCGACCTGACGATCGTGTCGTCGTTCGAGGCGGTCGGCGAGTTCACCGCCGGGCGCATGTCGCAGGAAGATTTCGAAGGGGTCGAAAAGAACGCGTGCCCGACGACGGGCTCGTGCGGCGGCATGTACACCGCGAACACGATGAGCTCGTCGTTCGAGGCGCTCGGCATGTCGCTGCTGTATTCGTCGACGATGGCCAATCCCGATCAGGAGAAGGTCGACTCGGCGGCCGAATCGGCGCGCGTGCTCGTCGAAGCGGTGAAGCGCGACCTGAAGCCGCGCGACATCATCACGAAGCAGTCGATCGAGAACGCGGTGTCGGTGATCATGGCCACCGGCGGCTCGACGAACGCGGTGCTCCACTATCTGGCGATCGCGCACGCGGCCGAGATCGAATGGTCGATCGAGGATTTCGAGCGCATCCGCAAACGCGTGCCGGTGATCTGCGACCTGAAGCCGTCGGGCCAGTACGTCGCGACCGACCTGCACGCGGCGGGCGGCATTCCGCAAGTGATGAAGATCCTGCTCGACGCGGGCCTGCTGCACGGAGATTGCACGACGATCACGGGCCGCACGATCGCCGAGGAGCTGAAGGACGTGCCGGGCGCGCCGCGCGCCGACCAGAAGGTGATCTACCCGATCGACCAGGCGCTGTACAAGGAAGGCCATCTCGCGATCCTGAAGGGCAACCTCGCCGAGGACGGCGCGGTCGCGAAGATCAGCGGCCTGAAGAATCCGGTCATCACCGGCCCGGCGCGCGTGTTCGATGACGAGCAGAGCGCGCTCGCGGCGATCCTCGACGACAAGATCAACGCGGGCGACGTGGTCGTGCTGCGCTACCTCGGCCCGCAGGGCGGCCCGGGGATGCCGGAGATGCTCGCGCCGACGTCGGCGATCATCGGCAAGGGCCTCGGCGAATCGGTCGGCCTCATCACGGACGGCCGCTTCTCGGGCGGCACGTGGGGGATGGTGGTCGGCCACGTCGCGCCGGAAGCGTTCGTCGGCGGCACGATCGCGCTCGTGCAGGAGGGCGATTCGATCACGATCGACGCGCACAAGCTGCTGCTGCAACTGAACGTCGACGACGCCGAGCTGGCGCGCCGCCGCGCCGCATGGAAGCAACCGGCGCCGCGTTACACGCGCGGCGTGCTCGCGAAGTATGCGGCGCTCGCCCGCCCGGCGAACAAGGGCGCGGTGACGGGCTGACGCGCGAGCGCGCGCCGCCACGGCGGAACCACAAAAAGCGACAAGATGACGAAGGGGGCGCGACGTACTCGCGCCCCCTTTCCTTTTATAATGCGCGCACCGCCAAGCCGGACGCTGTGCCGGCGGAGACCAGCATGAAGAGAACGACCTTGCGCCTGATGGCAATCGCGCTCGTTGCCGCGGCCGCAAATGCGCATGCGCAGCAGTCCGACGGGCTCGCGCTCGCGCAACGCAAGAACTGCATGGCGTGCCATGCGATCGACAAGACGTTGATGGGGCCGTCGTTCCGCGCGATCGCCGACAAGTACGCCGCGCGCGGCGACGCCGCCGGCTATCTCGCGCAGACGATCGTCAAGGGCAGCGTCGGCGTGTGGGGCGGCGTGCCGATGCCCGCGAACACGCAATTGACGAGCGCCGAAGCCGGCACGCTCGCGCACTGGGTACTGACGCTCAAGTAAGCCGCATGGAAAGACAAGACGCCGACGACGGCGTCTCGCGCATGATTGCGCGATGGCGGCGCACGCAGCGCGTCACCTGCGCGCCGCCTCTCACGCCCCGTGCGGCGCAGCGCGGCCGACGAGCCGCCCCGGCCCGCCGTCATGCGGCGGCGTTGCCGTTGCCGTTGCCGTGCTCGTTGCGACGGGCGAGCGCCGCGCCGACTTCCTCCGTTACCCAACCCGCCACCTCGGTTTCCAGCGCAAGCGCGACTTCGCGCGCGATCTGGCCGACGAGCCAGCCCGCATGGTCCTGCAACGCGTCGCGGCATCGCGCCTCGATGAGGCCGCGCCCCTCGCCCGTCAGATAGTTGGTCATCCGGCTCTTCAGCCGCTCGGCGATCTGCCGCGCCTCGAGGTCCGCGGCGAGCGACGGCGCGGCATACGGCGGCGCGGCGCGCGCCGCATCGGGCGTCGACGACGGCAGTGCAGCGGGCGGCGCGAGATCCGCCGCAAAATGCGCGGCTGGCAATTCGTCGGCGTACGCCGCGGGCGCCGCATACGCGGTCGGCAGCTCGGCCGCGAGCGCATCCGGCGTCGGCACGAACGGCGGCTCGACGTGCGTCGGCGCGCGCAGCTCGTCGACGAGCCTCGGCGACGCGTCGCGCGCCGCGGGCTCGGCCGCGCGGGCCTCTTCCACGGTGCCCGCCGCACCGGCCACTGCACCGGCCACTGCACCGGCCACTGCACCGGCCACCGCATCAGCCGCCGCATCGGCCGCCGCGTCCGCCTGCACGCGCCCGGCGACGGGCGGCCGCGCGAGCGCGGGGTTGCCGGGCACGAGCACGTCGGTCAGCACGGGAATCGACGATTCGTTGGCTTCGACCACGGTTGTCCTCCGTCTGCGCGGGCTAGCCGCCCTGCTTGTGGTTGTTGAGCGCGTAGCCGCGGTCGCGGTAGAACCGGTACCGCTCGCGTCCGGCCGCGAGCTCGTCGGGCGCGTTGCCGACCACTTCGAGCAGCCGCTCGAAGCGCGCGAACTGCGCCGGCACGTCCGCGCCCAGGTTCAGCAGGATGCCATGATGCGACGCGCGCTCGAGATCCGCGGTCAGCACGATCGGCGTGGTCGCCGCGTGCGCGTTGTCGATCGCGCAATGCGGAATGAAATCGAGCGGCGAGAACGTCCACAGCCGCTCGTCGAGCGCGCGCAGCCGCGCGGGCTCCGCGCACACGACGACGGGCTGCCCCGCCTGATACGCCTTGCGCAGCAGCCGGCACGCGTACGCGAGCGAATCGCCGACGTTGGTATGGAAGTCGATGCGCGTCATCGCTCGCCGCGCCCCGCCGCGCCGATCGTCGAACCCCGCGCCATCACGCGCCGGCGCGATCGATCAGGAACTGCGCGAGCAGCGGCACGGGACGGCCCGTCGCGCCCTTCGCCGCGCCGCTCTTCCACGCGGTGCCGGCGATGTCGAGGTGCGCCCACGGGTAGTTCTCCGCGAAGCGCGACAGGAAGCACGCGGCCGTCACGCTGCCGGCCGGACGCCCGCCGATGTTCGCGAGATCCGCGAAGTTCGACTTCAGCTGATCCTGGTATTCGTCGTCGAGCGGCAGGCGCCACGCCGGATCGCCCGCCTCGCGCGACGCGTCGAGCAGCTCGCCCGCGAGCGCGTCGTCCTTCGAGAAGAGGCCCGTGTTGTGATGGCCGAGCGCGATGATGCACGCGCCCGTCAGCGTCGCGACGTCGATCACCGCGGCGGGCTTGAAGCGCTCCGCGTACGTGAGCGCGTCGCACAGGATGAGGCGGCCTTCCGCGTCGGTGTTGAGCACCTCGATCGTCAGGCCCTTCATGCTCGTGACGATGTCGCCCGGCTTGTTCGCGTTGCCGGCCGGCATGTTCTCGCAGGTCGGCACGATCGCGACGACGTTGAGCTTCAGGCCCATTTCGGCGACCGCGCGAATCGTGCCGAGCACCGAGCCCGCGCCGCACATGTCGTACTTCATCTCGTCCATGCCCTCGCCCGGCTTGAGCGAAATGCCGCCCGAGTCGAACGTGATGCCCTTGCCGACGAGCACGACGGGCGCCGCCTTCGCGGCCGCCCCCTGGTATTGCAGCACGATGAATTGCGGCGGCTCGACCGAGCCCTTCGCGACCGACAGGAACGAGCCCATCTTGAGCGCCTGGATCTGCTTGAGGCCAAGCACGTCGGCCTTCAGGCCCCAGTCCTTCGCGAGCTTCTTCGCGGTGTTCGCGAGATAGCTCGGCGTACAGACGTTGCCCGGCAGGTTGCCGAGATCACGCGTCAGGTCCATCCCGTTCGCGAGCGCGACGGCCTGCTTCGCGGCGACCTTCGCCGCCTTGTCGGCGGCCGGATCGACGCTGAACACGACGCGCTTGAGCGGCTGCGCGCTCGCGTCCGGCTTGCTCTTCATCTGCGTGAACTTGTACGTCTCGTTGCGCAGCGCGAGAATCGCCGCGCGCACGCCCCAGTCGGACGCGCGATCGGGCACGGGCAGCTGCGCGAGCGTGAAAGTAATCTGGACCACTTTCGTGCCGAGGAGCGCGCGCCACGCGGCCTTGACTGCGTCGTTGTAGGCTTTCTGGCTGAAAGCATCCTGCTTGCCCAGGCCGACGAGCAGCACGCGCGACGCGCCGATGCCGGAAACCTCGTGCAAAAACAAGGTCTTGCCGAGCTTGCCGTCCATGTCGCCCGCCTTGATCACGCGAGAGACGAGCCCCTTCGTCGCTTCGTCGATGTCGAGCGCCGCGCCGGACAAGGTTTGCGCCTCGAACACGCCGAGCACGATGCAGTCGGATTTCCCCGTCAGGAAACCCTTCGCCGCGCCTTTGCTCCAATCACAGCCTTTTATGCTAAAGTCCATCGCGCTTGTCCTCGGATAAAATCTGGGCTAAGGATGAAAGCCGCAATTATCCGCTATTTTTCCCGTGCGGCGTGAGCGCCCCCCACTCGTGCGCTGTTTCCCGCCCTCTTCGCATCAATAATGATCTTCGAACGCTCCCTCCAGCGCGAGCTTGCGTACACCGCCGGCGCCGTCTTCATGGTGCTGCTCACGATCATGCTGACGTCGATGATGATTCGCATCGTCGGCTACGCCGCGTCCGGCGAGGTGAACCCGAAGGACGTGCTGGTCCTGATCGGCCTCACCGTGATCGGCTATCTCGCGATGATCCTCGTCGGCACGCTGTTCGTGTCGATCCTGTTCGTGCTCACGCGCTGGTACAAGGATTCCGAGATGGTCGTCTGGCTCGCGTCCGGCGTGAGCCTCACGCGGCTCATCAAGCCGATCGGCGTGTTCGCGACGCCGATCGTGCTCCTCATCGCCTTCTTCGCGTTCGTCGGCTGGCCGTGGTCGAACCAGCAGAGCAAGCTCATCAAGGCGCGCTTCCAGCAGCGCGACGAAGTCTCGCTCCTCGCGCCCGGCCAGTTCCGCGAGTCCGCCGCGAACAATCGCGTGTTCTTCATCGAGAAGATGTCGCCCGACCAGGCGAAGGTGCAGAACGTGTTCGTCACGACGACCGAGCACGGCAAGGTGAACGTCGTCGTGTCGCAGACGGGCCACACCGAGACGATGAAGAACGGCGACCGCTTCATCGTGCTCGAGGACGGCCGCCGCTACGACGGCGTGCCCGGCCAGCCGAACTTCAAGATCATGGAGTTCGAGCGCTACGGCGTGAAGATCCAGAGCAAGCAGATCGTCAGCCAGCCGACCACGACGGGCACCTCGACGCCCGACCTGCTGCGCAATCCGACCAACCAGAACCTCGCCGAATTCGCGTGGCGCGCGGGGCTGCCGCTCATCGCGATCAACCTGATGATCCTCGCGATCCCGCTCGCGTACCAGAACCCGCGCCGCGGCCGCACGGTGAACCTCGTGATGGCCGTGCTGATCTACCTCACCTATTCGAATCTGCTGAATGTCGTCCAGTCGCAAATGGAACGGGGCAAGATCCCGTTCGGCGTCGGGCTCGTCGGGCTGCACGTCGTGGCCGCCGGCGTCGTCGCGTTCCTGTTCTGGCTGCGCGTGCGCAACCGGCCACTGTTCTCGCGCGCCTCGCTCGGCCGCTCGCAGGGAGCCTGACCGATGCGCCTCTACGAGAGATACTTCGCGCGGCAGATCTACGTCACGTTCATCTTCGTGCTGTTCGCGTTCTCCGGACTGTTCTTCTTCTTCGACCTGATCAGCGAGCTGAACTCGGTCGGCCACGGCAACTACAAGTTCGGCTACGCGGTGCTGCGCGTCGCGCTGCAGGCGCCGTCGCGCTTCTACGAAATCATCCCGGTCGCGGCGCTGATCAGCTCGATCTACGTGTTCGCGCAGATGGCCGCGAACTCGGAATTCACGATCTTCCGCGTGTCCGGCCTCGCGACGAACCAGGCGCTGCGCTCGCTCCTGAAGATCGGCGTGCCCATCGTCATCGCGACCTATCTGATCGGCGAATTCATCGGCCCGTATTCGGATCAATTGTCCGAGCGCGTGCGGCTCGAGGCGCTCGGCTCGTCGGTGTCGACGAACTTCGCGTCGGGCGTCTGGGTGAAGGACACGCTGACCGCGCGCGACAACGGCGAGCCCGTCACGCGCTTCGTCAACGTCGGCCAGCTGTCGCCCGATTCGACGATCCGCGACGTGCGGATCTACGAGTTCGATTCGAAGTTCAACCTGCAGAACGTGCGGATCGCGAAGAGCGGCCGCTATCAGCCGCCCGGCCACTGGCTGCTGACGGACGTCACCGACACGCAGCTCACGAACCTGCCGGGCGCCGGCGGCGGCCAGCCGGCCGATGCGCTGAACCCCGTCTACCGCGCGCAGCAGGTCACGCTGCCGCAGTATTCGCTGCGCTCGGACCTGACGCCGCAGATCCTGTCGGTGCTGCTCGTGTCGCCCGAGCGGATGTCGCTCTTCAACCTGTTCCGCTACATTCAGCACCTGAAGGAAAACCAGCAGGACACGCAGCGCTACGACATCGCGCTTTGGCGCAAGCTGCTGTATCCGTTCGCGGTGTTCGTGATGCTCGTGCTGTCGCTGCCGTTCGCGTATCTGCACACGCGCGCGGGCGTCGTGGGCGTGAAGGTGTTCGGCGGGATCATGCTCGGGATGAGCTTCCAGCTCTTCAACACGCTGTTCTCGCACATCGGCACGCTGAACACGTGGCCCGCGCCGCTGACGGCCGCCCTGCCCGGCTGCATCTATCTCGCGCTCGGCCTCTTCGCGCTGAAGTGGGTCGACCGGCACTGAGCGCGCGCATGCGTCGTCATCGGAGAGCGCGATGAACACGATGAACAAACACGGAATCGTCCTGTTCGGCCACGGCGCGCGCGACGCGCGCTGGGCCGAGCCGTTCGAGCGCCTCGCGGCGAAGCTGCGCGCGGCGCGCGGCGCCGATGCGCCCGTCGTGCTCGCGTTTCTCGAATTGATGGAGCCGTCGCTCGTCGCCGCGACGGCCGAGCTCGCCGCGCAAGGCTGCGGCGCGATCACCGTGATCCCGGTGTTCTTCGGCCAGGGCGGCCACGTTCGCCGCGATCTGCCGCAACTGATCGACGCGTGCCGCGCCGCGCATCCGGCAATCGACATTCGCTGCGCGACGGCGGTCGGCGAGGACGATGCGGTGCTCGATGCGATCGTCGGATATTGCCTGCAGCAAAGCGCCGACCGCGCGCCCTGACCGCCTTTCCCGTTCAGACGCGGCGACCGACGCCACGGTGGCGGCAATGCGCCGGCCAACCTGATCACCGAGCCGCCGCATGGCGGATACCCGCAACGCCGCTTGACAGCGGACAAGCCGCTCAAGCTCCGTTCGCGCATCCGAATCGATTCGGATGCCGGCTCGACGTTCCGTTCGCCGTCGACGGACGTTGATGCGTTCGCCGCCCCCTGACGATCCCGACAGGATGCGCCTGCCCGGCGACGTCGTGTTCACGATCGGCGCGCTGCTGATGGCGTGGGATTTCCTCGCGAAACTGATCGGCTGGCGGCCCGCGGCCCGCATGGCGTCGGCCGCGGCCGACATGGCGCCGAATCGGAACGAGTAGCCGGGCGAAGTCGTCGGTTGTGCGTCGCCGACGAGGCCGGCTTCTTCGCGGCCTCGCCTGCGGCCGGCGAGCGGGTGGATCATGCAGAGACTTGCGTCGTCGGGCGGAACGAAGCACCCGGCAGACGAGTCTACGCGCATCGCGCATCGCGCATCGCGCATCGCGCATCGCGCATCGCGCATCGCGCATCGCGCATCGCGCATCGCGCATCGCGCATCGCGCATCGCGCATCGCGCATCGCGCATCGCGCATCGCGCATCGTTGCCGCGCTGCGGCGCGGCAGCCGCAGCCGCGGCCGAGATCAGGCCGCGTCGCGCATCCCGTTCTTGCGCGCATCGTCGTCCGATGCGTCGCCCGCGAGCCGCCCGCGCTCGGCGAATGCGTCGCCGATCATCAACAGGCTCGGCTGCGCCGGATCGAGCCACGCCTGCGCCGCGCCCGCCGCCATCTCCGCGAGCGTAAGCGTGAGCGTGCGCTCGCGCGGCGTGCTGCACGCCTCGACGATCGCCACCGGCGTCGCGCGCGCGCGCCCCGCGTCGATCAACTGCTGCGCGATCCCGGGCGCGCTGTCGCGACCCATGTAGTAGACGAGCGAATCCGCGTTCACCTGCTCGCGGATCTCGTCGCTGCCCGGCGCGCGGCTTTTCGTCGCGAACGCGACGCTGCGCGCCACGCCGCGCAGCGTCAGCGAACGCTTGAGCGCGGCGGCGCTCGCGAGCGCCGCGGTGATGCCCGGCACGACTTCGTAATCGATGCCGGCCGCTTCGAGCGCGCGCATCTCCTCGTCCGCGCGGCCGAACAGCATCGGATCGCCGCCCTTCAGCCGCACGACGACCGCGTGCTCGCGCGCCGCGTCGACGATCTGCTTGTTGATGAAGTGCTGCGCGCTCGAGCGCTGCCCGCAGCGCTTGCCGACCGCGATCTTGCGCGCGCGCGGCGCGTGGTCGAGCATCGCCGGCTCGACGAGCGCGTCGTGCAGCACGACGTCGGCGCAGGCGAGCAGGCGCGCGCCGCGCACCGTGATGAGGTCCGCCGCGCCCGGCCCTGCGCCGATCAGATACACCTTACCCATTTGCATCGATCCCCTTCGTGCGCACGTGCCGGCGGGCACCGCCGATGCGGCGCGCGACGTCACGCGGAAAACGCACGAATCATACCCGCTGCGACCGTGTGATGGGTCGCCTCGTCGATCAACACGAACGCGCCCGTGCCCGGATGCGCGTCGTACGTGTCGCAGACGATCGGCTTTTGCAGCGTCAGCGCGACGCGGCCGATGTCGTTCATCTTCAGGTCGTGGCGGTCGGTCGCGTGCGATAGCGTGTGCACGTCGAGCACCTGCTTGACCGCGCCGATCTTCGCGAAGACGGTGCTCGTCGTCTGCTTCAGCAAATACTTGCGTTGCGGCGAAAGCGGCGCGTCGTCGAACCAGCAGAGATCCGCTTCGAGCTTCTTCGCCGGCTCCACGCTCTCGCCGCGCGGCACGAACGTGTCGCCGCGCGACACGTCGACGTCCTCCGCGAGGCGGATCGTCACCGTCTGGCCCGCGAACGCGCGCTCGACCGCCGCCGTGCCGCCCGGCACCGGCGCGACGATCTCGGCGATCGTCGCCGTGCGGTTCGACGGCAGCACGACGATCTCGTCGCCCACCTTCACCTCGCCCGCTTCGATGCGGCCCATGTAGCCGCGGAAATCGTCGGCCGAGCTGCCGTCCTGGCGCGC
This sequence comes from Burkholderia sp. MSMB1498, assembly GCF_001526245.1. Classification (NCBI taxonomy): domain Bacteria; kingdom Pseudomonadati; phylum Pseudomonadota; class Betaproteobacteria; order Burkholderiales; family Burkholderiaceae; genus Burkholderia; species Burkholderia sp. MSMB1498. Next base: position 56,720 of record NZ_LOYJ01000010.1, read on the forward strand.
GACCCACTGCACCGGGAAGCGCAGCGCGTCGTGCGCCTGCGTCTCGACGGGCAGCGCCTCGAGCACGTTCAGGAGCGGCTCGTCCGCGTACCACGGCATGCGCTCGCTCGCCGCGACGATGTTGTCGCCCTTCAGCGCCGACACCGGCACGAAGCGCACGTCGGTCAAGCCGAGCTGCTGCGCGAGCTTCACGTACGCGTCGCGGATTTCGTTGAAGCGCGTCTCGCTGTAGTCGACGAGATCCATCTTGTTGATCGCGACGATCACGTGCTGCAGGTCGAGCAGCTTGACGATCGCGCTGTGGCGCTTGGTCTGCGGCAGCAACTGCGCGAGGCCGCCCTCGAACGTCACACGCGTCGCGTCGATCAGGATGATCGCCGCGTGCGCCGTCGACGCGCCCGTCACCATGTTGCGCGTGTACTGCTCGTGGCCCGGCGTGTCGGCGATGATGAACTTGCGCTTCGCGGTCGCGAAATAGCGGTACGCGACGTCGATCGTGATGCCCTGCTCGCGCTCGGCTTCCAGCCCGTCGGTCAGGAGCGCGAGGTCGAGCTCGTCGCCCACCGTGCGCTTGTTCTTCGCGCGCGACAGCGCGGAAAGCTGGTCGGACAGCACGGCCTTGCTGTCGTACAGCAGGCGGCCGATCAGCGTGCTCTTGCCGTCATCGACGCTGCCCGCGGTGATGAAGCGCAGCACGCCGAGGTCTTCGTTGTTCTCGATGATGCTCATGATGTGGATGTCCTCGCGTGCGTCAGAAATAGCCCTGCTTCTTGCGCTGCTCCATCGCGGCCTCGGACGTCTGGTCGTCCATCCGGGTCGCGCCGCGCTCGGTGATCTCGGTCACGGCCGTCTCGGCGATGATCTTCTCGACGCCGTCCGCGTCGCTCTCGACCGGGCACGTGCACGAAATGTCGCCGACCGTGCGGAAGCGCACTTGAGCGATTTCGCTCGTCTCGCCCTCGCGCATCGGCGTGAGCGGCGTAACGGGCACGAGCAGGCCGTTGCGGCGCACGATCTCGCGCTGGTGCGCGTAGTAGATCGACGGCAGCTCGAGCTTCTCGCGCGCGATGTACTGCCACACGTCGAGCTCGGTCCAGTTCGAGATCGGGAACACGCGCAGGTGCTCGCCCTTGTGCAGGCGTGCGTTGTAGAGGCTCCACAGTTCCGGGCGCTGCGCCTTCGGGTCCCATTGGCCGAATTCGTCGCGGAACGAGAAGATCCGCTCCTTCGCGCGCGCTTTCTCCTCGTCGCGGCGCGCGCCGCCGATCATCGCGGTGAAACCGTGCTGCTCGATCGTCTCGAGCAGCGTGACGGCCTGCGCGGCGTTGCGCGAATCGGTTTCGCGGCGCAGCACGACGGTGCCGCGCTTGATCGAATCCTCGACATGGCCGACCACGAGCTCGGCGCCGATCTCCTGCGCGCGGCGATCGCGGAAGTCGATCACTTCGCCGTAGTTGTGGCCCGTGTCGATGTGCACGAGCGGGAACGGCAGCGCCGTCTTGCGGTTCGCGCCGAGCCCGAACGCCTTCAGCGCGAGGTGCAGCACGACGACCGAATCCTTGCCGCCCGAGAACAGCAGCGCCGGCTTGCTGCATTCGGCGACGAGCTCGCGCAGGATGTGGATCGACTCGGCCTCGAGCCAGTCGAGATGGCCCATGCGGGCGGCGTCACCGGCGGGCGGGGCAACGGCGGATTGCTCGAGCGTCGTGCTCATGATTTCAGTCCTTCTCTCTTCCGGGTTTGGGCCGCCCGCAGTCGCGGGCGGCGCAATATCAGTATTTTGTAAGGTGCTCAGTGCGCGGCGCCGGCCTCGGCGCTCGCCGGAATCGGCGTGATCGAAATGTGCAGCCCGCACTCCTTCGTATCGCGCGACTCCCACCACCAGCGGCCCGCGCGGCTGTCCTCGCCGGGGCGGATCGCGCGCGTGCACGGCTCGCAGCCGATGCTCGGGTAGCCGCGCGCATGCAGCGGGTTCACCGGCACGTCAAACGCCGTAAGGTACGCCCACACGTCGCTTTCCGTCCAGTCGGCGAGCGGGTTGTACTTCGCGATCCCGCGCGCGTCGTCCTGCTCTTGCTCGTGCAGCTCCGCGCGCGTGACCGACTGCTCGCGCCGCTGGCCGGTTACCCATGCGTCGACGTCCGCGAGCGCGCGGTTCAGCGGCTCGACCTTGCGGATGTTGCAGCACGCTTTGCGCAGCTCGACGCTCTCGTAGAACGCATTCAGGCCGTGGTCGGCGACGTACGCGTCGACCGCGTCCTGCCGCGGATGGAACTGCTCGATCTCGTAGCCGTAGCGCTCGCGCACGCGCTCGATCATGTCGAGCGTCTCCGCATGCAGGCGGCCCGTGTTCAGCGAGAAGACGCCGATCGCCACGCCCTTCGACAGGATCGCGTGCGTGACGAGCATGTCTTCCGCCGCGAGGCTGCTCGCGAACTTCACCTTCGGATGGCGCTCGGCGATCTGCGCGAGCAGCGCGTCGAGCCGTTCGATCTTCGCGGCGAGCGCCGGGGGCAGCGTCGTGGCGTCGGCGGCGCTCATGCGCTCACCTTCGCGTCGGCCGCCGCGGCGCGGCGGCGGAACAGCGGCGCCGGCTCGTCGAATGCGCCCTGGTAGCGCTGCGAGAACTCGCCGAACGCGTTCAGCGCGTCGCGGATGTCCTTGTCCGCGCGCACCGCGAACGCATCGAAGCCGCAGCGCGACATGTAGAGCAACTGGTCGCGCAGCACGTCGCCGATCGCGCGCAGCTCGCCCGTCCAGCCGTGGCGCTCGCGCAACAGGCGCGCGATGCTGTAGCCGCGGCCGTCCGCGAAACGCGGGAATTCGACGCCGATCACCGCGATGCGGTCGAAATCCGCCGCGAGGTCGGCGGGTTCGCTGTCGGGCGCGAGCCACACGCCGAGCTCGTCCTTGCGCTTCGCGGCGACGAGCGCGTCGCGCCCGGCCTGCCACAACGCGAGCGGCACGAGCACCTTGCCGGCCGGCAGCGCGTCGACGGCGGGCAGCGCGCCGTCTTCGGCCGCGCGCACGACTTGCCAGGCGTCGTCGGCCACTTCGCGATTCTTGATAATCAAAGCCATCTGCTGATTCCTCTACGCTGGGTTACGCGTGCGCGGTCTGGCGCGCCGCGTAGACGCGCTCCTTGAACGGCGCGATGCCGATGCGATCGTACGTGTCGATGAAGCGCTCGCCGTCGATGCGCGACTCGACGAACGTGTCGATCAGCTTCGAGATCACGTCCGGCACTTCCTCCGCGGAGAACGACGGGCCGATCACGCGGCCGAGACGCGCGCCGCCCGCGCCGGTGCCCTGCTCGCCGCCGAGCGACACCTGGTACCACTCGGCGCCGTCCTTGTCGACGCCGAGAATGCCGATGTTGCCGACGTGGTGGTGCCCGCACGAGTTCATGCAGCCCGAGATGTTGAGCGACACGTCGCCGAGGTCGTGCACGTAGTCGAGATCGTCGAAGCGCTGCTGGATCGCGAGCGCGATCGGAATCGACTTCGCGTTCGCGAGCGAGCAGAAATCGCCGCCCGGGCAGGCGATGATGTCGGTCAGGAGGCCGACGTTCGGCGTCGCGAAACCGGCCGCCTTCGCCTTCTCCCACACCGCGAACAGGTCACGCTTCTTCACGTTCGCGAGAATCAGGTTCTGCTCGTGCGACACGCGCAGCTCGCCGAACGAATACGCGTCGGCCCAGTCGGCGACCTGCTCCATCTGCTCGGCGCTCGCGTCGCCGGGCGCGACGCGGTGGTTCTTCAGCGACAGCGTGACGGCCGCGTAGCCCGGCACCTTGTGCGGCGCGACGTTGCGCTCGACCCAGCGCGCGAACGCGCGGTTTTCGAGCAGATGCTGCTCGAACGACGCGTCGGTGTCGGCGAGCTTCTCGTAGACGGGCGGCTCGAAGTACCGCGACACGCGCTCGAGCTCCTCCTGCGTGAGCGTCGACGGGCCGTCCTTCAGATGCTGCCACTCCTCTTCGACCTGCTGCGCGAACTTCGCGGGCGACAGCGCCTTCACGAGGATCTTGATGCGCGCCTTGTACAGGTTGTCGCGGCGGCCGTAGCGGTTGTAGACGCGCAGCACCGCCTCGCAATACGTGATGAGGTGCTGCCACGGCAGGTTCTCGCGGATGATCGCGCCGACGATCGGCGTGCGGCCGAGGCCGCCGCCCGCGAGGATGCTCGCGACCACTTCGCCCGCCTCGTTCCTCTTCAGGTAGACGCCGAGATCGTGGATCTGCACGGCCGCGCGGTCGGCCTTCGAGCCGGACACCGCGATCTTGAACTTGCGCGGCAGCCACGCGAATTCGGGATGAAACGTCGACCATTGGCGCAGGATCTCGGCCCACGGACGCGGATCGATCTCCTCGTCCTGCGCCACGCCCGCGAACTGGTCGGCGGTGATGTTGCGGATGCAGTTGCCCGACGTCTGGATCGCGTGCATCTGCACCGACGCGAGCTTCGCGAGGATCTCGGGCGTGTCCTCGAGCGTCACCCAGTTGAACTGGATGTTCGAGCGCGTCGAGAAGTGGCCGTAGCCGCGGTCGTGCTCGCGCGCGATGCGGGCGAGCACGCGCAGCTGGTCGCTACGGAGATTGCCGTACGGAATCGCGATGCGGTGCATGTACGCGTGGCGCTGCATGTACAGGCCGTTCTGCAGCCGCAGCGGACGGAACTCGTCCTCGCTCAATTCTCCTGACAAGCGGCGGCGGACCTGGTCGCGGTACTGCGCGACGCGCTCGTCGACGATCGTTTGATCGTACTGATCGTACTGGTACATTCGGGGACCCCAGGGTTTGCTCGATATGACCGCGCGGCGTCCTAGCCACGCCGCGCCCGAATCCTGCACCGCCCGCGCCGAGCCGGCCATCCGCCCGGCCGGTCATTTGCAAATGACGATTACAGATATCCATATTTGAAAAACACGGGGCAATCGTAATAAACTCGCTTTATATTTCAAACGACTAAAAAATTCTGTTGATATGCGGAAGGGTTATAAATGAACCTGCACCAATTTCGTTTCGTGCGCGAGGCCGTCCGCCAGAATTTCAACCTCACGGAAGCCGCGAAGGCGCTGTACACGTCGCAGCCGGGGGTCTCGAAGGCCATCATCGAGCTCGAGGACGAGCTCGGCGTCGAAATCTTCACGCGCCACGGCAAGCGCGTGCGCTCGCTGACCGAGCCGGGGCGGATCATCCTGGCGTCGGTCGAGCGGATACTCCAGGAGGTCGAAAGCCTTAAAAGGGTCGGAAAGGATTACGCCGCGCAGGACCAGGGCAACCTGACGATCGCGGCCACGCACACGCAGGCCCGCTATTCGCTGCCCGCCGCGATCGCCGAGTTCAAGAAGCGCTTCCCGAAGGTCCACCTGTCGATCCTGCAAGGCAGCCCGACGCAGGTCGCCGAAATGGTGATCCACGATCAGGCGGATCTCGCGGTCGCGACGGAGGCGATCGCCGACTACAAGGAGCTCGTGTCGCTGCCCTGCTTCCAGTGGCATCACGCGGCCGTCGTGCCGGCCGACCACCCGCTCCTCGAGCGCAAGACGCTGTCGCTCGACGATCTCGCGCAATTCCCGCTCATCACGTACGACGACGCGTTCGCCGGCCGCAAGAAGATCAACCAGGCGTTCGCGCTGCACCGCCTCACGCCCGACATCGTGCTCGAGGCGATCGACGCTGACGTGATCAAGACCTACGTCGAGCTCGGGCTCGGCGTCGGCATCATGGCGGACATCGCGTTCAATCCGGAGCGCGACCGCAATCTGCGCGCGATCCCGGTCGGGCACCTGTTCGGCAGCAACGTGACGCGCGTCGCGCTCAAGCAGGGTGCGTATCTGCGCGGCTACATCTATACGCTCGTCGAGCTGCTGTCGCCGACGCTCAACCGCAAGCTCGTCGAGACCGCGCTCAAGGGCGAGGCCGAAACCTACGAGCTGTGACGCCCGGCGCGCGGGCGGCGAAGCGCGGCGGCGCTTCGCGCTCGCGCGCCGCCTCGAACCGGCATGGAGACTTTCGGGATGAAGCCAACCCGCCTGTTGCGCCGCGCGGCCGCGTGCGCCGCGCTCGCGCTCGTCAGCGCCGCGGCGCGCGCCGATCTGACGGTCGGCGTGGATCTGTCGACGACGGGCCCCGCCGCGACGATCGGCCAGACCAGCAAGAACGCGATCCTGATGTGGCCGAAAACGATCGCCGGACAGAAGCTGCGGGTGATCGTGCTCGACGACGCGTCCGACCCGGGCATCGCCGTGCGCAACATCCGCAAGCTCGTGACGGAGGACAAGGTCGACGTCGTCGTCGGGCCGAACATCACGCCGGCGGCGCTTGCCGCGCTCGATCCCGTCGCCGCCGCGCAGACGCCGATGATCACGCTGATCGGCTCCGGATCGATCGTCGAGCCGCAGCAGGGCAATCGCGTGTGGGCGTTCAAGATGGCGCAGAGCGACCGCGCGATGGCCGACGTGCTGACCCGCCACATGGCGAGCCACGGCGTGAAGACGGTCGGCTTCATCGGCTTCGCGGACAGCTACGGCGACAGCTGGCTCGACGAATTCACGCGCTTGGCCGAGCTGCGCAAGCTGAAGATCGTCGCGACCGAGCGCTACAACCGCACCGACGCGAGCGTGACGGGCCAGGCCTTGAAGCTGATCGCGGCGAAGCCGGACGCGATCCTGATCGCGGGCGCGGGCACGCCGACCGTGCTGCCGCAGCGCACGCTGATCGAGCGCGGCTACAAAGGGCCGATCTACCAGACGCACGGGATCGCGACGCCCGAGTTCCTGCGGCTCGGGGGCAAGGACGTCGAAGGCACGCTGTTTCCGACGCAGCCCGTCGTCGTCGCGCGCACGCTGCCCGCCGACCATCCGGCGAAGCAGGCGGCGCTCGCGTTCGTCGACGCGTACGAGGCGAAGTATGGGCGCGACACGGTCACGCAGTTCGCGGGCGACGCGGCGGGCGTCTACCCGCGCCTCGCGGACGCGGTCAGCCGCGCGCAGAAAACCGCGCAGCCGGGCACGCCGGCATTCCGCACGGCGCTGCGCGCCGAGCTCGAACGCGCGCACGAGCTCGTCGTGCCGAACGGCATCGTCAACACGAGCGCCGCCGATCACGTCGGGCTCGACCAGCGCGCGAGCGTGATGGGGATCGTGACGCACGGTGCGTTCGTCTATCTGAGCCGTTGAGCCGTTGAGCCGTTGGGCCGCACACCTGCGCGACGCCGTCAGCCGGATGCTTGCCCACATGGGGAATTTCAGTGATAATCCGCGTTTCCGCCGCGCGCAATCGCATGCGCGGCGCAGGTTTGCCCAGGTGGTGAAATTGGTAGACGCAGGGGACTCAAAATCCCCCGCCGCAAGGCGTGCCGGTTCGATTCCGGCCCTGGGCACCAAACAGACATCGAAGCATCGCGCGCAGCGCGCCGATGCTCATCGCGGCGCCGGCCGCCGGCGAACACGCTTTTCGCCACCGTGCCACCGCATCGAGCCCCGCCTGACACCAGCAGCGCGGGGCTTTTTCATTCGGGCCCGCCGCTACTCGTTCCCGCCGCCGCTCGCGCGTGCGCCGTCGCACTCCCGCTCGCTCCGATTCGCCCACACCGGGCGCCACCCGTCACCGGCTCGGCGGCCATCGCCCCATCCCTTCGTCACGCGTCGCACGCGACGTCTGCGCACCGGGGGAATCTTGCGTCGCACGCAAACGTCCGAAACTGGTCCCGTTGAGCGCTGCCGGCTTCGACGCGGACGAGCCGCGCGAGCCGCTGCGGCCATCGAACGAAGACCGGACGCGCGAGCTTGCCGCAGCGCTCGACGCGCTGCGCGAGACAGGGCGCGCATCAACGGATCGGCGCGCATGCAACCCGTAAACGCCAAGCTCGACGCGCGGCTGATCGCCGCCATTGAACCGCTCGCGTGCACGCCGCGGGCGAGCGCGATCGACAAGCAACCGGCGCGCGATCGGCTTCGGCTCGGCCAAACGGGATTCGCCGGTGACGAGCAGGCCGCTCGCAAGCATCATGGCGGCCCCGACAAGGCGGTTCATCGCTACGCGTTCGATCACCAGCCGTCGTGAGCGGCCGGAATCGGCATGCGCGACGTGCTCGCGCGGCCGAGCGCATTCGGCGAGAACCTGTCGACGCGCGGCATCATCGCGCGCGACGCACGCATCGGCGACGTCTGCACGCTCGGCGGCGCGACGCCGCAGGTGCCGCAGTCGCGGCAGCCGCGCCGGAAGCTCAACGCACGCTTCGGGTTCCCCCAAATGTCCGCGCGCGCCCGGCAAAGCGGGCGAACGGGCTGGCGCTACCGCGTACTCGACGAAGGCTGGGGCGAGCACGACGGCGAGCTCGCGTTGCGCGAGCGGCCGCATCCGCAATGGCACGCTGTCGAGCATGCTCGACGTGCCGTACCGGCGCCCGCCCGATGCGGGCACACTCGAAGCGCTGTCGCGCATCGACGCGCTGCCGCCGTCATGACGTCAGTTGTCCGAGCGACGGCTGAATGCGGGCGCGGTCGAGGACTGAACGAAGCGGCTCGACAGCTGACGCGCCCGCTCGACGGTCGACGGTCGACGGTCGACAGACGACAGACAGCAAGCAACGTGAAACGGCCACGCATCAACCGTCGCGCGCCGTCGCCCCGCCGCGCTCAGGCATCCGCGCAGAACGTCGAGATCGCTTGTGCAACCCGCGCCGCCGCCTCCCGCTGCGGAAAATGGCCGACGCCGTCGAGCACGGCGCGCTCGTAGCGTCCCGCGAAGAAGCGCTCGCGCGACGCGGAACTGTCCGGGTGATTGCAGGTGTCCGCGCCGCCGTGCAGCACGAGCGTCGGCACGGACAAAACGGGCGCGGGATTCAGCCGCGCTTCGTCGTCCGCATAGGCGGCATCGCCGCTCGCGAAGCCCCAGCGATGCCGGTACGAATGCAGCACGACGTCCGCCCAGTCGGGCGCATCGAACGCGATCGCCGCCTCGTTGAAATCGCCCGGCGCGTACCAGCCGGCCGGCGCCCACGTGTCCCACATCGCGCGCGCGAACGCCCGGCGGTCGTCGCGCACCGCCCGCTCCCCGCGCGGCGTCGCCATGAACCAGTGATACCAGTAGTTGCGCGCCTGCTGCAGCGACAGCGGCTGATTCGGATCGTTCGTGCCGTAGCCGACCGACAGCATCACGAGATGCGACGCGGTCCGCTCGCGCAGCCCGCATGCGTTCGCCGCGGCTCGCGCGCCCCAGTCGTGTCCGACGAGCACCGGGCGCTCGAGCCGCAGCGCGTCGACGAAATCGAGCAGATCGCGCCCGAGTGCGGCGAGCTGCCCGCTGCGCGGCGTCGCCGCGTCGCGAAAGCGGGTCGGCGCGAAGCCCCGCAGCGCGGGCGCGAGCACGCGATATCCGGCGCGGGCGAGCGCGGGCGCGACCGCTTTCCAGCATGCCGGGCTGTCCGGCCAGCCGTGCAGCAGCACGGCGGCGCGCGCGCCGCCCGGGTTCCATTCGAGATACGCGACGTCCAGCAAGGGAGTCGTCGCAAACGCATAGCCGGGCATCGTGGCCTCCGTCGATCGTCAGGTCACGCCGATCGTAGATCGATCGCTCATCACGATTCACAAAGAATCATCGTCTATTATTCGAATATCGCATTGAATGGGTTGCCCGCATGGATACGCCGTCGGATTCGCCGTCGATGTCGCTCGACATCGTGCTGCTGCGCACGTTCCTCGAAGTCGTCGAGCGTCGCGGCTTCGCGCCCGCCGCCGAGCATCTGGCGCTCACGCCGTCGGCGGTCAGCGGGCACATCAAGCGGCTCGAGCAGGCGGCGGGCGTCGTGCTGCTCGCCCGCACGACGCGTCGCCTCGAGCTCACGCCCGCGGGCGAGACGCTCTATGCGTACGCACGCAACATCGTCGCGATGGAACGCGAAGCGCGCGCGCGGCTGCGCGGCTCGGCGCTGCACGGGCGGCTGCGCGTCGGCGCGTCCGAGGATTTCGCGAGCGCGTGGCTGCCGCAGGTGCTGCACGCGTTTCGCCGCCGGCATCCGCAAGCGGCGATCGAGCTCAAAGTCGGCATCACCGCGGATCTGCTGCGCCAGCAGACGTCGGGCCGCATCGACGTCGTGTTCGGCAAGCGCTGCCGTCGCATCGACGAAGCCGGCGAACTGCTGTGGGAGGAGCCGCTCGTATGGGCGTGCGCGTCGGACGCCGCGCTCGACGCGGCCGACGCGCTGCCGCTCGCGCTCTTTCCGGAGCCTTGCGTCTACCGCGAAGCGGCGATCGCCGCACTCGGCGCCGCGCTGCGGCCGTTTCGCATCGTGTTCGAAAGCGCCAGCATGGCGGGCTGCGTGTCGGCGGCGCTCGCGGGGTTCGCCGTCACCGCCGTCGCGCGCAGTCAGCTGCGCGACGGCCTGCGCGAATGCGGACCGGGCGACGGCCTGCCCGCGCTGCCCGCCGCGCGCTTCTACGCGTTCTCGCAGCGGCCGACGCCCGCGAGCGCCGCGCTGATCGACGCGGTGCGCGAAACCGGACGCCGCCGCCGCTTCGAGCCGGCGAATTGACGCATCGGCACATCAGCGCGTCCACGTCGTTCGAGACGTCCGCCTCGGCAACGAATCGCCGATACGAAGCGCGCGAGGCGGGATAAACGATCGGCAACGTACCGATGAAAATCGACGAAGATGAAAATAAGAAAATCCCGCGAATGCGAAAACAAGTCGCGGATATACTAGGATTCGTCCATTTAAAAGCTCGTCAAATCGTCCATTCCATGCGCGAGGTCAATCGTTTCTCCGAGATGGCCGTCTTCGTTCAGGTAATCGAGTCGTGCGGATTTTCAGCGGCGGGACGACGGCTCGACATGACGCCGTCGGCGATCAGCAAGTTCATTCAACGGCTCGAGACGAGGCTCGGCGTGCGCCTCGTGAACCGCACGACGCGCAAGCTGCAACTCACGCCCGAAGGCGCCGCGTTTTACGAGCGGTGCGTGCGCATCCTCGAGGACATCGCCGACGCCGAGCGCGAAGCGACGCGCGGCGCGATTGCGCAGGGACGCCTGCGGATCAATTCGCACGTGCCGTTCGGCAAGCATCATCTGTTGCCGCTGTTGCCGGAGTTCCAGCGCCGCTATCCGGACATCACGCTCGACATCGTGCTGTCGGACACGGTGGTCGATCTGCTCGACGACCGCAGCGACATCGCGATCCGCGCGGGCGCGCTCGACGATTCGCGGCTCGTGACGCGCAAGCTCGGCGGCAGCCGGATGGTCGTCGTCGGCTCGCCCGCGTATTTCGAGCGCAACGGCGCACCCGAGACGCCCGACGATCTCGATCGCCACAACCGCATCGGCCTGAGCGGCAACGCGAAGGCATGGCCGTTCGTCGTCGCGGACGGCCAGCGCCTGCTGCCGTCCGGCGGCAGCCTGCTGCTCGGCGACGGCGAGAGCATCCGCGACGCGGCCCTCTGCGGGCTCGGGCTCGCGCGGCTCGCGCGCTCTCACGTCTGCGCGGACGTCGACGCCGGGCGCCTCGTGCCGGTGCTCGAAGCGTTCAATCCCGGCGACGAGGAAGTGATCAACGCTGTGTTCGTCGGGCCGAGCGAGCATCTGCCGAAGCGCGTGCACGCGATGCTCGACTTCCTGAAAGAGCGGATACGGATCGGACCGCGCGTCGTCGGCGATCGCGGCGATGCGCCGGCGCTCGGCGCACGCGCCGTCGTCACGCGGCTGCGCTGAGCGCGTCGCGGCAGTTGCGCTTCGTTGCGCCCCGCCGCCGCACGCCCCGCCGCGCGCGCGGCACGACGGCGTTCGGCCGCGAGACATTCGGCGACGGAAAGAATGAAGAGGCTTGCCACGCGCCGTCGGGGCGGTGAGCCGCATCGTGCGATCGTTCTTCGCGTCGCGGCGGCGGTCGTCACGTTCGTCGGCATGCGTAATGCGCGAGCGATTCTTTCGAGCGAACTTCGCTCGCTTTGCGTGATTCGCCTTGAACGAGACGGCATATTTTCAAAATCGAGCGTCATTGAATCGATCCGGCAAGACGACGACCGAGCAGATCGAATCAAATTGACCGCTTCCGCGAAAACGAAGCGCTGCCGGACGATTCCGGACGGCGGATCGGGAACATCCGAATGCGCCCCATGCCGCCGCGCGTGCGAACGCCGCGGCGGTGCATCGCCGGGCGGCCGGCTTATTTCACGGTGAACCTGTAGCTGCCCTGCGTGCGGTGGCCGTCGGTTGCGACCGCCACCCACTTCACCGTGTACGCGCCCGCTTGCAGCGGCTTGAGCGCGACCGACATGCGCTTGCGATCGGTCGCGTCGACGACCGCCTTCGCGGCCTGGGCCGGCGCGCCCGCCGCGTCGACGACGACGATCGAGCTGAACGCCGGCTCGAGCGTCTCGGTAAAGTCGATCGACACGGCCTGCGGCGTGGCGACCGCCGCGTTCGCGGGCGGATCGGTCTTTTCGGGTTTCGCGTGCGCGAACGCGACGCTCGACAGCGCGAGTGCGAACGCGGCGGCGAGGCCGCGCCGCGCGGCGGAAGTCATTGTCATGGTCATAGGTTGCCTTCGTTCGAACGAGGAATGGCGGTCGCGCGAGGCGCGGCCGCGGGGCCCCGAGCTTACCAGCCCTCGCGCCCGCTTGCGCCCGAGCGCGCCGCGCGCCGTTTGCCCGATCCGCGTCCGATGCGCTTGGTACAATGCGCGCGCCATGAATCTCGAAAGCATTCTGTTCACGCAAGGCTTCGGTTCGCGCCGCCAGTGCCGCGCGCTCGTCGAAGCGGGACGCGTCGCCGTCGCCGGCGCGGCGTGCACCGACGCGCACGCGCCGTTCGACACCGCCCGGCTCGTGTTCGAAGTCGACGGCGTCGCGTGGCCGTACCACGCGCGCGCGTACGTCGTCCTCAACAAGCCGGCGGGTTACGAATGCTCGCGCGAGCCGCAACATCATGCGAGCGTCTTCAGCCTGCTGCCGCCGCAGTTCGCCGAGCGCGGCGTCCAGTGCGTCGGCCGCCTCGACCAGGACACGACCGGCCTGCTGCTGCTGTCCGACGACGGCCAGTTCGTCCACGCGTACACGTCGCCGAAGCGCAAGGTGCCGAAGACTTATATCGCGACGGTGCGCCACCCGCTCGACGACGCACAGCTCGACGCGCTGCGCGCGGGCGTGCTGCTGCACGGCGAATCGCAGCCGCTCGCGGCGCTCGCCGCGACGGCCCGAGGAGAACGACTCCTCGAACTGACGGTCGCCGAAGGGAAATATCACCAAGTTAAACGAATGGTCGCGGCGGCGAGCAACCGCGTCGAGGCGCTGCACCGCGCGCGCATCGGCGGCTTCGCGCTGCCGGCGGATCTCGCCGAAGGCGCGTGGCGCTGGCTCGGCGAGCACGACCTGGCCGCGTTGCGCGACACAGCGAAAACCCTGTCAGGGTAAGCCCGAACGGCCGCCGTTCGGCCATCCGAGCCATGCCGCGTTGCAGCATGGCAACGTCATCAAGCCCCGCTATACTCGATACAAAACCACAATACGTTCCAGGTTTGGGGGGACATCATGACCATCAACAATCCGATCGAAATTTCGTCCGTGATCCTGGCGTTCGCCGGGCTCGGCGCGATCATCATCGGCGGGCTGCTCACCGCGATGCACCTGAAGCGCAAATATCATCCGAGTCTGATCGGTGCGCTGATCGGCGCGCTGCTGTGCTTCCTGCTGATCGAGGCGTTGCCGGCGATCACTTGATGATCGCGCGCGGCGCGGCGACCGTGCGCAGAAAGTCGTCGACGCTCGGATAGCGCAGCGCGACGCGCAATTCGCGCTTCATCCTCGCGTTCGCGAGCCGCCGCGACTCGCGCATGAACGACAGCAGCATCGGCTCGAGTTGCCGTTCGGCTTCGGCGCGCGTGATGCGAGGCGGGCTGCGCATGCCGAACGCGCGCGCGACTCGCTCGAAGTAATCCCCCATCTTCAGCTCGGTGTCGTCGCTCGCGTGGACGACCCGCGCAGGCTTGCCGCGCGCGGCGGCGCGCAACAGGATCGACGCGAGATCGTCGGCATGGATATGGTTGGTGTAGACGTCGTCGGCCTCGACGAGGGCTGGCGTGCCCTTCTCGAGCCGCGCGAGCGGCAGCCGGTTTGCCGCGTAGATGCCCGGAATCCGCACGATGCGCGCGGACAGCGCGCCGCGCGCGGTCGCGCGGCGCAGTTGGCGTTCGGCCGACACGCGCCGTCGCGCGCGCGGATTCGCAGGCCGCACGGCACGCGTTTCGTCAACCCGCGCGCCGCCGCAATCGCCGTAAACGCCGCTCGTGCTCGCGTAGACGACGACGGGACGCGACAGGGCGTCGGTTACAATACGCGCTGCCCGAAAAGGCGGCCGAGCCGATCTGGCAGCGGCCCGCCCCGCGCGCAGCCTGCCGTACGCCGGCGCGAGCTGACGCGACGGCCGCCGCGGCGACGCGAGCGCGGCGACGAGCGCCTGCGTCCTGCGATCGGCATCGCCGGTGGCCTGAGGCGGCGCGAGATGCAGCACGACGTGCGCGACGCGCGCGATCCGCTTGAGCGTCGCGCGCTCGTCCAGATCGCCGACGACGGGCACGACGCCCGCCGCCCGCAGTTCGGCGCAGCGCGAGCGCCGGCTCGTCAGCGCGACGAGGCGCAGGTTCTGGCGCCGCGCGCGCAGCTGAGCGGCGCAGCGCATGCCGACGTCGCCGCAGCCGACGATCAATACGCGCGGCCGGCGCAGGATTCGTGTCGCAATCATGGTGTATCGATTGATCCGTAGGAATGCATTGTAGCCGCCGTGCGCGCGTTGCACGGTCCCCACTTTTTGTTCTCAACGACTTATGGCTTTTAACGTAACCCTCAAGCAAAGCGGCCGGCAGTTCCAGGTCGAGGCCGACGAAACCGTGCTCGCGGCGGCGCTGCGTCAGAACGTCCATTTGCCCTACGGCTGCAAGAACGGCGCGTGCGGCTCGTGCAAGGGCACGGTCGTGCAAGGCCAGTTCGAGCAGGGGCCGCACTCCGCGTCGGCGCTGTCGAACGACGAGCGCACGCGCGGCCTCGCGCTCCTGTGCTGCTCGAAGCCGCAGAGCGACCTCGAAGTCGACGTGCGCGAGATCGCGGGCGTCGACGGCGTCCAGATGAAGAAGCTGCCGTGCCGCGTCGCGGCGCTCGAGCGCCGCGCGGACGACGTGATCGTGCTGAAGCTGCAACTGCCCGCGAACGAGCGCCTGCTGTATCTCGCCGGCCAGTACATCGAGTTCATCCTCAAGGACGGCGCGCGCCGCAGCTACTCGATGGCGACCGCGCCGCACGAGGAAGGCCCGATCGAGCTGCACATCCGCCACATGCCGGGCGGCAAGTTCACCGATCACGTGTTCGGTGCGATGAAGGAGCGCGACATCCTGCGCTTCGAAGGCCCGCTCGGCACGTTCTTCCTGCGCGAGGATTCGGACAAGCCGATCGTGCTGCTCGCGTCCGGCACGGGCTTCGCGCCGATCAAGGCGATCATCGAGCACGCGCATCACGCGAAGCTCGAGCGCCCGATGACGCTCTACTGGGGCGCGCGCCGCAAGAAGGATCTGTATCTGCTCGACATCGCCGAGCAATGGGCGAAGGAGATCCCGAACTTCAAGTTCGTGCCGGTGCTCTCCGAGCCGGACGCGAGCGACGCGTGGACGGGCCGCACGGGCTTCGTGCACCGCGCGGTGATCGAGGATCTGCCCGATCTGTCCGGCTACCAGGTGTACGCGTGCGGCGCGCCGGTGATGGTCGAATCCGCGCAGCGCGACTTCACGCAGCACCACGGCCTGCCCGCCGACGAGTTCTACGCGGACTCGTTTACGAGCGCCGCGGACCTCGCGCACACGGTCTGAGCGCCGCGCGGCCCCCGGAGAGAACCGCCGCGACATCGAATTGTCGCGTCGCAGCGGTTTACTTGGGGCCGCGTGATGCCTTATGCTTGCGCACATGAACCGCTCCCAGTCCGCTCTCCGACGTCGCCGCTCGCCGCTCCGCACGGATGCCGCCGGCTCGTCACGGACTCGCGCGTAACCGCTTCCCCGTTACGCACAAGCTGTTCGAACCACCAAGCCACGGCGTACCGTGGCTTTTTTTATTGCCTTTTCGCCGACTGCACCCTGGAGCCTGCCGCCATGCCGCTGAACGACCACCCAATCGACTCGCTGATGTACATCACGAACCGCCCCGACATCGTGTTCACGCACGGCAAGGGTTCATGGCTCTACGACCACACCGGCAAGCGCTATCTGGATTTCATCCAGGGTTGGGCGGTCAACTGTCTCGGCCATTGCAACGACGGGCTCGTCCAGGCGCTGCAGGCCCAGGCTGAGAAGCTGCTGAACCCGTCGCCGGCGTTCTACAACGAGCCGATGGCGAAGCTCGCGGGCCTGCTCACGCAGCACAGCGTGTTCGACAAGGTGTTCTTCGCGAACAGCGGCGCCGAAGCGAACGAAGGCGCGATCAAGCTCGCGCGCAAATGGGGCCGCAAGTTCAGGAACGGCGCGTACGAGATCATCACGTTCGACCACAGCTTCCACGGGCGCACGCTCGCGACGATGTCGGCGAGCGGCAAGGCGGGCTGGGACACGATCTATGCGCCGCAGGTGCCGGGCTTCCCGAAGGCCGAGATCAACGACATCAACTCGGTCGAGAGGCTGATCAACGACAAGACCGTCGCCGTGATGCTCGAGCCGATCCAGGGCGAAGGCGGCGTGATCCCGGCGTCGCGCGAATTCATGCAGCAGCTGCGCGCGCTGACGAAGCAGCACGGCCTCCTCCTCATCGTCGACGAAGTGCAAAGCGGCTGCGGCCGCGCGGGCACGCTGTTCGCGTACGAGCTCGCCGGCGTCGAGCCGGACATCATGACGCTCGGCAAGGGCATCGGCGGCGGCGTGCCGCTCGCCGCGCTGCTGTCGAAGGCCGACGTCGCGGTGTTCGAGGCGGGCGACCAGGGCGGCACCTACAACGGCAACCCGCTGATGACCGCGGCGGGCCATGCGGTGATCTCGCAGCTCGTCGCGCCGGGCTTCCTCGAAGGCGTGCGCGCGCGCGGCGAATACCTGAAGCGCAGGCTGCTCGAGCTGTCGGAGGAGCGCGGCTTCGAAGGCGAGCGTGGCGAAGGCCTGCTGCGCGCGCTCCTGCTCGGCAAGGACATCGGCCCGCAGATCGTCGAGAAGGCGCGCGAGATGCAGCCGGACGGCCTGCTGCTGAACGCCGCGCGCCCGAACCTGCTGCGCTTCATGCCGGCCCTCAACGTGACGAACGACGAGATCGACCAGATGATGGCGATGCTGCGTTCGGTGCTCGACTCGCTCTGATCGCCATGTCGACCGGAACCGTCGCGGAGGGCGTCGCGATCCGAACGTTCGAGCGCGGCGACACCAGCGCCGTGCTCGCCGTATGGCGCGACGCGTTTCCGTCGTACTCGGACGCGAGCACGCCGCACCGCGATCCGCAGCGCGCGATCGAGCTCAAGCTCGCGACGCAGCCCGAGCTGTTCTTCGTCGCGATCGCCGGCGAGCGCGTCGTCGGAACCGTGATGGCCGGCTACGACGGCCATCGCGGCTGGCTGTATTCGCTCGCCGTCGAGCCCGGCGCGCGGCGGCTCGGCGTCGGCCGCGCGCTGCTCGCGCATGCGGAGGCGGCGCTCGCCGCGCGCGGCTGCCCGAAAGTGAACCTGCAGGTGCTGCCGGGCAACGACGGCGCGTGCCGGTTCTACGAAGCGCTCGGTTACCGCGCGGAAGAGCGGATCTCGTTCGGCAAGCGGCTCGCGGCGGACTGACGTCGCAAGCGATGGCCGCGCGCCGCCAGCCCGCGCGGCATGCGTCGCCGGCCTTCGGCCGCCGCGCATCGCGCAGCATGGACCGTCGCTCACGCCGGTTCGCCCGCGCCCCGGTTCGCCCGCGCTGGCCAACCCCGTTCCGGCCGTTTAGAGCCGATGCGAGCCGCCGCGCATCGGCGCGCCGGCTCGTGCGCACGCCGCGCCCCCAGCCCACGCGGCGCGCCGCCGCTCGTGTCTCGCTACGAAATCGGCCCCGCGCCCGGCAGCGGATTGCCGAGGCTGTCCGTCGGCACGGCCTGCTGTTCGAACGCCGCGAAGTACGCGGCCCACTGCGCGCCGCCGAGATCGACGAGGAGCGCGCCGTCCTGCCACACGTCGTTGTGATCGTTCGCGTCGTCGCCCAGCTGATGCAGGAAATGCGGGCCGGCCGACCCCTGGTTCATGTGCGTGTCGTGAATGCCGTTGCCTTCGACGTACGTGCGCCCGAACACGTACAGATCGAGGTTCTGCCGGTGCGCGGCGTCGACGAGCCGCAGCACCGACGGAATCGGCTCCGGGTGCTCGGTGCCGTCCATCACGTCGCTCATGCGCCACGCGCCCGTTTCGCTCAGGATGTCGCTGCGCACGTAGTCTAGCGCCGGCAGCGCGCTGTCGTTCGTCAGGCCGGTGTAACCTTCCGCGGCTGCGGCGAGCGTCTGCGTGACGGGATGATGAAAATCGTAGACGAGCTTGTACTTGAGCAAGTCGTCCGCGTCGTTGGTGCCGACGTTGATCGCGACGTCCCAATCGCCGCCGGGCAGCGCGAGCGTCAGATGGACGTGATACTGCGTCTCGTTCGCGCGCCCCGCCGCCTTCAGGCCCGCAACCGCTTTGATCTTCGCTTTCACGAAACCGTAATCGAGGCTCATGCGCGTCTCCGTTCGATGGTGGCACGCACATTGTGCCCGAGCTGCGTGTCGGTTTTCGATAGGCCGATCGGCGAGCGCGAAACAGCGCGCTTCGAAGTCGACGCGAAGGCGCGGCATCCGTGCCGCGTGCTTTGTCGATGGCTACGCGCGGCAGTCATCCCGTCGCGCGCAGCGCGGCCGCCGCCATGCGCACGCCGAGCCGGTGCACCGAACCATCCGGATACGAACCCAAAACCAAAAGAAAAAGCCGCCACGGCGAACCGTGACGGCTTTTCGAGCACCGCGCCGCACGCCCCGCGCGCGGCCGGCATCGGTCACGCTTACTCGCCCAGATACGCGGCGCGCACCTTCGGATCGTCGAGCATCTGCTTCGCGTCGCCTTCCATCGTCACCGTGCCCGAATCCATCACGTAGCCGCGGTCGGCCGCCTGCAGCGCGAGGCGCGCGTTCTGCTCGACGAGCAGCACCGTGATGCCTTCTTTCGAGATCGTCCGCACGACTTCGAAGATCTTCTCGACCATGATCGGCGACAGGCCCATCGACGGCTCGTCGAGCAGCAGCAGCTTCGGCTTCGACAGAATCGCGCGCGCCATCGCGAGCATCTGCTGCTCGCCGCCCGACAGCGTGCCCGCGAGCTGCGTCGCCCGCTCCTTCAGGCGCGGAAAGAAGCCGAACATCCGGTCGACGTCCTTCTTGATCCCGTCCTTGTCGTTGCGCAGGTACGCGCCCATCTGCATGTTCTCGACGATCGACATCCGCGCGAAGATCCCGCGGCCTTCCGGCACCATCGCGAGGCCGCGCTTCAGGAGCTCGTGCGGCGGCACGCCCTTGATCGAATGGCCGTCGTACTCGATGTCGCCCGCCGAGTACGGCTTGAGGCCCGTGATCGCCTTCATCGTCGTCGTCTTGCCCGCGCCGTTCGCGCCGATCAGCGTGACGAGCTCGCCCTGGCGGACTTCCATGTCAACGCCCTTGACGGCCTGGATGCCGCCGTAGTTGACCTGCAAGCCCTTGATTTTCAACATTGCCGATGCCATCAGTGCACCCCTGCGCCGAGATATGCCTCAATCACCTTCGGGTTCTTCTGCACGTCATGCGGCAGACCTTCGGCGATCACCTTGCCGTAATCGAGCACCGTCATCCGGTTGCACAGCCCCATCACGAGCTTCACGTCGTGCTCGATCAGGAGAATCGTCCGTCCGTCCGAACGGATCTTGTCGAGCAGACGCGTGAGCTCGACCTTCTCGGTCGCGTTCATCCCGGCCGCCGGCTCGTCGAGCGCGAGCAGCTTCGGATCGGTCGCGAGCGCGCGCGCGATCTCCAGCCGGCGCTGGTGGCCGTACGACAGGTTGCGCGCGGTGTAGTCGGCGTACTGCAGCACGCCGACGTAGTCGAGCAGCTCGATCGCGCGCTCCTTGATCTCGCGCTCTTCCTTGCGCTCCGCGGGCGTCTGGAACACGGCGCCGAGAAGCCCGTGCTTCGTGCGCACGTGGCGCCCGACCATCACGTTCTCGAGCGCGGTCATCCCGCCGAAGAGGCGAATGTTCTGGAACGTGCGCGCGATGCCCGCCTTCGCGACCTGGTGGACCGCGGTCGGCGTGTACGTTTCGCCGTCGAGCCGGAACTCGCCGGAATCGGGCGTGTAGAGCCCCGTGATCACGTTGAAGAACGTGGTCTTGCCCGCGCCGTTCGGGCCGATCAGGCCGTAGATCTGCCCCTCCTTGATCTCGAGGCCGACGTCGGACAGCGCCTGCAGGCCGCCGAAGCGCTTGTTCACGCCTTTGACGGACAGTCGAATTTGTTCGCTCATTACCTTTTCTCCTGTGTCGACCGGCGCTGGCGCCTCAGCGCCCGACGCCGGTCCCACGTCGTTTAGGCGCGCACCGGCTTCTTGCCGCCGCGCTTCGCCAGTTTCGCGATTCGGTCCTCATGCTTCGGCGCGGGCCACAGGCCTTCCGAGCGGTACAGCATGATGATCACCATCGCGAGGCCGTACAGCGCCTGGCGGATCACTTCGGTATCGACGATGTCGTGGCCGAACAGCATGTGCTGCAGCGGGCTCATCGTCGAGCGCAGGAATTCGGGGAACACGGCGAGCAGCACCGCGCCGAGGATCACGCCCGGAATGTGGCCCATGCCGCCCAGCACGACGCACGCGAGCACCACGACCGATTCCCAGAACGTGAACGACTCCGGCGACACGAAACCCTGGAACGCGCCGAACATCGCCCCCGACAGGCCGCCGAACGACGCGCCCATCGCGAACGCGAGCAGTTTCACGTTGCGGGTGTTGATGCCCATCGCCTTCGCGGCGATCTCGTCTTCGCGGATCGCGGCCCATGCGCGGCCGATCCGCGAATGCTGCAGGCGCGTGCAGACCCAGATCACGAGCAGCGCGCAGAGCACGAACAGGTAGTAGTACATGTAGACCGACGGCAGCGAGAAGCCGAAGATCTCGTGCGTCTGCGACAGGTTGAAGCCCGCGACCCTGACGGGATCGATGCCGGTGATCCCCTGCGGCCCGTTCGTCACGTTGACCGGGCGGTCGAGGTTGTTCATGAAGATCCGGACGATTTCGCCGAAGCCGAGCGTGACGATCGCGAGGTAGTCGCCGCGCAGGCGCAGCGTCGGCGCGCCGAGCAGGATGCCGAAGAGCGCCGCGAGCGCCATCGCGATCGGCACGATCAGGAGGAACGGCACGTGCAGGCCGCCCGGCACCAGCTGAGCGATCCAGTCGAAGTGCGACGTCAGGTGCGGCGAGCTCAGGAGCGCCGCGGTGTACGCGCCCACCGCGTAGAACGCGATGTAGCCCAAGTCCAGCAGACCGGCGAAGCCGACCACCACGTTCAGGCCGAGCGCGAGCATCACGTACAGCATCGCGAAGTCGAGCACGCGCACCCAGTAGTTGCCGCCCGCCGCGCCGATGAGCAGCGGCGCCGCGATCACGAACGCCGCGGTCAGAATGCCGATGGTGGCTGTCTTCGCGGGATGACGCTCCTCGACGAGCGAAGCCGACGATTCGATCGGTTGAATGGATGTCATGTTGTTCTCCTTACGCGCGATCGGCGACACGTTCGCCCAACAGGCCCGACGGCCGGAACACGAGCACGATGATGAGCACGATGAACGCGAACACGTCCTGGTAATTGCTGCCGAACACCCCGCCCGTCAGATTGCCGATGTAGCCGGCGCCCAACTGCTCGATGAGGCCGAGCAGCACGCCGCCCACCATCGCGCCGCCCAGGTTGCCGATCCCGCCCAGCACCGCGGCCGTGAACGCCTTCATGCCGGGGATGAAGCCCATGTAGAAGTGCACGTTGCCGTATTCGGACGCGATCATCACGCCCGCGAGCGCCGCGAGCGCGGAGCCGATCATGAACGTCGCCGAAATCACGAAGTTCGGGTTCACGCCCATCAGGCTCGCCGTGTTCGGGTTCTCGGCGATCGCGCGCATCGCGCGGCCGAGCTTCGTCTTGTGCACGAGGAGCAGCAAACCGGCCATCACGAGGAACGCGACGATGATGATCGTGATCTCGGTCATCGAAATCACCGCGCCCGGATTGTTCTCGCCCGCCTTGATCACGTTGATCGGATCGGTCGGCAGAAGCTGCGGGAACGGCAGCGGATTGCGCGACCAGATCATCATCGCGGCCGTCTGCAGCAGGATCGACACGCCGATCGCGGTGATGAGCGGCGCGAGACGCGGCGCGCGGCGCAGCGGCCGGTACGCGACGCGCTCGATCGTGAAGCCGACGCACGCGCAGACGGCCGCGGCGATCACGAGCCCGATCGTCAGCGTGGCGGCGTGGCCCAGCTCGGGGAAGTGATTCTGCAGCACCGTGATCGCGGAAAGCGCGACCATCGCGCCCACCATCAACACGTCGCCGTGCGCGAAGTTGATGATGCCGAGAATGCCGTACACCATCGTGTAGCCCAACGCGATGATGGCGTAGACACTGCCGAGCACCAGTCCGTTGAGGATCTGCTGGACGAAAATATCCATTTAAAGCTCCTTGGCCCGTGCTGCTGGATGAGCGCTCCGCCACGCGGATAAGCGATGGAATCGCGCCATCTCAACGACACTGCGGGTACTAAATCAATACCGGTAAGGTGATGTCGGCCCGGCGCGGACGAAGCGGACTGTGCGACCGCGCGTCTTGCCGGGACGGATACAAAAACGGCACCGCACTGCAGCCTCGGTGCCGTCGCGAGTCCCGTCTGTAGTTCACGACTTGAGGACGGTGTGCTTGGCCTCCTTGAAGTCGTAGAGCGTCCATGCGCCAGCCTTCGCGCCTCCGACGCGACCGCGCACGACACCGGCCATCGCCTCGGGGGCGGGCACCGGCATCGGCTGCGGCACGTCGAAAGCTTCGCTCGGGTTGGCGCGCCTCGTGGTGTCGGCGGTCGCGCGCACTGCGCCGCTTGCGATCGGCGCACGCCGGAACGCCGGCGCCGCGCGAACGGCTGCCGTGCGTCGCGCGACCAGGTCGCCCGGCGCGCCAATGCCGACGGATGCAACGACGTCGGCGCGCGCACGCTTGATCTGAGTCGGCACCGCGACGAAATTCGCCGCAGGACGCCCGGCCCCGACGACGAGGACGTCGCTCGGGGAAGCGGCGGGAGCCGCCGCGGCCTGCGCCGCCGCTCCGCCGTCGCGTCCGTCGGCGGCCGCTGCGAAGAGCGCAACCGCAGCGTCGACGGGCCCGGCGTAAACCAACTCCAGATGCATCGAATAAGGTCTCCAGCGCCTTGCCAAAACCATGTTTCAAAGGCCACCAGGCCTGAAAACGGGCGCATTGTAACTCTATTTATAGGACGACCAATATTCCTGATTCGACAGGGTTTTCCTGCATTGCAACCTTTTTTGAGCACACGATTTCGAATGATATTGCAACTCAGTTGCACCGTATCGGTGCCGAATGGTTGCTCCCGAAGAAAATACGCCCAAAACAAAAGCGCGCCCTAAGGCGCGCTTTTTGCAATCCAACGGAAGTCGAAACCGGCGATCAGGTGGCGGGCGACAGGTTCAAGCCGCGCGGCAGCGGGAACGACACGTTCTCCTCGATGCCGTCGAGCGCCCGCACGTTGGTCACGCCGAGCTCGCGCAAGCGCGCGATCACCGCCTGCGCGAGCACCTCGGGCGCCGACGCGCCCGCCGTCACGCCGATCCGCCGCTTGCCTGCGACCCAGGCCGGATCGATCTGCTCGGGCGCGTCCACCATGTAGGCGGCGACGCCGCGCTTCTCGGCCACCTCGCGCAAGCGGCTCGAATTCGAGCTATTCGGGCTGCCGACGACGATCACGACGTCGCACTGCGGCGCCATGAACTTCACCGCATCCTGACGGTTCTGCGTCGCGTAGCAGATGTCCTGCTTCTTCGGCTCGCGAATCGCGGGGAACTTCGCCTTCAGCGCGCCGATGATCTCGGCCGCGTCGTCGACCGACAGCGTCGTCTGCGTGACGAGCGCGACGCGCTCCGGATCGGGCAGCTCGAGCTTGTGCACGTCCTCGACGCTCTCGACGAGATGCATCCCACGCTCGACCTGGCCCATCGTGCCTTCGACCTCCGGATGCCCCTTGTGGCCGATCATCACGATGTCGACGCCTTCCTGGCGCATCTTCGCGACCTCGACGTGCACTTTCGTGACGAGCGGGCACGTCGCGTCGTAGATGCGCAGCCCGCGCACGGCCGCCTCGTCGCGCACCGCCTTCGACACGCCGTGCGCGCTGAAGATCACCGTGTTGCCGGACGGCACTTCCTCGAGTTCCTCGACGAAAATCGCGCCCTTCTTCTTCAGATCCTCGACGACGTACTTGTTGTGCACGATCTCGTGGCGCACGTAGATCGGCGCGCCGTGCATCGCGATCGCGCGCTCGACGATCTCGATCGCGCGATCGACGCCCGCGCAGAAGCCGCGCGGCTGGGCGAGCAGAATCTCGGCGTCGGCCGCGGCGACCCGTCCGGACAGCGTATCGGTGGTGCTCATGATTACAGAATCCCGATGATTTTCACTTCGAACGTGAGCGCCTGGCCCGCGAGCGGATGATTGAAATCGAAGAGCGCGGACGTCTCGCCGATCTCCTTGAGCACGCCCGCGTAGCGGCCGCCGTCCGGCGCGTTGAACTCGATCAGGTCGCCCGGCGCGAAATCCTCGCCGACCATGCCGTTCTCGCGCAGCGTCGCGAGCGACACGCGCTGGATCATGTCCGGATTGCGCGGCCCGAACGCTTGTTCGGGCGCTAGCCGGAAGGTCGAATGGTGGCCCGCCTTCAGGCCGATCAGAATTTCCTCCAGCGACGGCGCAAGCTGCCCCGCGCCGAGAAGGAGCGTGGCGGGCTTGTCGGAGAAGGTGTTGACGATGTCGGCGCCGTCGGCAAGGGCGAGCCGGTAATGAAGCGTGACGTGCGAACCGGGCTTCACTTCTGCAAGGTCGATGAGGCTCATGTGGTACTCGTTCAATCGGCGCCCGAAAACGGCGGGCTGCGCGGCGCAAAGCCCATATTGTAAGTCACCTCGGCGGCCGAAGCGGAATGCGGACGCGATTCGCCTTGCGAGGACGCAGGATATTGGAGGTCGGCAGCATGCAGTACGAGATTCTCATCGCCCGCGAGGACATCGACGGCAAGCCGGCGCGCGAGCCGCCCGTCGCGCTTCCCGTCGCGCCGGCAGGCCCTCCCGCCGCGCCCGCCGCGAGCGTCCCTGCGGCGCGCCGCGGCCGCGACCTGCCGCGCGAGCGCCTGCTCGCGCGCGGGCCCGCCGCGCTGTCCGACTCGGAGCTCGTCGCGCTCCTCCTCGGCTCGGGGCTGCCCGGCCACGACGTGTTCGCGCTCGCGCGCACGCTGCTCGCGCGCTTTGGCTCGCTGCGCGCGCTGCTCGACGCGGCGCCCGACGATTTCAAGGGCCTGCGCGGGATCGGCCCCGCACGCACCGCGATCCTCGTCGCGGTAGTCGAGCTGGCGCGCCGCGCGCTCGCCGAGAGGGCCCGCGAGCGGCCGCTCGTCGATTCGCCGGGCGCGGTCGAGGACTACCTGCGGCTCCTGATCGGCACGCGGCCGCACGAAGTGTTCGTCTGCCTTTTTCTCGACGCGCGGCATCGGCTGCTGCAATCGGAGGAAACCGCGCACGGGTCGCTCACGCGCATGGCCGTCTATCCGCGCGAAATCGTGCGGCGCGCGCTGGCGCTGAATGCGGCGGCGCTCATCGTCGCGCACAATCATCCGTCGGGCGCGGTGCGGCCGAGCGCCGCCGACAGGCGCCTGACGCGCGTGCTGCGCGACGCGCTCGCGCTCGTCGACGTGCAGCTGATCGACCACTTCGTCGTCGGCGCGAGCGACACGTTTTCGTTCGCACAGGCGGGCTGGATCTAGCGCGCCGCCGCCGGCGCGCGCCGCACGCGGCGGGCCCCCACGCAGCCGGGGCCCGCCGACGCGCGACATCCGCCCGCGAAATTGGGTTTGATTTTCCTGAAGTTTTTCTGTTAGAATCGTCGTCTGTCTTTTTTCCAACCAGTTCTGAAGCCGCTGAAGCGGTCTCGTGGACTTGGTCGTCAGGCCAACATTCACGGATCGGAGGCGCTTTTCCCGGCACGGCCGAAGTTCACGCGGCCATGCGAGGAAGAGAACCGTCACGGCGATCGAACCCGAATTCAGCGTATTAGGAGTGCTCTCATGGCACGCGTATGCCAAGTAACTGGGAAAGCGCCGATGAGCGGCAACAACGTTTCCCACGCCAACAACAAGACGAAGCGTCGCTTCCTGCCGAATCTGCAAAACCGCCGGTTCTGGGTGGAAAGCGAAAACCGTTGGGTGCGTCTGCGCGTCTCGAACGCCGGCCTGCGCCTGATCGACAAGAACGGCATCGATTCCGTGCTCGCTGATCTGCGCGCACGCGGCGAAGCCTAAGTCCAAGGAGCACGAACATGGCGAAAGGCGCACGCGACAAGATCAAGCTCGAGTCGACCGCTGGCACGGGTCACTTCTATACGACCACGAAGAACAAACGCAACATGCCGGAAAAGATGGAGATCATGAAGTTCGATCCCGTCGCCCGCAAGCACGTGGCGTACAAAGAAACCAAGATCAAGTAATTCTCCGGTTTCAAAGAGCCTGACGATGACGAAAAGCCCCGCGATTGCGGGGCTTTTTGCATTGGCGCGCGCACACCCGCTTCTTCGGCGCGGTATGCTCTGCCCTTTCCGCCCGCATTGCGCATGGCGGAAAAGATAAGACGAAACGCGCAAGAAACGGAGATGCAGATGAATTTCGATGTGGCGATCGTGGGCAGCGGCCTCGCCGGCTTGTCGGTCGCGCTCAATCTCGCGCAAACGCGGCGCGTCGCGCTGATCGCGAAACGCTCGTTGATGGAGGGCGCGAGCGACTACGCGCAAGGCGGCATCGCCGCGGTGCTCGATTCGGCGGACAGCGTCGAGAACCACGTGAACGACACGTTGATCGCGGGCGGCGGCTTGTGCGACGAGGCGGCCACGCGCTACATCGTCGAGCACGGCCGCGAAGCGATCGAATGGCTGATCTCGCAAGGCGTGCCGTTCACGAAGGACGACGCCGCGGAGCTCGGCTTCCATCTGACCCGCGAAGGCGGCCACAGCCATCGCCGCATCATCCACGCGGCCGACGCGACGGGCCACGCGGTGCTCGCGACGCTGTCCGAGCGCGCCCGCGCGCACCCGAACATCACGTTCTTCGAGGATCACCACGCGATCGATCTCATCACGTCCGATCGCCTCGGGCTGCCCGGCCTGCCGGGCCGGCGCTGCGTCGGCCTTTACGCGCTCGACGTGAGCACCGGACAGACGATGACGATCGAGGCGCCGCACACGGTGCTCGCGACGGGCGGCGCCGGCAAAGTCTATCTGTACACGACGAACCCCGACACCGCGACGGGCGACGGCATCGCGATGGCGTGGCGCGCGGGCGCCCGGGTCGCGAACATGGAGTTCATCCAGTTCCATCCGACGTGCCTGTTCCATCCGTACGCGAAGTCGTTCCTCATTTCCGAGGCGGTGCGCGGCGAAGGCGGCCTCCTGAAGCTGCCGGACGGCACCCGCTTCATGCCCGCGCACGATTCGCGCGAGGAACTCGCGCCGCGCGACATCGTCGCGCGCGCGATCGACTTCGAGATCAAGAAGCGCGGAATCGACTGCGTGTATCTCGACATCAGCCACCAGCCCGAAGCGTTCCTGCGCGAGCACTTCCCGACGATCTTCGCGCGCTGCCTCGAGTTCGGCATCGACATCTCGAAGGAGCCGATCCCGGTCGTGCCGGCCGCGCATTACACGTGCGGCGGCGTCGTCACGGACCTGGCCGGACGCACCGACATCGCCGGCCTGTACGCCGTCGGCGAAACGTCCTACACCGGCCTGCACGGCGCGAATCGCCTCGCGAGCAATTCGCTCCTCGAATGCCTCGTGATCGGCCGCGCGACCGCCGACGCGATCGAAAGCGCCGGCTACGATTCGGCGACGCACGGCCCGCTGCCCGCGTGGGACGAGAGTCGCGTCGCCGATGCGGACGAGGAAGTGGTCGTTGCGCACAACTGGGACGAACTGCGCCGCCTGATGTGGAACTACGTCGGCATCGTGCGCACCGACAAGCGCCTCGAGCGCGCTCAGCATCGCCTGAAGCTGTTGCGCGACGAGATCCACGAGTACTACGCGCACTTCCGCGTGAGCCGCGATCTGCTCGAGCTGCGTAATCTCGTCGACGTTGCGTCGCTGATCGTCGACAGCGCGCGGGCGCGCCACGAAAGCCGCGGGCTGCACTACAGCCGCGACTGGCCGCACGCGCTGCCCAAGGCGCTGCCGACCGTGCTCACCCCGCCGCTGCGCGTGCCGAAATAACGGCCCAACGGCCTGCCGCGCGCCACGAAACGCCTCGAAACCGGCGCGACAAAAAAAGGCCGCCGGCACGCAATGCGCCGGCGGCCTTTTTCCTCGGCCGAGCCGCACGTCCGGCGAGCCGGACGCGCGCCGCCATCACGTCATTCGACGATGCGCATCGAGTAGTCGGTTGCGCGCACGTCCTTCGTCAGCGCGCCGATCGAGATCCGGTCGACGCCCGTCTCCGCGATCGCGCGCACCGTGTCGAAGTTCACGCCGCCCGACACCTCGAGCACCGCACGGCCTTCGGTAACGCGCACCGCGTCGCGCATCATGTCGAGCGTGAAGTTGTCGAGCAGCACCGACTGCGCGCCGTGCGCGAGCGCCGTGCGCAGCTGATCGAGCGTCTCGACCTCGATCTGCACCGGCACGTCGGCGTTCAGCGCGAACGCCGCGTCGAGCGCCTCGCCGACGCCGCCCGCCGCCGCGATGTGATTCTCCTTGATCAGGATGCCCGCGTAGAGCGCGAGCCGCTGGTTCGCGCCGCCGCCGACGCGCACCGCGTATTTCTGCGCGAGCCGCAGGCCCGGCAGCGTCTTGCGCGTGTCGAGAATGCGCGTACGCGTATCCGCGATCCGGTCGACGTAGCGGCGCGTCGCGGTCGCGACGCCCGACAGCAGTTGCAGGAAATTGAGCGCGTTGCGCTCGGCCGTCAGCAGCGAGCGCGCGGGGCCGCGCAGTTCGCAGACGGTCGAATCCGCCGCCATCCGGTCGCCTTCGCGATACCGCCAGTCGATTTCTATCGACGAATCGACCGCGCGCATCACCGCAACGAACCACGGCACGCCGCACAGCACGGCCTCCTCGCGCACGATCACGCGCGCGCGGCGCGGCGCGCCGTCCGGCACGAGACGCCCGGTCTGATCGCCACTGCCGACGTCCTCGGCGAGCGTGTCGGCCACGTTGCGTGCGATCGCCGCGTCGAATGCGGCGCCGTATTCGCGCGAGATTTCCGCGAAGAGCGGCGACACTGCGTCGTTCGTCATGCCGCCCCCACGTTCGCGAAGAGCGACTGGTCGCGCTGCAGGTCGCCGCTCGCCTGCACGCGCTGCTTGCGTCGCGCGGCGAAATCGAGCATCCGGTCGATCGGCACGCGCGCGCGCTCGGCGATCGCGGCATCGACGAAGATCTCGTTGTGGCCGCGCTCGAGCACCTCGGCCAGGTTCGACAGCGCGTTCATCGCCATCCACGGGCAGTGCGCACAGCTCTTGCACGTTGCGCTGTTGCCGGCCGTCGGCGCCTCGATGAAGGTCTTGCCCGGCGCCGCGAGCCGCATCTTGTGCAGAATGCCGAGATCGGTCGCGACGATGAAGCGCTGCGCGTCGAGCTTCACGGCCGCGTCGATCAGCTGCGTCGTCGAACCGACGACGTCCGCGAGCGCGACGACGTTCTCCGGCGATTCGGGATGCACGAGAATCTTCGCGTCCGGATACTCGCGGCGCAGCAGATCGAGCTCGATGCCCTTGAATTCGTCGTGCACGAGGCACGAGCCCTGCCACATCAGCATGTCCGCGCCCGTCTTCTTCTGGATGTAGCCGCCCAGGTGCCGGTCCGGCGCCCAGATGATCTTCTCGCCGCGCGCATGCAGATCGGCGACGATCTCGAGGCCGATCGACGACGTGACCATCCAGTCGGCGCGCGCCTTCACCGCGGCGCTCGTGTTCGCATAGACGACGACCGTGCGGTCCGGATGCGCGTCGCAGAACCGCGAGAATTCGTCGATCGGGCAGCCGAGATCGAGCGAGCACGTCGCGTCGAGGTCGGGCATCAGCACGCGCTTGTCCGGGCTCAGGATCTTCGCGGTTTCGCCCATGAAGCGCACGCCGGCCACGACGAGCGTACGCGCGTCGTGATCGCGCCCGAAGCGGGCCATCTCGAGCGAATCGGCGACGCAGCCGCCCGTCTCGTCCGCGAGTTCCTGCAGATCCGCGTCGACATAATAGTGCGCGACCAGCACGGCCTTCTCGCGTTCGAGCAACGCCTTGATCCGCGCCTTCAGCGCGTCGCGCTCGCCGGCGGCGAGCGGCTCGGGCACCTTCGCCCACGCCTCGCCTACGCCGCAGGCCACCCCTGCCGCGAGCGGGCGGTCGTACTCGACGGGTTTGATCGCCGATTGCATCCTCATCTCCTATCGACCGGCGTTATCGCCTCAGCGCTTGTTCCGGTTCTGTGCAAAGCTCAGCCCTGCTGATCGGCCGCCGTCGTCGAACGGCGCGCCCAAAAGAAAAAACCCCGCCAGCGCGGGGTTTGTGACGTCCTGAAATTCTAATCGATTTCGGCGCGAACGACTCAGGCGTAGCGGCGCAGGCGCGTCGCGAACTCTTGCAGCGCCTTGATGCCGCTTTGCTCGGCGCGATGGCACCAGTCCTGCAGCTGCGCGAGCAGCTGTTCGCGCGACGCGTTCGAACGCTCCCAGATCGCGGCAAGTTCCGTGCGCAACTCGAAGAACGTATGCAGCTTCTGGCTGTTCGCGAAGATCTCCGGCAGCATCCGCTTCTGCGGCTCGTCGAGGCCCGCCTCTTCCTTGTGGAACCACTTGCGCGCGCCGCGCATCAGCTGATACTTCTCGCGTGCGCCGAGCTCCTTCAGGTGCACGAGCTCCTGCTTGTACGCGCGCTTGAGCGTCTTCGCGTAACGCGCCATCACTTCGTAGCGGTTCGACAGCACGGCCTGCAGCGTTTCCTGGTCGAGCACCGTCTTGCGCGCGGCGAGGCGCGGCGTCGGCGCGATCTTCTTCACCTTCGCGAGCCCGAACGCCGACATGATGCGGATGTACATCCAGCCGATGTCGAACTCGTACCACTTGTTCGACAGCTTCGCCGACGTGGCGAACGTATGGTGGTTGTTGTGCAGTTCCTCGCCGCCGATCACGATGCCCCACGGGAACAGGTTCGTGCTCGCGTCGGCCGCGTTGAAGTTGCGATAGCCCCAGAAGTGGCCGAGGCCGTTGACGACGCCCGCCGCCCAGAACGGAATCCACACCATCTGGACCGCCCACACGGTGAGGCCGACCAAACCGAACAGCGCGACGTCGATCACCATCATCAGGCTCACGCCGAGAATCGGGTACTTCGAGTAGAGATTGCGCTCGAGCCAATCGTTCGGCGTGCCGTGGCCGTACTTGCGCATCGTCTCCTCGTTCTTCGCTTCCGCGCGATACAGCTCGGCGCCTTCGAGCAGCACCTTCCAGATGCCGCGCGTCTGCGGGCTGTGCGGATCCTCCTCGGTCTCGCACTTCGCGTGGTGCTTGCGGTGGATCGCCGCCCACTGGCCCGTCAGCATGCCCGTCGTCATCCACAGCCACAGGCGGAAGAAGTGGCTCATGATCGGATGCAGGTCGAGCGCGCGGTGCGCCTGGCAGCGGTGCAGATAGACGGTCACGCCGACGATCGTCACGTGCGTGACGGCGAGCGTGAACAGCACGATCTGCCACCACGAGAAACGCAGAAGCCCGTTGGAAAAGAAATCGAGCAGGGAATTCAACAAGGCAGTTACCTGTGAAAGTAAGGACGCCGGCTCAAATGATCCGCGTCAAGAAAATGAAAGCATACCGCGTGATAGGACGGAATTTTACTGCATCCGTTCCAAGTCTTTGTAAAAAATGAATATTTTTTGCGGCGCCGCAATACGTGCGCGGGCGTTTTCGGGCTGCGCGGGGCGCGTCGGCGCCCCGCGCGGCTACGCGTCCTGCCGCGGCCGATCGGCCGCGAAGCCTTCCGCGCCGGCCGCGGGCGCGATTCCGTCCGGCAGCCCGATCACGCGCACCTCCCGTTGCGGGAACGGGATCGAGATCCCGTGTGCGACAAAAAGCCGCCAGATGTTCCGGTTCACCATCGAGCGCACGCTCGCCGTTCCCTTCGCCGAGTCGGCGATCCAGAAGCCGAGCTCGAGATCGATGCCGTCCGCGCCGAAGCCGACGAGATAAGGCGTCGGCGCCGGCTCCTCGAGCACGCGGTCGATGCCCTTCGCCGCGTCGGCGAGAAGCGACATCGCGTGCTCGACGTCCGACGTGTATGCGATCTGGACCGCGACCTTCGCGTAACCGCGCGTCAGGTACGACGACTGGTTCTGCACGACGTCGGTGATGAGCTTCTCGTTCGGGATCAGCGTCTCGTTGCCGTCGAGGCCGCGCACGACCGTGTAGCGCGTGCGGATCTGCGTGACGACGCCCTGCAGGCCGCCCACGTTGATCGCGTCGCCGAGCCTGAGCGACCGGTCGAGCAGGATGATGAAGCCCGACACGTAGTTGCTCGCGATCTTCTGCAGGCCGAAGCCGAGCCCGACGCCGAGCGCGCCGCCGAACACGCCGAGCACCGTCACGTCGATCCCGACGAGCGACAGGCCGATCAGCACCGCCGCGAAGATGAGCAGCGCGCGCCCGACGCGCGCGAGCACGACGCGCAGGTTCGCGTCGAGCGAGCGCGCGCGCATCAGCCGATCTTCGAGCACCGAGCCGAGCCACATCGCGACGACGAGCGTCACGCAAACCCACAGCGCGCCCGACACCACGGACAACAGCGTGAGGCGCGCGTTCGCGACGCGGAACTGGACGCTGTCGAGCCAGACGAGCACGTCGTGCTGGATGCCGAGCACCGTGAGCGCCATCGCGATCCACACGACGATCGACGCGATCTTCTCGACGATCGACAGCCACGCGTGCGTGTGGCCGTCGCGAGCGAACACGCGGCGCGCGACGAAGAACAGGATGTAGATGAGACCGATGCCGAACAGCGGCACGAGCGCGAGCTGCAGCAGCGACGTCGGCATCAGCTCGTCGAACGCCGTCTCCGCGAGCCACATGAACGCGCCCCCGACGAGCGGAAACAGCGCGCGGTTCAGGCTGAGCGCGCCCGGCCCGGGCGAGCGGCCGGCCGAGCGGCGGCGCGCGTCGATCCGCCCGCGCACATAGCGCGCGACGAGCCACGCGAGCGCGAGCGAGCCAAGAAACGCGGCCGCCTGCCAGATCATCGCAGGCTGGCCGAAGTCGTGCGCGACGGCGGCGAGCCGCCGCGTCAGGTGATTCGTGACCATGCGCGAGCCCGCCCGTTACTGCGCGCGCCGCTCGAGGACCGCGGCGAAGAAGCCGTCGGTCGCGTGGCGGTGCGGCCAGAGCGACAGGTAGTCGCCCGTGTCGAGCGAAATCCGCTGCTCGGCGAGCACGCGGCTCGCCGGCACGAGCGCGAACGCCGGATGCGCGGCGAGAAACTCGGCCACGATCGTCTCGTTCTCCGCCTCGAGCACGCTGCAGGTCGCGTAGACGAGCCGGCCGCCCTTCTTCACGAGGCGCGCGGCGCTCGCGAGAATCGACGCCTGCTTCGGCGCGAGCTCGGCGATCGTCTCGCGCGACTGGCGCCACTTGAGGTCGGGATTGCGGCGCAGCGTGCCGAGGCCGCTGCACGGCGCGTCGACGAGCACGCGGTCGATCTTGCCCGCGAGCCGCTTGATCTTCGCGTCGTGCTCGCTGTCGATGAGCACCGGGTTCACGTTCGACAGGCCGCTCCTCGCGAGGCGCGGCTTGAGCTTCGCGAGGCGCTTCTCGGACACGTCGAACGCGTACAGGCGGCCCGTCGAGCGCATCATCGCGCCGAGCGCGAGCGTCTTGCCGCCCGCGCCCGCGCAGAAATCGACGACCATCTCGCCGCGCCGCGGCGCGACGAGCGAGCACAGCAACTGGCTGCCCTCGTCCTGCACTTCGATCTGTCCCTCTTCGAACAGCTTGAGCTTCGTGAGCGCCGGCTTGCCGACGACGCGCACGCCGAACGGCGCGAACGGCGTCGCGCCCGCGTCGATCCCGGCCGCGCGCAGGCCGTCGATCACCTGGTCGCGCGTCGCCTTCTGCGCGTTCGCGCGCAGATCGAGCGGCGCCGGATAGTTGACGGCGGCCGCGAACTGCGCGAGCTCGTCGGCGCCCATGCGCTCGGCAAGCGCCTGATGAATCCAGTCCGGCAGGTTCGTGCGCACGCGCAGCGGCAGGCTCGCCGGATCGATCTTCGCGACGTGGTCGAGCCACGCCCATTCGGCGGCCGACACGAACGGCTTGAGCGCCGAGCGGCCGGCCGTCTGCATCAGCCCGAGCAGCGCGAGCCGCCGCGCCGGCGCGCCCGTGCCGCTCTCGGCGAGGTGCGCGTACTCCATCTTCCGCCGCAGCACCGCGAACACCGCCTCGGCGATCACGCCGCGCTCGGCGTGGCCGAGCTTCGGATGCGCGCGGAAGAAACGGCTCGTCGTGACGTCGGCCGGGCCGGCGAATTTCAGGACTTCGGCGAGAAGCGCCTCGGTCTGGCCAATCAGGAATCCGTGCAGCTTCATACGCCCTCGCTCGTCGACATGTCGATTGCATCCGCGAACAGCCAGCGCGCCTCGTCCGGCGCGACGACGGCGCGCCCCGCTTCGAGGCGCAGCTTCCCTTCGACGAACCAGCGCACCGCGCGCGGATACAGCGCGTGCTCGGCCGCGAGCACGCGCGCGGCGAGCGCGGCGGCGTCGTCGCCCGCGACGACGGGCACGGCCGCCTGCGCGACGATCGCGCCGCTGTCGAGCTCCGGAATCACGAAGTGGACGGAGGCGCCGTGCAGCGCGACGCCCGCGTCGAGCGCCTGCTGGTGCGTATGGATGCCCTTGAAGCTCGGCAGCAGCGACGGATGGATGTTCAGCATCCGGCCCTCGTATCGGGCGACGAAGGCCGGGGTCAGAATGCGCATGAAGCCGGCGAGCACGACGAGATCGGGGCCGAAGCGGTCGATCTCGGCGGCGAGCGCCGCATCGAAGCTGTCGCGGCTGTCGAACGCGCGGTGATCGACGACGGCCGTCGCGATGCCGTGCGACGCCGCGAATTCGAGGCCCGCGGCGCCCGGCCGGTTGGAAATGACGGCGGCGACCTCGGCAGGCCAGCCCTCGCGCGCGCAAGCGCGTACGATGGCCTCCATGTTGCTGCCGCGGCCGGAAATCAGGATGACGAGTTTTTTCATCCGCGGATTTTACCATTCGGCCCTGCCGTTTCCGGCATCCTGAGCCGCCTGGCCGCCCGAACGTTTATAATCTTTTGCTTTGCGGCATCCGGCCGCTCTTCCCCCACGCTGCCACCGCTATCGTGAAAGTTTTCCGCGGCCTGCCCAACGCCGAAAGCCGCGCCCCGTGCGCGTTGACGATCGGCAACTTCGACGGTGTCCATCGCGGCCACCAGGCCCTGCTCGCGCGCGTGCGCGCGGCGGCGGACGCGCGCGGGCTGCCCGTGTGCGTGATGACGTTCGAGCCGCACCCGCGCGAATTCTTCAATCCGGCCAGCGCGCCGCCGCGGATCGCGATGCTGCGCGACAAGCTCGAGGCGCTGCGCGAGCACGGCGTCGAGTGCGTGGTCGTCGAGCATTTCAATCACACGTTCGCGAGCCAGTCGCCCGAGGCGTTCGTCGAGCGCACGCTCGTCCACGGGCTGCACACGCGCTGGATCATGGTCGGCGACGACTTCTGCTACGGCGCGAAGCGCGCGGGCAATTTCGCGTCGCTGAAGGCGGCGGGCGAGCGCTTCGGTTTCGAGGTCGAGCAGATGGAAACGCTCGCCGACGCCGACGGCGCGCGGATCTCGAGCTCCGGCGTGCGCGCCGCGCTCGCGGCGGGCGATCTCGACGCGGCCGCGCGCGCGCTCGGCCACGGTTACGCGATCAGCGGCCACGTCACGCACGGCCTGAAGCTCGGCCGCGACCTCGGCTTCCCGACGCTGAACCTGCCGATCGCGCACAAGCGCCCGGCGCTGTCGGGCATCTTCGTCGTCCAGGTGCACGGCATCGGGCCCGAGCCGCTGCCGGGCGTCGCGAGCCTAGGCGTGCGGCCGACCATCGACGATTCCGGCCGCGTGCTGCTCGAAGTGCACCTGCTCGACTGGCACGGCGACGCATATGGCAAGCTCGTTCGCGTCGAGTTCCTGAAGAAGCTGCGCGACGAAGCGAAATTCGTCGACCTCGAGACACTCGCGCGCGCGATCGCGCAGGACGTCGTCGACACGCGCGCGTACTTCGCCGAACACGGCCGCGCGCCGGGCAGCCGCGCGACCGGCTTCGCGACGTCCGCCACCGACCGAATTAGCTGATCGACGCCGCGCCCGCACCGGGCGCCCCCGTCCGCCGCGCCGCCCGAAGCCGGCGCCGCGCCTCACCGATTTCACGACGCACGAGCGTCCCCAAGATTTCACAGCGATCCCGACATGAGCAACAAGAAAGCCGATTCGAAACCGCAGGCCAAGTATCCGGTCAACCTGCTCGACACGCCGTTCCCGATGCGTGGCGACCTCCCGAAGCGCGAGCCGCAATGGGTGAAGGACTGGGAGGCGCGCGGCGTCTACGACAAGATCCGCGCGGCGAGCGAGGGCCGCCCGAAATTCATCCTGCACGACGGCCCGCCGTACGCGAACGGCGACATCCACCTCGGCCACGCGGTCAACAAGATCCTGAAGGACATGGTCGTGAAGTCGCGCAACATGGCGGGCTTCGACGCGCCGTACGTGCCCGGCTGGGACTGCCACGGCATGCCGATCGAGATCCAGATCGAGAAGCAGTTCGGCAAGTCGCTGCCCGCCGCCGAGGTGATGGAGAAGGCGCGCGCGTACGCGACCGAGCAGATCGAGAAGCAGAAGGCGGGCTTCAAGCGTCTCGGCGTCCTCGGCGAATGGGGCAATCCGTACAAGACGATGAACTTCCTGAACGAGGCGGAGGAAATCCGCGCGCTCGGCAAGATCATCGAGAAGGGCTACGTGTACCGCGGCCTGAAGCCCGTGAACTGGTGCTTCGACTGCGGCTCGGCGCTCGCCGAGGCGGAAGTCGAATACAAGGACCGCACCGATCCGACGATCGACGTGCTGTTCGCGTTCGCGGAGCCCGAGAAGACCGCGCGCGCGTTCGGCCTGGCCGCGCTGCCGCGCGCCGACGGCGGGATCGTGATCTGGACCACGACGCCGTGGACCATTCCCGCGAACCAGGCACTCAACCTGCATCCGGAGATCGCCTACGCGCTCGTCGACACCGAACGCGGCCTGCTCATCCTCGCCGAGGAACGCGTCGAGGCGTGCATGAAGGACTTCGGCCTGACGGGCAACGTGATCGCGACGGCGCGCGGCGACAAGCTCGCGAACCTGCGCTTTCACCACCCGCTCGCCGCCGCGCATCCGGGCTACAAGCGCACGTCGCCCGTCTATCTCGGCGACTACGTGACGACCGACACCGGCACGGGCATCGTCCACTCGTCGCCCGCATACGGCGTCGAGGATTTCACGTCGTGCAAGGCGCACGGCATGACCGATTCGGACATCATCAACCCGGTGATGGGCGACGGCCGCTACATCGAATCGCTGCCGCTGTTCGGCGGCCTCACGATCTGGGACGCGAATCCGAAGATCGTCGACGCGCTGAAGGCGGCCGGCTCGCTCCTGCGCAACGAGCACTACTCGCACAGCTACATGCACTGCTGGCGACACAAGACGCCGATCATCTATCGCGCGACGTCGCAGTGGTTCGCCGGCATGGACACGCAGCCGGCCGACGGCGGCAAGACGCTGCGCGAGACCGCGCTCGACGCGGTCGACGCGACCGCGTTCTACCCGTCGTGGGGCAAGCAGCGCCTGCACAGCATGATCGAGAACCGCCCGGACTGGACGCTGTCGCGCCAGCGCCAATGGGGCGTGCCGATGGCGTTCTTCGTCCACAAGGAAACGGGCGAGCTGCATCCGCGCACGCTCGAGCTGCTGGAGGAAGTCGCCAAGCGCGTCGAGCAGGCGGGCATCGAGGCATGGCAGACGCTCGACGCGCGCGAGTTGATCGGCGACGACGCGAACCTCTACGAGAAGAACCGCGACACGCTCGACGTCTGGTTCGACTCCGGCACGACGCACTGGCACGTGCTGCGCGGCTCGCACAAGGATCAACTGCAGTTCCCGGCCGATCTCTACCTCGAAGGCTCGGACCAGCACCGCGGCTGGTTCCATTCGTCGCTGTTGACCGCGTCGATGCTCGACGGCCGCGCGCCGTACAAGGGCCTGCTCACGCACGGCTTCACCGTCGACGGCGAAGGCCGCAAGATGAGCAAGTCGCTCGGCAACGGCATCGATCCGCACGAAGTCGCGAACCGCCTCGGCGCGGAAATCATCCGCCTGTGGATCGCGTCGACCGACTATTCGGGCGAGCTCGCGATCTCCGAGGAGATTCTGAAGCGCGTGACGGAAGGCTATCGCCGGGTTCGCAACACGCTGCGCTTTCTGCTCGCGAACCTGTCGGATTTCGACTTCGCGAAGGACGCGCTGCCCGCGAGCGAATGGCTCGAGATCGACCGCTACGCGGTCGCGTTCGCCGCGCGGTTGCAGACCGAGCTGCTCGCGCACTACGAGAAGTACGAGTTCCACCCGGTCGTCGCGAAGCTGCAGACGTTCTGCTCCGAAGATCTCGGCGGCTTCTATCTCGACGTGCTGAAGGACCGCCTGTACACGAGCGCGCCGGCTTCGAACGCGCGCCGCTCCGCGCAAACGGCGCTCTACCACGTGACGCAGGGCCTGCTGCGCGTGCTCGCGCCGTTCCTGTCGTTTACGGCCGAGGAAGCGTGGCGCGTGTTCCAGCCGCAAAGCGACACGATCTTCACCGAGACCTACTACGCGTATCCGGAAATCGCGAACGCCGACGCGCTCGTCGCGAAGTGGTCGCTGCTGCGCGACGTGCGCGGCAACGTGACGAAGGCGCTCGAGGAAGCGCGCACCGCGAACCGCATCGGCTCGTCGCTGCAGGCGCAAGTCGAAGTGCGCGCGTCGGGCGCGCGCTACGACGCGCTCGCGAGCCTCGGCGACGATCTGAAGTTCGTGCTGATCACGTCGGCGGCGACGGTCGCGAAGGTCGACGCGGAAAGCGAGGAAGGCGTCGACGTCGCGACGTCGACGTACCAGAAGTGCGAGCGCTGCTGGCACTACCGCGAGGACGTCGGCGCGCACGCCGATCATCCGACGCTTTGCGGCCGCTGCTTCTCCAACCTGTTCGAAAACGGCGAAACCCGGAGCGCTGCGTAAATGGCGAAGACCCTGTCGAAATCCTCGGGCGGCGCGCTCGCGCCGTGGCTCGGCATCTCGCTCATCGTGATCCTGTTCGATCAGTTGACGAAGATCGCCGTGCTGAAGATGTTCGCGTACGGCGCGATGCACCAGATCACGCCGTTCTTCAACCTGACGCTGATCTACAACCGCGGCGCGGCGTTCGGCTTTCTCGCGACCGCCGGCGGCTGGCAGCGCTGGGCGTTCACGGCGCTCGGCGTAGGCGCGACGCTCGTGATCTGCTATCTGCTCAAGCGCCACGGGCATCAGCGCCTCTTCAGCCTGTCGCTCGCGCTGATTCTCGGCGGCGCGCTCGGCAACGTGATCGACCGTCTGATCTACGGTCACGTGATCGACTTCCTCGATTTCCACGTCGGCGCGTGGCACTGGCCCGCGTTCAATCTCGCCGACTCCGCGATCACGGTGGGCGCGGTGCTCCTCATCTACGACGAGCTGCGTCGCGTGCGCGGCGCGCGCTGAGCGCATACACTTCGCGCAGGGGCCGGCGCTCGCCGGCCCCACGTGCTTTCGGAGGCCTCAGTTGGCACACGCAGAACTCGCAGGAAAACATCTCGTCCTCGGCCTGACGGGCGGCATCGCCTGCTACAAGATCGCCGAGCTCACGCGCCTTCTGACGAAGGCGGGCGCGACCGTGCAGGTCGTGATGACCGACGCCGCGACGCAGTTCATCACCCCCGTCACGATGCAGGCGCTGTCCGGCCGCCCCGTCTACACGAGCCAGTGGGACGCGCGGATGCCGAACAACATGGCGCACATCGATCTGTCGCGCGAAGCCGACGCGATCGTGATCGCGCCCGCGTCGACCGATTTCCTCGCGAAGCTCGCGCACGGCTTCGCCGACGATCTGCTGTCGACGCTGTGCATCGCGCGCGACTGCCCGCTCCTCGTCGTGCCCGCGATGAACCGCCAGATGTGGCAGAACCCGGCGACGCAGCGCAACGTCGCGCAATTGCGCCACGACGGCGTCGCGGTGCTCGGCCCCGATTCGGGCGCGCAGGCGTGCGGCGAAGTCGGCGACGGACGGATGCTCGAGCCCGAGGCGATCTACGAGGCGATCGTGTCGCACTTCCAGTCGAAGGTGCTCGCGCACCGCCGCGTGCTGATCACGGCCGGCCCGACGTTCGAGCCGCTCGATCCGGTGCGGGGCCTCACGAACCGCTCGAGCGGCAAGATGGGCTTCGCGATCGCGCGCGCCGCGCAGCAAGCGGGCGCCGACGTGCATCTCGTCGCGGGCCCCGTCCATCTGCCCACGCCGTGGGGCGTGTACCGCGAGGACGTGCAGACCGCGCAGCAGATGTACGACGCGGTGATGAACGCGGTGCCGGACGCCGACGTGTTCGTCGCGGTCGCCGCAGTCGCCGACTGGCGCGCCGCGCAGCCGGCCGAGCACAAGATCAAGAAGACCGCCGACCACAAGATGCCGGCGCTCACGTTCGTCGAGAACCCGGACATCCTCGCGACCGTCGCGGCGCTGCCCGATGCGCCCTACTGCGTCGGCTTCGCGGCGGAGAGCGGCGATCTCGACGTGCACGGCGAAGAAAAGCGCGTGCGCAAGAACGTGCCGCTCCTGATCGGCAATCTCGGGCCGCTCACGTTCGGCCTCGACGACAACGAAGTCGTGCTGTTCGAAGCCGGCGGCACGACGCGCCTGCCGCGCGCCGACAAGATGACGCTCGCGCATACGCTCGTCGCCGAGATCGCGAAGCGGCTGCCCGATACAAGCCTCATCTGACGCATCGCCGCGGCCGCCTCGCGCGGCCGTGCTCTCTCAACCTCCGTCACCGATTTTCGCCGCATGAAACTCGACCTGAAGATTCTCGACGCGCGCATGCGCGATTACCTGCCGAAATACGCGACGACGGGCAGCGCGGGCCTCGACCTGCGCGCCTGCCTCGACGCGCCCGTCACGCTGAAACCGGGCGACACGGCGCTCGTGCCGACGGGCCTCGCGATCCACCTCGCCGATCCGGGCCATGCGGCGCTGATCCTGCCGCGCTCGGGCCTCGGCCACAAGCACGGGATCGTGCTCGGCAACCTCGTCGGCCTCATCGATTCCGACTATCAGGGCGAACTGATGATCTCGACGTGGAACCGCGGCCAGACCGAGTTCGTGCTGAATCCGTTCGAGCGCCTCGCGCAGCTCGTGATCGTGCCGGTCGTGCAGGCGACGTTCAACCTCGTCGACGATTTCGCGCAAAGCGAGCGCGGCGCGGGCGGCTTCGGCAGTACCGGCCGCGGCTGAAGCCGCAACGACAAAACGCGTGCGGGGGCGTTGCCGCCCCCGCACGCGCTTGCTTCCCGCCATTTACTCCACTGCCGCTTGAGCGCCGCTCACTCCTCGAGCGCCGGCGCTTTCCAGCCAAGCTGCGACTGCCGCACGCCTGTCGCCTCCTTCGCCTGCTTCGCTTCGGCGAACACCGCATAGACGACCAGCGCGATCAGCACGCCCGCGAGAATCGCCGACGAGCCGACTGTGCCGAACCCGAGGCCGCCCTTCGCGACGGGCTTCGTCAGCAGATCGCCGACCGTCGCGCCGAACGGACGCGTCAGCACGAACGCCGCCCAGAACAGGAACACCTTCGATACGTTCGTGAAATACGCGGCGAGCACGATCACCGCGAGCAGGCCGCCGATCAGGAACGCGCCGCCCGCGAAACCGAGGCCCGAGCTGTCGGCGAGAAAATCGCCGAGCGCCGTGCCGAGCGTGTTCGAGAACAGGATCGCGATCCAGTAGAGCAACTCGACCTTGCGCGTGCGGATCTCGGTGACGGCGAGCGATTCGCCCTGCAGCCGCCACACCGCGAAGATCGTCAGCAGGATCGCGATCAGAATGCCGGAGCCGGCCGCATAACCGAGGCCGAGCGTGCGGTCCATGAAGTCGGACATCGTCGTGCCGGCCGTGCTCGTCGCGACGATCACCGCCCAGTAGATCGCGGGGCGGTAGCGCGTCGTCGCGAGTTGCGCGGCGAGCGTGACGATGAAGAACGAGAACAGGATCAGCGAACTATACGCATAGCCGACGTTGAGCGTCATCGACAGCAAATCGCCGCCGGTTTCGCCGAGCGTCGTCGCGCAGATCTTCATCACCCAGAACGCGAGCGTGATCGCAGGGAGTTTGTTCATGCGAGCCTCTCGAAGGAATTCGAAACAGATCAATCGCCGCGATGCGGCACGAGACTCGAATGCTAAGGAACGTTCGCTTAAGAGAGCGTTAACCCGTATACGCGGTGCGCGAACATCCGTCTGACGGGCGCGCGCACGCCGCACGCGCTCGTCACTGCCGTCTGCGCAGGATTCCTTCGGGATTCACGCCTGGGATGAAACAATCTCGCGCGGTCACGACGAGGTAATCGCCGAGGCGCCGTACATCGAGATCGCACATGCCGTCCGACGCCTGCATCCGCGACAGCGTCGCTTCGGCGTCCGACACGCGCCGCATCCGCATCAGCATCTCGACGCGCGGCTGCGCGCCGCCCGCGCCCGCGAACGAATAGCTGACGCGATCGCCGTGCGCGATCAGCCGGCGCGCGCCCGCGCTGCTGCGCCAGTGGCCGTCCCACGCGGACTGGCGCACCGGCGTCCTCACCTGCCGCAAATGCGAGCGCACGAGCCAGCCGGACGTCGCGACGCCCGAGTCGTCGATGTACGTCGCGTGCACCATTGCGCCGAGCCACATGTCACCGTTCGGCGATTCGCTGACGATCACCTCACCGCCTTTCGGCACGGAGCGGCCGCTGTTCCTGAAGTGAAACGACACGCCCTCAGCGTCCGACTCGCGCGTGAAGAACGGGGCCTTCGGCGCCTGCACGCTCGCCAGCCACGGCGTCGTGTCGAGGAGCGGCACCGCCGCGTTGCTCGACGACGCGCGCAACGCCGATGCAAACGCGACGCCCAGCGGCTGGACGAGCGAGGCACTCACGAGCGCCCCCAGCGCGACGCGCTTTGCCGCACGCGCGAACGCGGCGGCCGCCGCGCGACCGGCATCGCTTGCTTCGCCCGTCTTCCCTTTCGTCGGCATGTCATCTCTCGCCAGAAGTGCAACGCGGCAAGCGCCGCCGCCACGCCACCATGACGCCGCGCCGCCGTATCCCGGTCCCGGCGTCGCGCTATTGCGCCGTCCGTGCGCTTCGCGTCGCGTCGCGTCGCGTCAGCGAGCGTGCCGCGCACGGTAATGCAGCCGATACGCGAGCGTCAGCAGCGCGACGAACGCAATGCCGATCATCATCGTCATTCTGAACTCCCGCGTAAATGCCGTCGTCACGAGCACCGCGCCGACGAGCGCCGCGCCGAGCAGGCTGCCCACCGGATGCAGCCGCATCCGGAACGCGGGCGCCGGGCCCCGGTAACGCGCGCGAAAGTACAGGTGCGTGACGAAGATCATCAGCCACGTGAACAACGCGCCGAACATCGCGATCGCCATCAGCAGCGTGAACGCGGTGTCCGGATACAGCGCGACCAGCACGGCCGCGACCGCGACGCCGCTCGACGACACCACGAGCGCCGCGAGCGGCACGCCGTTCGCGCCGACGCGCCCGAACATCGCCGGCGCAAGCCGCGCGCGCGACAGGCTGAACATCATCCGCGTCGTCACGTAGAGCTGGCTGTTCATCGCGGAGAGCGCGGCGACGAGCACGACGAAGTTGATGACGCCCGCCGCATACGGCACGTTCGTCGCGGCCATCACCTTGACGAACGGGCTCTCGTCGGTGCCCGCCTGC
Organism: Burkholderia sp. MSMB1498; assembly: GCF_001526245.1. Taxonomy (NCBI): domain Bacteria; kingdom Pseudomonadati; phylum Pseudomonadota; class Betaproteobacteria; order Burkholderiales; family Burkholderiaceae; genus Burkholderia; species Burkholderia sp. MSMB1498. Next base: position 101,098 of record NZ_LOYJ01000010.1, read on the forward strand.
GTCCACGGCACGATCGCGAGCATCAGCGCGAGCGTGAGCAGATAGAACAGCACGAGGCGGAACACCGTCGAACGGAACGCCTGCGACACCGCGCGCTGCGGATCGCGCGCTTCGCCCGCCGCGATCGCGACGGTTTCGATGCTCATATAGCTGAAGATCGCGACGATCACCGCGACCCACGCGCCCGAGAAGCCTTTCGGGAAGAAGCCGCCGTGCGCCGAGTAATTTGCGAAGCCGATGCCGGACGAAGCGGGCGCGGTCGCGACGTAGTACGCGCCGAGCGCGATGAACGCGACGATCGCGGCGATCTTCAGCAGCGAGAACACGTATTCGACGACGCCGTAGAGCGTGACGCTCGTCATGTTCACCGCGACCAGCGCGGCGGAAAACCCGATGACCCAATACCAGCCGGGCACGCCGGGATACCAATACTTCATGAAGACGGCGATCGCGCTCACCTCGGTGCCGACCGCGAACACGACGGCCGACCAGTACGCGTAGCGGACGAGAAACCCCGCGAGCGGGCCGACGTAATGCTCCGCATATGCGCCGAACGAACCTGACGTCGGATGCGCGACCGTCATTTCCGCGAGCGCGCCCATCAGCAGCAGCGCGATCAGCGCGCCGATCGCATACGACACCAGCACGCCCGGCCCCGCGAGCCCGATTGCGAAGCCGCTGCCCAGAAAGAGCCCTGTCCCGATCGCGCCCCCGATTGCGATCATCGCCATCTGCCCCGACGAAAGCCCGCGCCGCAGGCCCTTTTCGCGCTCGACGATCGAGTCGAACGTTCGTTGTTGTTGTGTCAAACCAAACTCCTGCTTTCGTGCTTTTTTCCTGCCGCAAATAAAACGAAACGGCGCGGGAAACATCCCGCGCCGTTTGTTCGAAGCGTTCGGACGAGCGGTTATTCGACTTCGATCGCCTCTTCGTTCGGCTTGCTGGGCGGCGTCGCCGTCTTGTCGAACGACAACTGCACCTTGTCGTTCTCGTCGACGTCCACCGTCACGTGGCCGCCGTTGACGAGCTTGCCGAACAGCAGCTCGTCGGCGAGCGCGCGCCGGATCGTGTCCTGGATCAGCCGCTGCATCGGCCGCGCGCCCATCAGCGGATCGAAGCCGTGCTTCGCGAGATGCTTGCGCAGCAAGTCGGTGAAGAGCGCGTCGACCTTCTTCTCGTGCAACTGCTCCTCGAGCTGGATCAGGAACTTGTCGACCACGCGCATGATGATTTCCTCATCGAGCGAACGGAAGCTGATCGTCGCGTCGAGCCGGTTGCGGAACTCGGGCGTGAACAGGCGCTTGATGTCCGCCATCTCGTCGCCGACTTCGCGACGCGTCGTGAAGCCGATCGTCGCCTTCTGCATCGACTCCGCGCCCGCGTTCGTCGTCATGATGATGATGACGTTGCGGAAATCCGCCTTGCGGCCGTTGTTGTCGGTCAGCGTACCGTGATCCATCACCTGCAGCAGCACGTTGAAGATGTCCGGATGCGCCTTCTCGATCTCGTCGAGCAGCAGCACGCAGTGCGGCTTCTTCGTGACGGCCTCGGTGAGCAGCCCGCCTTGGTCGAACCCGACGTAGCCCGGCGGCGCGCCGATCAAGCGGCTCACCGCGTGGCGCTCCATGTATTCCGACATGTCGAAGCGGATCAGCTCGATGCCGAGCGTGAACGCGAGCTGCCGCGCCACCTCGGTCTTGCCGACGCCCGTCGGGCCGGAGAACAGGAACGCGCCGATCGGCTTGTCGAGCTTGCCGAGGCCCGCGCGCGCCATCTTGATCGCGGCCGCGAGCGCGTCGATCGCCGGGTCCTGGCCGAACACGACGCTCTTCAGATCGCGATCGAGCGTCTGCAGCTTGCTGCGGTCGTCCTGCGACACGCTCTGCGGCGGGACGCGCGCGATCTTCGAGATGATTTCCTCGATCTCGCTCTTGCCGATCGTCTTCTTCTGCTTCGACTTCGGCAGCACGCGCTGCGCGGCGCCCGCTTCGTCGATCACGTCGATCGCCTTGTCGGGCAGATGACGGTCGGTGATGAAGCGCGCCGACAGTTCGGCCGCGGCCGACAGCGCGCCCGACGAATACTTGACGCCGTGATGCTCCTCGAAGCGCGACTTCAGGCCGCGCAGGATCGCGACCGTCTGCTCGACGGTCGGCTCGGTCACGTCGACCTTCTGGAAGCGCCGCGACAGCGCCGCATCCTTTTCGAAGATGCCGCGATATTCGGTGAACGTCGTCGCTCCAATGCACTTGAGCGTGCCCGACGACAGCGCCGGCTTCAGCAGGTTCGACGCGTCGAGCGTGCCGCCCGACGCGGCGCCCGCGCCGATCAGCGTATGGATCTCGTCGATGAAGAGGATCGCGTGCGGACGCTCCTTGAGCTCCTTCAGCACCGTCTTCAGACGCTGCTCGAAATCACCGCGGTACTTCGTGCCCGCGAGGAGCGCGCCCATGTCGAGCGAATACACCTGCGCGTTCGCGAGGATGTCCGGCACCTCGCCGCGCGTGATCCGATATGCGAGGCCTTCGGCGATCGCCGTCTTGCCGACGCCCGCCTCGCCGACGAGGAGCGGATTGTTCTTGCGGCGGCGGCAGAGCACCTGCACGACGCGCTCGACTTCGGATTCGCGCCCGATGAGCGGATCGATGCGGCCGTCCTTCGCCATCTGGTTCAGGTTCTGCGTGAACTGCGCAAGCGGCGTTTCCTTCTGCGTGCTCGCGTCCTCGCCCTCCGCGTTCGCGTCGGCGGGCTTCGCGGATTCGCTGCTGCTCGTCTTCGCGATGCCGTGCGAAATGAAGTTCACGACGTCGAGGCGCGTCACGCCCTGCTGCTGCAGATAGTAGACCGCGTGAGAATCCTTCTCGCCGAAGATCGCGACCAGCACGTTCGCGCCCGTGACCTCCTTCTTGCCGTTCGACGTCGACTGCACGTGCATGATCGCGCGCTGGATCACGCGCTGAAAGCCGAGCGTCGGCTGCGTGTCGACGTCGTCGGTGCCGGGAACGGTCGGCGTGTTGTCGTGGATGAAATTGCGCAGGTTCTGACGCAGATCCTCGATGTTCGCCGCACACGCGCGCAACACCTCGGCTGCCGTCGGATTATCCAGCAGGGCCAACAACAGATGCTCGACCGTAATGAACTCATGCCGCGCCTGGCGCGCTTCCATGAACGCCATGTGCAGGCTGACTTCCAATTCCTGGGCAATCATGCTTCCTCCATCACGCACTGCAGCGGATGCCCGGCCTGCCGCGCATGGGTAACGACTTGCTCGACTTTGGTCGACGCGATGTCTCGCGTATAGACCCCACAAACCCCCCGCCCTTCGCGATGCACCTTCAGCATAATCTGTGTGGCCGTTTCGCGATCTTTCTTGAAATACTCCTGCACGATCATCACGACGAATTCCATTGGCGTGAAGTCGTCGTTCAGGAGCACCACCTTGTACATCGAAGGTGGCTTGAGCTTCTGTTCCTTGCGTTCCAGGACGGTGCTGTCCTGCTTGTCCGGGATAATCGCCATACACCCATTCTAAACAACTCGGACAGGCCCGCAATCCTGTCATTAACCGACTGACCAGCCGGCGCCCTCCCCGGCTCCCCGCGTGCGGCAGCGTCCCTCTCATATCGAACGGGAGCCGGCTGCGGTGCCGGCTCCCGTTCGATATGCAAGCATGCGGCATGCCGCCCGCGCACCATGCATGGATCGAGTATCCCACAACGCGGACGACCTCGACCGCGCGTCACTCGAGCCTGGTATATGCGACGATTATGCGACTTTTCAAGCCGCCTCGCTCGCTCCGATGCTGCAAAGCAAAGCCGGATAAACCCTGAAAATGGGTTCTTTACAACGTCCCCGTATACGTCTAAAAATTCTCTTGACACTCTAATAAAGAGCGCCAACAATCAAGCTGGCACTTTTTTCAATTTGTCTTTACGACTATTGGAAGAGGCCGAGGTGAGCTTGTGAGGGGGGAACGGCTGCGTTTGCCGGTCGTTTAGCTTTTCGAGCGTGCTCGTTGTAAGTAGCGACTGTGTGACAGGGGAAGTAGGTATGGCAACTGGTATTGTCAAATGGTTCAATGACGCGAAGGGCTTCGGCTTCATCACGCCCGACGAAGGCGGCGAAGATCTGTTTGCACATTTCTCGGCGATCAACATGCAGGGCTTCAAGACCCTGAAGGAAGGCCAAAAGGTCAGCTTCGAGGTAGTGCAAGGCCCGAAGGGCAAGCAAGCGTCGAACATCCAAGCAGCTTGAGGGCCGTCTGGATCAAAATAGAAAACCCGGCTTCCAGCCGGGTTTTTTTTCGTCCGCCCGCGGCGCGCTCGAGCGCCACGACGAACCGAATGTGCGCTCGATGACCGAACTCGGTCGCCGCGCATTTCAAACGACTTTCAGCACGCCCATCATCCCGAGATCCTCGTGCTCGAGAATATGGCAGTGGAACATCCGCTCGCCGCGCTCGAACTGCGCCGTGAGAATCCGCACGCGCTCGCCCTGCCGAACGTTCACCGTGTCGCGCCACGCGCGATAGGGCTCCGGCGTCTTGTTTCCGTCGATCTCGCGCTCGACGACCTGGAACTGCGTGCCGTGCAGATGAAACGGATGATCCATGTCGGTTTCGTTACGAATCGTCCACAATTCGACGTCGCCGCGCCGGCTCGTCAATGTCGCGCGGTGCGGCTCGAACGTCGCGCCGTTGATCATGAAGCGCATGCCGGCCGGTCGGCCGTGCGCGGGCGAGCGCATCATCGCGTTCATGTCCATCTGCTCGCCGAACGACACGTCCTTGCGCGCGACCGGCTCGCCGAGCGAGGGCACCGCGCGCAAATGCGCGGGCAGCGCACGCGGCGCGCCGGGCTCGAACGCGACGTCGGCGAGCGGCAGCGCGGGATCGGGCGGCAGGCTGCCGTGCGCGGCATCCGACATCGACATCTTGCCGCGGTCGTACTCGAGCGCCGTCAGCACTGCGCGCGACGCGCGATCGCCCGCGCGCACGACGAGCTCGGCGCGCTCGCCGGGCGCGAGCAGCAGCGACGTCACGTCGCGCGGCGCGTCGAAGAGGCCGCCGTCGGTGCCGACGTGCGCGAACGATCGGCCGTCGTCGAACCCGATGCGCAGATAGCGCGCGCTGCACGCGTTCCATACGCGCCAGCGCTCGTCGCCGGCGAGCGAAATGCGCGGCCGTCGCGCACCGTTGACGAGCACGAACTGGCCTTGGCGGCCGTTCATCCAGTCCATCATGTCGTTCGGCGCAATCGTTCCGTCGTGTGCAAGCTTCAGATCGGAGACGAACAGATGCCGCTCGGGCCAGCCGGCGAGCGGATCGTCGGCCGCGCGCACGACGAACGGCCCCGCGAGCCCGCGAAACACCTGCTCGGCCGTCGCCATGTGCGGATGCGGGTGGTACCAGTACGTGCCCGCGCTCCCCTTCGGCAGCGTGAAGCGATAGACGCGCGTCGCGCCCGGCGCGACGAGATCGGACGGATTGCCGTCCTGGTCGGGCGGCACGGGCAGCCCGTGCCAGTGAATCGTCGACGGCTGCGGCAGCCGGTTGACGAAGCGAAGCTCGACCGCGTCGCCTTCGCGCACGTCGATGAGCGGGCCGACCACCGGCCCCTGCACGCCCGCGCCGAATTGCCAGAACGTCGTCGGCGCGGCGCCCGGCAACAGCGTGCGCGCGACGGGCTGCGCGACGAGCGTCGCGCGGAACACGCCGGGCTCGCGGCTCTCGTTCGCGAGCACGCGCAACGCGGCAAGCGGCGCGCCGGCAGGCAGCGCGTCGGCGGCCGCGAGCGCCTGCGCCGCCGGCTTCGCGCCCGGTGCGCGGGCGGGCGCGGGCGACATGCCCGGCATGTCGTCCATGCCTTCCATGCCGCCCATGTCGTGCATCTCGCCGCCGGCCGCAAGTGCGCCGCGCGCGAAGAGCGACGCGACGGCCGCGGCCAGCGCGCTGGAAAGAAAATGTCTGCGCAACATCGATCGACTCCTGTGTCGCCGAAACGGAAATTCCGACGATACACCAGTCGGCGCGCGCATGGTGCGGCGCTTACGTGCGTTGCGCGCGAGCGCCGCGCCAAAACGAAACACCCCGGCGGGCACACGGCCCGCCGGGGTGTCGTTCGACATCGGCCAAGCCGACGCGCTTACTGCATGTTTTCGATCAGCACCTGACCGAAGCCCGAGCACGACACTTGCGTCGCGCCTTCCATCAGGCGTGCGAAGTCGTACGTGACGCGCTTTTGATGGATCGACTTCTCCATCGCGGCGATGATGACGTCGGCCGCCTCGGTCCAGCCGAGGTGGCGCAGCATCATTTCGGCCGACAGGATTTCCGAACCCGGGTTCACGTAGTCCTTGCCCGCGTACTTCGGCGCCGTGCCGTGCGTCGCTTCGAACATCGCCACCGAATCCGACAGGTTCGCGCCCGGCGCGATGCCGATGCCGCCGACTTGCGCGGCAAGCGCGTCGGAGACGTAGTCGCCGTTCAGGTTCAGCGTGGCGATCACGTCGTACTCGGCCGGACGCAGCAGGATCTGCTGCAGGAACGCGTCGGCGATCGAATCCTTGATCACGATCTCGTTGCCCGTCTTCGGGTTCTTGAACTTCATCCACGGGCCGCCGTCGATCAGCTCGGCGCCGAATTCCTTCTGCGCGAGCGCGTAGCCGTAGTCACGGAACGCGCCTTCCGTGAACTTCATGATGTTGCCCTTGTGGACGAGCGTGACCGACTTGCGATCGTTGTCGATCGCGTACTGGATCGCCTTGCGCACGAGACGCTCGGTGCCTTCCTTCGACACGGGCTTGATGCCGATGCCCGACGTTTCCGGGAAGCGGATCTTCTTCACGCCCATCTCTTCCTGCAGGAACTTGATGACCTTCTTCGCCTGCTCGGATTCCGCCGCCCACTCGATGCCGGCGTAGATGTCTTCCGAGTTCTCGCGGAAGATGACCATGTTGGTCTTCTCCGGCTCGCGCACCGGCGAAGGCACGCCCTTGAAGTACTGGATCGGGCGCAGGCAGACGTACAGGTCGAGCTCCTGGCGCAGCGCGACGTTCAGCGAGCGGATGCCGCCGCCGACCGGAGTCGTGAGCGGGCCCTTGATCGACACGACGTACTCCTTGAGCACCTGCAACGTCTCTTCCGGCAGCCACACGTCCGGACCGTAGACCTTCGTCGCCTTCTCGCCGGCGTAGATCTCCATCCAGTGGATCTTCTTCTTGCCGCCGTACGCCTTCTCGACCGCCGCGTCGACGACCTTGATCATCACCGGCGTGATGTCGAAGCCCGTGCCGTCGCCCTCGATGTAAGGGATGATCGGCTGATCGGAAACGTTGAGCGAGAAATCCTTGTTGACGGTGATCTTGTCACCGCCTTCCGGAACCTTGATGTGCTGATACGGCATGATCGACTCCAGTGATATGGCTGGGCTGGTGGGTATCTGGTTGTGCGCGGTCGGGCGCGCGCGGCGCCGGCCCTGCGTCCGCAAAGGCGAGCCGCTATTCTAGCGCTCTCGCGGCGGAAGGCGGCGCGAAACTGGTACGCGGGACCCGCGCAAGTCTTATATAAGACAAAAGACTTGCCGTTCCGTATTATGCATTAAGATTCCGCCATTTGCCATAGAACGCGGCCCGCGTCGCGCCGCCCGTCCCCTCGCGAGCCTTGCCCCATGCGCCTCATCGCCCTCAACAAACCGTTCGGCACGATCTGCCAGTTCTCTCCGCACGAAACCCGCGCGTCGCTCGGCGACTGGGTGAAGACGCCCGACGTCTACCCGGCGGGCCGCCTCGACGCCGACAGCGAAGGGCTCCTTCTGCTCACCGACGACGGCGCGCTGCAGGCGAAGATCGCCGAGCCGCGCCACAAGCTCGTCAAACGCTACTGGGCGCAGGTCGAGGGCGCGCCGGACGCGGCCGCGATCGCGGCGCTGGAGCGCGGCGTCGATCTCGGCGACTACGTGACCCGCCCGTGCCGCGCGCGTTTCGTCGCGCCGCCCGACGCGCTCTGGCCGCGCACCCCGCCGATCCGCTTTCGCGCCGCGATCCCGACGACCTGGATCGAGCTCGAGATCGCCGAGGGCAAGAACCGCCAGGTGCGGCGAATGACCGCGGCGATCGGCTTTCCGACGCTGCGCCTCATCCGCGTCGGCATCGGCGCGCTCGACGTGTTCGCGCTCGGCCTCGCGCCCGGCGAAACCCGCGAGTTGCCGCCCCGCGCGCCCTGGGAGCGCGCAAAGCGGCCTGGATGACAATGCGGTGACACGTTTCGCCGCGCGTCAACCGACTTCGAACCCGACGCGTTAAACGACGCAGATGCCACTCCCAGCTATCCGGCATTGGCGACCGAACCGCGGTCCCGTCGCTCGAGCGACACCTGCGCGAACCGGCCGCCTGCAGCGCGAAGAGATTTTTCTCGATGCGTCTGTCAACCGAAAGGTGGATGGCACGTTAGACGACATGACTCCTATGCCGGGTCATTTGGTTAATTAACTAAAGCTGAGGAACACAACATGAACAAACTGATCGCCGCTCTGGTCGCTGGTCTCTTCGCAACGGCTGCTTTCGCGCAAGCTTCGGCTCCGGCCGCTGCTTCGGCTCCGGCTGAGAAGGCTGAAGCTGCTTCGGCTCCGGCTAAGAAGGCCCACAAGAAGCACGCACACAAGAAGCACGCGAAGAAGGCGAAGGAAGCCAGCGCTGCTGAAGCCCCGGCTGCTGCTTCGAACTAAGTAAGCAAGTTGTAAGACGCAGTCAAGAACAAGTCGTTGCCGTTCTTACGGCGTTGCAAGGCAGATCCCCGCGAGGCGATCTGCCTTTTTCTTTTTGTCTCCGTTCCCCCGCCTCGCACCGTGCACGCGATCTGCGCGCGACGCCGCGCTTCGCGTACCATGCGGGTCTCGAATTCCCGATAGGAGCCCAAGCCGTGCGATTTTCCCCGCGCTCTTCGCTCGCCCGATTCGTGCGAGCCGCCGCCTTCCCGATCGCGCTCGCGCTCGCCGCGGGCGGCATGCACGCCGCGGCCGCGCAGACCGCGCAGTTGCCGCCCGGCGCGAAGCAGCCGAGCGAATTCCCGCGCGTGAAGCTGCGCGCCGGCATGTACGTGATCGACGCGGCCGTGGCGGCGAACGACGCCGATCGCGAGCAGGGCCTCATGTACCGCTCGCAGCTCGCGCCGAACGAAGGGATGCTGTTCGTGTTCAACGAGAACGCCGTGCATTGCTTCTGGATGAAGAACACGCTGATCCCGCTGTCGATCGCGTTCATCCGCGCGGACGGCACGATCACCGACATCGACGAGATGAAGGCCGAGACGACCGACAACCATTGCCCGCGCAACAACGGCGTCTACGCGCTGGAGATGAGCCGCGGCTGGTTCGCCGCGAAGGGCATCAAGCAGGGGATGAAGATCGACGGGCTGCCGCAGCCGCAGTGACGCCCGACGCGGGCGACGCGCGCCGCCCGCCTCCGCCCGTGCCACGACAGAAAGCCGGCCGCGCGCCGGCTTTTTCGCGCGCGCCGTTTTCGTGCACGGACGAGGCGCTCGAGCGTTCGCCGACGCGCGGGACTTGATTGCCGATGCATCGCCCGCATCTGCAAAAGCCCCGAGCAAGCGCTATGCTTTAAGTCTCGCAAGAGCGACGGCGCCGGCCGCACCGGCCGGGCCGTTTCCGTCCAGAACCATCAGGAGGTTCACGTGCCCCGCAAAACCCCCATCGAGCGCTATCGCAACATCGGTATCAGCGCTCACATCGACGCCGGCAAAACCACGACGACCGAGCGCATCCTCTTCTATACCGGCGTGAGCCACAAGATCGGCGAGGTTCACGACGGGGCGGCCACGATGGACTGGATGGAGCAGGAGCAGGAGCGCGGCATCACGATCACGTCCGCGGCGACGACGGCGTTCTGGAAAGGCATGGCCGGCAATTATCCCGAGCATCGGATCAACATCATCGACACGCCGGGCCACGTCGACTTCACGATCGAAGTCGAGCGCTCGATGCGCGTGCTCGACGGCGCGTGCATGGTCTACGACTCGGTGGGCGGCGTGCAGCCGCAGTCCGAAACCGTCTGGCGCCAGGCGAACAAGTACAAGGTGCCGCGCATCGCGTTCGTCAACAAGATGGACCGCGTCGGCGCGGACTTCTTCCGCGTGCAGCGGCAGATCGGCGAGCGCCTGAAAGGCGTCGCCGTGCCGATCCAGATTCCGATCGGCGCGGAAGAGCATTTCCAGGGCGTCGTCGATCTCGTGAAGATGAAGGCGATCGTCTGGGACGACGAAAGCCAGGGCGTCAAGTTCACGTACGAGGACATCCCGGCGAACCTCGTCGAGCTCGCGCACGAATGGCGCGAGAAGATGGTCGAGGCCGCGGCCGAGGCCAGCGAGGAACTGCTCGAGAAATACCTGACCGACCACAATTCGCTGACCGAGGAAGAAATCAAGGCCGCGCTGCGCCAGCGCACGATCGCCAACGAGATCGTGCCGATGCTCTGCGGCAGCGCGTTCAAGAACAAGGGCGTGCAGGCGATGCTCGACGCGGTGATCGACTATCTGCCGTCGCCCGCCGACGTGCCCGCGATCCTCGGCCACGATCTCGACGACCACGAAGCGGAGCGTCATCCGAGCGACGACGAGCCGTTCTCCGCGCTCGCGTTCAAGATCATGACTGATCCGTTCGTCGGCCAGTTGATCTTCTTTCGCGTGTACTCGGGCGTCGTCGAATCGGGCGACACGGTGCTGAACCCGACGAAGGACAAGAAGGAACGGCTCGGCCGAATCCTGCAGATGCACGCGAACGAGCGCAAGGAAATCAAGGAAGTGCGCGCGGGCGACATCGCGGCGGCGGTCGGCCTGAAGGAAGCGACGACCGGCGACACGCTGTGCGATCCGGGCAAGCCGATCATCCTCGAGAAGATGGAGTTCCCCGAGCCGGTGATCTCGCAGGCGGTCGAGCCGAAGACCAAGGCCGACCAGGAAAAGATGGGCCTCGCGCTCAATCGCCTCGCGCAGGAAGACCCGTCGTTCCGCGTGCAGACCGACGAGGAATCCGGCCAGACGATCATCTCCGGGATGGGCGAGCTGCATCTCGAAATCATCGTCGACCGGATGAAGCGCGAGTTCGGCGTGGAAGCCACGGTCGGCAAGCCGCAGGTCGCGTATCGCGAGACGGTGCGCACCGTCGCCGAGGATGTCGAGGGCAAGTTCGTCAAGCAGTCGGGCGGCCGCGGCCAGTACGGTCACGCGGTGATCAAGCTCGAGCCGAACCCCGGCAAGGGCTATGAATTCCTCGACGAGATCAAGGGCGGCGTGATTCCGCGCGAGTTCATTCCGGCGGTCAACAAGGGCATCGAGGAGACGCTGAAGAGCGGCGTGCTCGCGGGCTATCCGGTCGTCGACGTGAAGGTGCACCTGACGTTCGGCTCGTACCACGACGTCGACTCGAACGAAAACGCGTTCCGCATGGCCGGCTCGATGGCGTTCAAGGAAGCGATGCGCCGCGCGAAGCCGGTGCTGCTCGAGCCGATGATGGCCGTCGAGGTGGAGACGCCCGAGGACTTCATGGGCAACGTGATGGGCGACCTGTCGAGCCGGCGCGGCATCGTGCAGGGCATGGAGGACATCGCGGGCGGCGGCGGCAAGCTCGTGCGCGCCGAGGTGCCGCTCGCCGAGATGTTCGGCTACTCGACGTCGCTGCGCTCCGCCACGCAGGGCCGCGCGACCTACACGATGGAGTTCAAGCACTACGCGGAGACGCCGGCGAACGTGTCGGAAGCGGTCATCAACGCGAAGCAGGTCCGCCGCGGCTGAGCGGCCGGCATGCGAGGCCGTGCGGCGGCGGCATCGCGCCGCGCGGCCCATGAAACGAAAGCCCGTCCGGAAACGGACGGGCTTTTTTTTCGGCACGCGCCGCCCGGGCATCGACGAGGCCACGGCGGAGCGTTCACGCCGCCCGCCTCGCGACGAGGCGTCGTCTCCCCGCCACGCTCGGCGCGGCGCTGACCGCGGTCGCGCTGCGTGACCGCTTCGACACCTTTCAACACGTTTTGCGATATAGGCGGCGCAAGCGCACCGCGCACGATATCCGTAACGTTCCCGCTCGGGCTGGCAGGCCTGAACCGCGCGATCCCGCAGAATCGCGCGGCGGCATAACCCCGCCGCGCGCCGGACGCTGCGGACTCGGCCGGCACGCATGCGCATCCGCGGGCTTCTTCGCCCGCTTCTTCGCGCGCTTGGCGTGCCCGCGGCTCCGGTTCGTTTCGACTAGCCGGAACAGGTATCCGGCCGCCGTGCCGGCCGGCTCGGTTTCAATTCTGTAACCAAACCCGCCTCCTTGCGATCGACGCCACACCGGCGAGCCAGGACCTGCCGCTCTTCCGGATTCCGCCGTTTCCCGCGCGGTTCATGGCCCCAATGACGCCGATCGGCTCGACGGACGACGTGCCGATGAGCCGCGCGCGCGGCCGGGAGACGGGCGATCCGCAGCGCGAGCATCTTCACGACGCGAGCACAATGGCCGTGCCCTCGACGCGCGCATGCGCGATCGGCGGCATCCAGGCGGCCTCCCTGCTCGCCCACACGCTCTCGCCGCCGGGCGCGGAGCGCAACCCGCTCGACGCGATCGGCGAGAGGGTCGGCGCGATCGGATGTGGGATCGCCGCGCTGTTCCTGGCCTGCCGGATCGCATCGATCCTGCGCCGCCGCTCGCGGCGCGCGGCCGACGCGTCCACGCGCGGACCTTCCTCCCGACGTTTCATTTCGGAAACAAAACCGCTTCTCCGATGTTTCAGCGCCGCGTTCGCGAAGCGCCCACGCCTTGCTCGATGGGCGTGAGCGGCCGATGGCACGGTTATCGCAGTGAGGGGCGCGCACGGCGGGCCCGCGTGCCGATCGACGCGGCCGGCTGGTCTCGCACCAGTCCGGACGAGATCGGCCACTGAAACGACAACGCATCTTCCGGCCCCCGGGCAACACACGCATAAAACCGCGCGGCAACACGGACCGCGCGCTTCGGGAGACCCATGATGCACAAGACGAAACAGCCGTACCGCGCGGCGGGCCGATGCTATCGCGCGACCTTGCTGGCGGCGGCCGCATTCGCGTACTGCTGCGGCTCGTATGCGCTCGCGCAAGAAATCATGCCCGCGGGGCCGAGCGCCGCGCAGTCACGCGACGACGCGCCGCTTTCCGCACCGTTGCCGGTTGCGCAAAACGCGACGCAGGCCGGCGCGCCGGATGTGTCCGCCAATGCGGACGTCGCGATGCCGCCCGCGGAACTGGCGTCGCCCTGTTCCGCCGATCCGGCAGCGTGCGAATCCGTGCTTCATCTCGCCAACGACGCGGGGGGCAACGGCGAGCACGGAGTCGGAACCGGCGGCAGCCCGGGCAATGGCCGTGGAAGCGGCGGCAATGGAAACAACGGGGATGGCGCCGTCGGGCCGGCGGGCATCGGGGGCGGCACGACGACAGGTTCGACCTCCGGCGGCACGACCGGCACGGGCCGCGGCAGCGGTAACTCCGCGGGCAACGCATCGGGCAACGCATCGGGCATCGGCAACGCCGGCGGCGGACATTCGGGTGGTGGTACGTCGGGTGGTGGTGCTGCGGGTGGCGGCACTTCGGGTGGAGACACTTCGAACGGCGGTGCTTCGGGCGGCGGCACTTCGGGCGGAGGCACTTCGGGTGGAGGCACGTCGGGCAGCGGCACCTCGAACGGCGGTGCTTCGGGTAGCGGCACTTCGGGTGGCGGCGCTTCGGGTGGAGGCACTTCAAGCGGCGGCACGTCGGGCAGCGGCACCTCGAACGGCGGTGCTTCGGGCGGCGGCACTTCGGGTAGCGGCACTTCGAGTGGCGGTACTTCGGGTGGCGGCACTTCAAGCGGCGGCACGTCGGGCAGCGGCACCTCGAGCGGCGGCACTTCGAGTGGCGGTACTTCGGGTGGAGGCACTTCGAGCGGCGGCACGTCGAGCAGTGGCCATGGTGGACACAGCGGCGGTAGCGGCGGCGACAGCGGTGGGGGTCACGGCAACGGCGGCGGAAATAGCGGTGGCAGTCAAGGTAGCGGCGGCAATGGCGGTGCCGGTAACGGTGGTGCCAACGGCGGCGGCAACGGAGGCAATGGCGGTGGCGGTGGCGGTGGCAACGGTGGTGGTCACGGTAACGGCGGAAGCAACGGCAATGGCAGTGGTGGTGCCGCCAATGGTGGCAATGGTGGCAATGGCGGCACCGGTAACGGTGGCAGCAATGCCGGTGGTAACGGCAACGGCGGCAGCAACGGCAATGGCGGCACCGGTAACGGTGGCGGCAATGGCGGCAGCAACGGCGGCCATGGCAACGGTGGCAGCAGTGCCGGTGGTAACGGCAACGGCGGCAGCAACGGCAATGGCGGCCCCGGTAACGGTGGCGGCAATGGCGGCAGCAACGGCGGCCACGGCAACGGTGGCAGCAGTGCCGGTGGTAACGGCAACGGCGGCAGCAACGGCAATGGCGGCACCGGTAACGGTGGCGGCAATGGCGGCAGCAACGGCGGCCACGGCAACGGCGGCAGCAACGGCAATGGCGGCACCGGTAACGGTGGCGGCAATGGCGGCCACGGCAACGGTGGCAGCAATGCCGGTGGTAACGGCAACGGCGGCAGCAACGGCAACGGCGGCACCGGCGGCACCGGCAACGGTGGCGGTCATGGCAACGGTGGCAGCAACGGCAATGGCAACGGCAGTGGTGGCGCCGGCAATGGTGGTGCCAACGGCGTTGGCAACGGCAATGGCAGCAGCAACGGCGGCCATGGCAACGGCGGCAGCAGTGCCGGCGGCAGCGGCAACGGCGGCAGCAGCGGCGGCCATGGCAATGGCGGCGGCGGCAACGGCGGCCACGGGAACGGCCACTGACCTGCGGCGGCGCTCAGGTCAAAGCGCCGCGAGCGCGCGTGCCGTGCAGCGGACGAAGGTGCGCGCCGAGCCGCGCGCCATTCGTCATCGCACGATACGGTATCGAGCGCGGCGCGGTTCTCGCGCGCGCTCGATCACTGCCGCCGTCGTGGCCGCGAACGCGCCAGGCTGGACGGGCACCATATGAGCGCGCGGCGCACCCACGCAATCTCGTCCAGCAACGAACGCTTCGGCAGGCGCGGCGCGCGTGGTCGATCGGACGATACGGCATCGATAACATCCGACGCACCACGAGCCGCGGCGACAGGTCGATTTCCGATCCGCGCGCGCGCAATGTTGTAGAGAATCTGTTGGGTCGCGCCTGCCGCACCCCATGCGTCGTCGACGAGTTCTCGATGTCTGCCGCGTCGAAACAGCTCATGCCCCGGCGGCGAACATGGCGCTGTGCGGCCCATGAGACGAAAACCCGTCCAACAACGGACGAGCTTTCCGTTACCCGCCCGCGGGCGGGCGATCCGATCGGTCAGGCGCGCCGCGCGGCCCACGCACTGCGCGAGCCGCCGCCCGCCCGCATCGATCGCGTCTGCGCGACGTGCGCTGCGCGGCTACAGCATTTCGAGCGGCCGCTTGCCGCGCGGCGGCTTGAAGTGCGCGTCGAGCCGCGCGAGCTCCTCTTCGTCGAGCGCGAGGTCGAGCGCCGCGCGATTGTCGCGCACATGCTCGACGCTGCCTGCCTTCGGAATCGCCAGAACGTTCGGTTGCCTAAGCACCCACGCGAGCGCGACGCGCATCGGCGATACGCCACGCCCGCGCGCGATGTCGTCGAGCGCGGTGCGCTTCGGAAGGCGCATGTGATCGATCGGGCTGTACGCCATCGCCGGCATCTCGCGGTGCGCGAGCCACGGCAGCAGATCGAACTCGGGGCCTCGGCGCGCGAGGTTGTAGAGGATCTGATTCGTCGCGCAGACGCCGCCGCCCGCCTCGGCGGCGAGCGCTTCCATGTCGTCGACGTCGAAATTGCTGACGCCCCAGTGGCGGATCTTGCCCGCGTCGCGCAACGCCTCGAAGCCCGCGATCGTCTCGGCGAGCGGAATCGCGCCGCGCCAGTGCAGCAGATACAGATCGACGCGATCCGTGCGCAGGCGCTTCAGGCTCGCGTCGCACGCGGCGACAACGCCCGCGCGGCTCGCGTGATGCGGCAGGACCTTGCTCACGATGAACAGCGCATCGCGCGCGCCGGCGAGTGCTTCGCCGACGAACGTCTCGGTCGCGCCGTCGCCGTACATTTCCGCGGTGTCGATGAGCGTCATCCCGAGCTCGACGCCTTCGCGCAGCGCGGCGATTTCGGCCGCGCGCGTCGCGGGCCGCTCGCCCATTTCCCAGGTGCCCTGCCCGAGCTTCGGTATGCGTTCTCCTCCGGGCAACGCGACGGTGTCGAGCATGCTGGCCATATCGTTCCTCGTCACAGGTTCGGATGCGGTGCGCGTCGCGCGCGGCCCGCGAGTGATTCGTCAGTGTAGCGACTCGCGCGGCCTCGGACGGCGTTCGGCGCAAAAACCGGGTATAACCGCGGCACGCGATGTCTTAGAATGGCCGCACTGTTTTCTACGTCCACTCCATGAAGCCATCGACGGAAGACCGCTGGTCCGACCTGCGCCCCGACCCCGACAACGACACGCCGCTCTACCTGCAACTCGCCCGCAAGCTGGGCGACGCGATTCACGACAACCGCTGGGCCGCGGGCGAAGCGCTGCCGTCGGAGCGATTGCTCGCGGAGTCGCTCGGCGTGTCGCGGATCACCGCGCGCAAGGCGATCGCGCTCCTCGTCGAGCAAGGGCTGATCCGGCGCACGCAAGGCGCGGGCAACTTCATCCAGCCGCGCTACGAAGATCCGCTGTCGCGGCTGTCGAGCTTCAGCGAGATGCTCAAGCGCCGCGGCTTCACGCCGAGCTCGACGTGGCTTTCGCGCGAGATCCAGCCCGCGAACCGCGACGAGGTGATCCAGCTCGGGCTGTCGCCCGCCGCGTCGGTCACGCGCCTGAAGCGCCTGCGGCTCGCGGACGGCATCGTGATGGCGGTCGAGAACTCGACGTTTCCCGCAACGATCGTCCCCGACCCGCAGGCGATCGGCGATTCGCTGTACAGCTATCTCGAACAGCGCGGCACGCCGATCGTGCGCGCGCTGCAGCACTTTCGCGCGGTCAACGCGACCGACGAGATCGCGCGGCAGATGGGCATCGCGCCGCACGACGCGCTCCTTCTCATCACGCGGATCGGCTTCACGCACGATCAGCGCGCAATCGAGCTCACCGACACTTACTGTCGAAACGATTATTACGATTTCGTCGTCGAGCTGCGCAAGTAGGCCGCGCGCCGCAAGCACGCGTCACGGCAGCCAGCGCGGCGCGTCGCTGCCGGGCGGCACGGGCCCGCGCGAAAAGCGCGGCGGCGTCGCCGACAGCGTCTCCGCGTGCCGCACCCCGCACACCGCGCCGAACGGCGACGCGAGCGCGTCGTCGAGGCAGTCCTGAACGTCGTCGAGCGTCGTGTCGCGCATGCGCTCGCCGCCCTCGACGATGCCGAACGATTGCAGCCATCGCCCCGTCTGCGCGAGCGACACGCGCACGTGCCAGCTGCCGCCCTCGCGCGCGCGACGCGCGAGCGCCGTCATCGCGCCGAACGCGGCGAGATAGCCGGTCGCGTGATCGAGCGCCTGACACGGCAATGGCCTCGGCACGCGCCCGCCCGCCGCTTGCCGCTCGACCCACGCGATGCCGCTCGCCGACTGCACGAGACTGTCGAAGCCGCGACGCGACGCCCACGGGCCGCCGTAGCCGTATGCGCACACCGATACGCAGACGATGCCCGGATGCCGCCTCGCGAGATCGCGCGCGCCGAAGCCGCGCGCATCGAGCGCGCCGGGCCGGTACGACTGCACGAACACGTCCGCTTGCGACGCGAGCGCATCGAGCGTCGCGCAGCCCGCCGCGTCGCGCAGATCCACGAACGCCGCGCGCTTGCCGCGACCGTTGTCGATCGCGAACGCGGGAATGTTCGGCAGATGCGGGCCGGTGACAACGAGCGTCTGCGCGCCGTGCGCGGCGAGCGTGCGCCCCGCGACCGGCCCCGCGATGATTCGCGTCAGATCGAGCGCGCGCACGCCGGAAAGCGGCTGCCCGGCCGCGCCCGCGCCGATCGGCCGCGGCGGCGCGTCGCCCGTGCGTTCGATCTCGAAGAGCGGCTCACACGCGAGCGCCCGCGCCTGCTCGTGCGCGCGCCATTCTTCGGGAGACCGTATCAGCGCCGCGCACCACCCTGCGTCGGCGAGCGCGGCATCGAGCGCGTCGCCGTCCCAACCGCGAATCGCGGCCGCGACCTGCGCGCGTTCGCCGCCGCAGCCGAGCACGTCGAGCACGCCTTGCAGGTGATGCGGGAAATTCGCGTGCAGTTGAATCCAGCGCGCGTCGCGCGTCTCGTAGAAACCGGTGACGGGATGCCTCGGCTCGGGCGGCGCGCGGCCGTCGACGCGCAGATACCGTTCGCTGCGAAACGCCGCGAGCGCATGCCGCACCGACACGCGAACCCGCTGTGCGCGCCCCGTTCGCAAGCGATCGCATTCGGCGGCGGCAAGCCCCGCCGCCGCGATCGACGCCGCCGCGAGCGCGCCGATTCGATGCGCCGACGGCAGGCACGGATCGTCGCCGTCGAGATCCACGCGTTCGAGCGCGGCCGGATCGCCGTCCGCGAGATGCCACAGATGCGTCAATGCGCGCCGGGGATTCATCGCAGCGGCCTCGTCGTGGTGTGCATGCAAACGAGTCTAGAATTGCGTGCACGCGCATTCAATCCCGAATGCGCGCATCCATGCGCGGCGCGCGGCCGCCACGCGAGCGCTGGCGCGCGCCGCGCCCGAACGTGCGCTCTTCGACACGAAGAACTGCCGGCATGCCCCGCTTGAGCGCGATCGAAGCCGCGCGACTGCTCGGCGTCAGCGTGACGACCCTCTACGCATATATGTGAGCCGCGGCCTGCTGCGCTCGCGCGCCGACGGCGCGAGCAAGCGCCGCTATTACGGCGCGAACGAGGTTCGCCTGCTCGCGCGCCGCCGCGCGGACGCTAAGCGCGCGGGCAACGTCGCCGAGCGCACGCTCGACTGGGGCGTGCCCGTTCTCGAATCGCGGATCACGCAGATCGCGGACGGCGCGCTCAACTATCGCGGCCGCGATGCGATCGCGCTCGCGACGACGGCGACGCTCGAGGAGGCCGCCGCGCTGCTGTGGGACTGCCCGCTCGCGCGCGTGCAGGCGGCGCCCTTCGCCGCGCCGTCGTTCGACGCGGCGCGCTGGCACGGCGCGATCGATCCATGGCGCGATCGCCCGCCGCTCGAGCGCGCGCTCGCGCTGCTGCCCTTCGCCGCGCCCGCGGCCGTCTTCGTGCAAGGCCGCGGGCGCGGCGATCTCGCGCACCGCCCCCGTTACTGCACGCATCGCCGGCTTTCCCTACAATGTCGGCTGCCCGCCCCGAACGCGCCCGCCGCGCCTCGCTTTCATGTTCCAAGCCCCGCCCGCCGTCTCCCCGAGCGAAAAATCGCTGACCGTGATGCTGTGGCTCGTCGCCACCGGCTTCTTCATGCAGACCCTCGACGCGACGATCGTCAACACCGCGCTGCCGTCGATGGCGGCGAGCCTCGGCGAATCGCCGCTGCGGATGCAGTCGGTCGTGATCGCGTACTCGCTGACGATGGCCGTGATGATCCCGGTATCCGGCTGGCTCGCCGATACGCTCGGCACGCGCCGCGTGTTCTTCAGCGCGATCCTGATCTTCACGCTCGGCTCGCTCCTGTGCGCGAACGCGCGCACGCTGCCGCTCCTCGTCGCGTTCCGCGTGATCCAGGGCATCGGCGGCGCGATGCTGCTGCCCGTCGGACGGCTCGCCGTGCTGCGCACGTTTCCCGCCGAGCGCTATTTGCCCGCACTGTCGTTCGTCGCGATTCCGGGCCTGATCGGCCCGCTGATCGGGCCGACGCTCGGCGGCTGGCTCGTGAAGATCGCATCGTGGCACTGGATCTTCCTCATCAACGTGCCGGTCGGCATCGCGGGCTGCATCGCGACGTTCTACTCGATGCCCGACGCGCGCAATCCGGCCGCGGGCCGCTTCGACCTGAAAGGCTATCTGCTGCTGACGATCGGGATGATCGCGATCTCGATGTCGCTCGACGGCCTCGCCGACCTCGGCATGCAGCACGCGATGGTGCTCGTGCTGCTGATCCTGAGCCTCGCGTGCTTCGTCGCGTATGGCCTCTACGCGGTGCGCGCGCCGCAGCCGATCTTCTCGCTCGAGCTCTTCAAGATCCACACGTTCAGCGTCGGCCTGCTCGGCAACCTGTTCGCGCGCATCGGCAGCGGCGCGATGCCGTATCTGATTCCGCTGCTGCTGCAGGTGAGCCTCGGCTACGGCGCGTTCGAAGCGGGCCTGATGATGCTGCCCGTCGCGGCCGCGGGGATGTTCTCGAAGCGGATCATCACGGTGCTCATCACGCGGCACGGCTATCGCAAAGTGCTGCTCGCGAACACGATCATGGTCGGGCTGATGATGGCGAGCTTCGCGCTGATGAGCGACGCGATGCCGGCCTGGCTCAAGATCGCGCAGCTCGCCCTGTTCGGCGGCTTCAACTCGATGCAGTTCACCGCGATGAACACGCTCACGCTGAAGGATCTCGGCACGGGCGGCGCGAGCAGCGGCAACAGCCTGTTCTCGCTCGTGCAGATGCTGTCGATGAGTCTCGGCGTGACGGTCGCGGGCGCGCTCCTCGCGACATTCACCGGCATGATGCGAAGCGTCACGCCGACGCACTCGCTGCCCGCGTTTCACGCAACGTTCATCTGCGTCGGCATCATCACCGCCGCGTCCGCGTGGATCTTCGCGCAACTGTCCCCCGACGTGCGCGGCGCCGCTCGGCGCAAGACCGACCCGTCCGAGCGCGCGTGACGCGAACGCGGCCGCCGCCGCGACCGACGAACGTGCAACCGGCATGGCGGAGGCGGCGCACGGCGCACGAGCGGCGGGGAGCCCGGCGCGCGGGCGTTTGCGCGCGCGACGGCCGCGAAAGGTGCGCGGCCGCTTCGGCGCGCCGCTTCGCACGCCACGCATGCGCGCCGCGAACGCGTTCGCGTCCGAGCGTCCGAACCTCTGAGCGAACAAGCCGTTACGCATCCGAGCGTCCGATTGTCGCAGCGCAACCCGCCGCGACGCGCGTCGCCGCCCGTCCACCGGCCCATCGCGACGCCGCCGCGAATCGCCCCAGGGGCCGCGCGCCCGGCTTTCGCGCCATCGCGAAGCGCCGCGCACCACACGGGTGCACGCCCCCCGCTCGGCGCGCGATGCTGCGGCACGCCGGAGCGCCTTTTTGCGCACAGTTCTTGCTCGCCTATTCTGTAGGTAAACTGACGGTTCTCAAGCAGCCGAATCATGAGCATGATCGACATCGATCCCCCCAGCTTCCAGTCGCCGCGCCCGATCGCGGGCGACGACGGCAACCGGCGCACCGTGCTGTACGGCGACTACACCGTATTCAGCGTGTTCCAGCCGGTGTTCTCGGTGTCGCATCGCCGCGCGATCGGCTACCACGCGTCGCTGCGCGCGCACGACGCGCACGGCAACCAGGTGCCGTCGCACGAGGTGTTCACGCAGGCCGCGCGCCGCGGCGATCTGCTCGAACTCGGCCGCCTCGCCGAATCGCTGCATCTCGGCAATTTCCACACGTTCGACAGCCACGACGAATGGCTCTTCCTGAGCCTGCATCCGGCCGCGCTGATGGACACCGTCTACGGCGACGCGCTCCTCGCGAACCTGAAGGCGCTCGGCCTGCCTGCGCAGCGCGTCGTGCTCGAAGTGCCCGAGCAGGCGGGCGGCGAGACGCCGCGCTTCGCGGCGATCGTCGACGGGCTGCGCAAGGCGGGCTTTCTGATCGCGCTCGGCGGCTTCGGCGCGAAGCATTCGAACATCGACCGCGTCTGGCACCTGCATCCGGACATCGTCACGCTCGATCGTGGCATCCTCGCGCAGGCGAGCGAGCATTCGCACCTCGAGCGCGTGCTGCCCGGCCTCGTGTCGCTGCTGCACGAATCGGGGCAGCTCGTGCTGATGGGCGGGATCACGACCGAGCGCGAGGCGCTCATCGCGCTCGAATGCGACGTCGATTTCGTGCAAGGGCAGTACTTCGCCGGGCCGAGCGTCGAGCCGGTGCAGCCGCAGGTCGCGGCGTCGATCATGGATACGCTGTCGGCCGCGCTGCGGCTGCGCGTCGCCGAGCGTTCGCGCGCGCAGGACGCGCGCCTCGCGCCGTACGTCGCCGCGCTGCTGCAGGCGAGCGCGCTGTTGCGCGAAGGCCGCGACCTGACCGAAGCGTCGAAGGAACTGCTCGAACTGCCGGAGGCCGCGCGCTGCTTCCTGCTCGACGCGTCGGGCCGGCAGATCGGCGACAACGTGCTGCCGCACGTGCACGCGTCGCAACGCGCAAAGCGCTTCAGCCCGCTGCTGCATTCGGAAGGCGCGAGCTGGGAACGGCGGCCGTACTTCATCGAGGCGATGCGCGTGCCGGGGCGCGTGCACTTCACGCCGCCCTATCTGTCGATCAACGAAGCGCACCTGTGCGTGACGGCGTCGATCGCGACGCCCGCCGCGCAAGGCATGCAGGTGCTGTGCGTCGACGTCAATTGGGAAGCGGCCGCGCACCGCGACTAGACCGGGACGGGCGCTCGCCCGCCGCCGCTTCGCTCCTGGCCGCGCGTCGCTGCGCCGTTCGCGCGCACGACGCGACGTTCAGCCGGCCGCGCGAGCGCGCTTTCTGACGACGAGCCGGCGCACGCACTTGCCGGACGACTCGCTCACCTTTTCCTGTTCGAACAGCACGTCGCATGCGTCGCCGAGCGCCGCGTGCACGCGCGCGGGCTCGACGACCGCGTAGAGGCGGCCGCGCCCGTCGCGCTGCGCGCCGTCCGACGCCACGCGCCAGCTCAGATACAGCGTGCCGCCCGGCGCGAGCAGCTCGACGAGCCGCGCGAGCGCGGCGTCGACGTCCTGGCTCGGCAGATGCATGATCACCGTCTCGCATAGCACGTTGCGGAACGCGCCGGACGGCACGCCCGCGAGCGCGGGCAGCAGCGCCTGCTCGAAGCGCAGCGCCGGGTGGCTGCGCCGCGCTTCGGCGACGAGCGACGCGCTGCCGTCGTAGCCGCATGCATCGAAGCCGCGGCTCGCGAGCCACGCGACGTCGCGGCCCGCGCCGCAGCCGATGTCGACGGTCGACCCGGGTTCGAAGTAGCGCTCGAGGAGCGCGTACATGTCGTCGGGCGCGGGTTGTTCGGCCCATTCGCGTGCGTAGTCGGCCGCGTGGCGGTCGTACGCGTCGAGCGTCGTGCGGTCCATCGTCGTCTCCTCGGCGGGCGGCTGCGCATCGGCTCGCGGGGCGCGGGCGCGCGCTCGCGTCATGGTAATCGCCGCGGGCGCTTCGCGCATGCGGACGTCGCGCAGGCGAGAGGCGCGGCGACGATGGCGTCGATGCGGCGACTACGAGATTCGGCACGCGGGCGCGGCTCGCCGCGCGTTGCGGCGGCTGGTGTCGATTGCGTTGGTGCGGATGTGGACTTCGACTTCGAAAGTGGCGTTGGCGTTGATGTTGGTGGCGTCGGCCGCCCCGGCCGATGCACTCGGTCGCGTGCATGAACGCCAAGAGATCCGCCCGGGACGGCCGTGATGCGATAGCCGCCGACGAGCCAGAAGCCATCGACCATTGAGCACCGGCTGTTGCCTCCACTCTGTCGGCTGCCGGCTGTCGCCTGTCGCCTGTCGCCTGTCGCCTGTCGCCTGTCGCCTGTCGCCTGTCGCCTGTCGCCTGTCGCCTGTCGCCTGTCGCCTGTCGCCTGTCGCCTGTCGCCTGTCGCCTGTCGCCTGTCGCCTGTCGGCCAGCATGATAAATCGACTGCGCCGGCGATCAACATCCGATCTTCGACGATGCCCTATCGGCCGTCGCCGAACCGGCGATCGAACGAATCACGGGCGGCCGGTCATCGCCGCATCGAACCGCGCGGCGCGACGCAATCGAAGCGCCGCGTTCCGACAACCGCGCGGCACCACGCGCGAGCGTCCTCGCACCGCCCCGTCCTGCGCCGCAGCCGTAGCCGTGCTACCCCGCCCGCGCCGCCGCGCGCAAGTCGGCATAGAGCGCATCACCGCCCCACGCCGGCCGCGCCTGCGCCCGCTCAGCCTCGTGCACGAGCGCGCACAGGCGCGCGTTGACGGGCGCCGCGCGCCCGAGCCGCTGCGCAAGATGCACGATCTCGCCGTTGATCCAGTCGACCTCGGTCGCCCGCCCCGCGGCCAGGTCGTCCGACATCGACGAGCGCGCGAGCGGATCGATCTCGAGCATCTGCCGGCCAAGCCGCGCGAACCACGCGTCCGGCACGCTCAGGAATCGCGGCACCCACGCGGCGGGCAGCGGCGTGAGCCGCGCCGGGCGGATTCCCGCCGCCGACAGCAGCCGCAGCGCCTCCGTCTGCGCGAGCGCGAGGCAGCGCCGATAGCCGCGCGCGGCAAGCTCTTCCTTCAGCGGCCGGTTCGCGAGCGCGTTGATCGCGTTGTTGAGATTGAGCAGCAGCTTCGCCCACTGGACGGCGCGCATGTCCGCGCGCGGCACGAGCGGCAGCCCCGCGCGCTCGAACGCGCCGGCGAAACGTTGCAGCGCGGGCGCGGCCTCGACTTGCAGCTCGCCCGCCGAACCTTGATGAAAACCGCCCGCGCCGCGCGCGATCACGTTGAACGGCACCATGCCGGCGAGCACGGTCGCGCCAGGCAGCGCGGCGCGCAGCGCGTCCGCGTTGCGCACGCCGTTCTGGAAGCTGACGACGATCGCGCCAGGCCGCACGACGCGCGCGAGCGCGGCGGCGACGGCAGGGGTCGCCGCCGATTTCACCGTCACGAGCACGAGCTCGGCGGCCGCGGCAACGTTGGTGTTGGCGCTGGCGCTGGCGTTGGTGCTGGCGTTGGTGCTGGCGTTGGTGCTGGCGCTAAGGTCTGCGTTAGCGTTCGCATCCGCGTCGGCATCGACGGTCGAGAACGCGATCGCGGAAGGCGGCACGCGCGCGTCACGGCCGCGATAATCGGACAGCGCAAGACCGTGCGCGCGCAATTCGGCACCGATCCGCTCGCGGCCGATCAGCGCGACGTCCGCGCCGCCCGCGAGCAGCCGACCGCCGATGTAGCAGCCGACCGCGCCCGCGCCGTAGATGCAGATCGTCGCCATCGACGCGAATCAGACGCGCGCATTGCGCGCGCCGGCGCGCACCGTCCCGACGCGCCGCTCGATCTCGTCGCGCACTTCGCCGCGCAGCCCGACGAAAAACGCGACTTCCGCGACGACGAACAGCGGCCCGACGATGAGCCCGACCAGATCGTCGACGAACGCGGGCTTGCGCCCCTCGAAGTAATGGCCGACGAACTGGATCACCCAACCGACGAAAAAGAGCCCGAGACCCGCGCCGAGCCAGAGCGCGGTCGTCTGCGCGGCGAGCGCGCGGCCGGCCCAGAGGCTCAGCGCGAGCAGCACGGCCATCGCGGCGCCGAAGCGCAGGTCGAGCCGCAGATAGAAGATCGCCGCCGCGAGCGCGACGAGCGCCGCGGGCGTGAGCGCAAGCGCGCCCCACGCGGCGAACGCCGGCCGCGACAGCAGCACGGTCACCGCGACGACGATCATCGGAATGCCGACGAGATGCGTCGCGATGTTGCGCGCGTCGCGATGATAGGCCGCGTACTGCGCGAGTTGATCGACCAAGGTTCTCATCGTGTCTCCTCCTGACGCCTGATGTTCGATGCCGGTTGCGAGTGAGCGCTATCATGCCCGTCACGCGACGATTTCTCTGTCAGCTACCCGACACCCCCACGGCCGATGCATCCGCTCCTCGAACCCTACCGCTCCCAGCTCGACGCGCATCCGTGGTTCGGCGCGCTGCCCGCCGAGCTGCGCGATGCGCTCGCCGCGGCCGCGACGCCGCGGCGGCTCGCGGCAGGCCAGGTCCTGTTCCGCCGCGGCGACGCGCCGTGCGGGCTCTACGCGGTGCTGGGCGGCGCGCTGTCGGTGGGCGCCGTCGACGCGAGCGGCAAGGAGGCGCTTCTCACCGTCGCCGGGCCGACGACGTGGTTCGGCGAAATCGCGCTCTTCGACGAACTGCCGCGCACGCACGACGCGATCGCGCTCGAGGACGCGCTGCTCCTGCACATCCCGCAAGCTGCGCTGCAGCAATTGCTCGACGACACGCCGCGCTACTGGCGACATTTTGCGCTTCTGATGGCGCAGAAGCTGCGCATGTCGTTCCTGAACGTCGAGGCGCTCACGCTGCTGCCCGCCGCGCAGCGGCTCGCGGCGCGGCTGCTGATGATCGCCGAAGGCTACGGCGGGATCAGCGCGCGGCATCGGCGCATCAGGCTGTCGCAGGAGCGGCTCGGCGCGATGCTGTCGCTGTCGCGGCAAACCGCGAACCAGCTGCTCAAGGATCTCGCGGCGCGCGGCGTCGTGAAGCTGCACGTCGGCGAAATCGAGATCATCGACCTGGACGCGCTATGGGCGGCGAGCGGCGCGGCGGATCGCGCGGAAGGCGGCGCGCGCGGCGTGGGCGACGCGGGGAACGCCGGCGATGGCGCGCGCGGCGGCGCGCGGCGGCCAGGCGATGCACGGGCGTCCGGCGACGCGGACGTCACGGATAACGCGGACGCCGCGAAAGACGCGAAAGACGCAAACAACACGAACGACGCGGAAAACGCGAACGACACCGACGACGCGAGCCGCGCGCGCGCCGCGCGCGGCCAGCCGTAGCCGCAAACAGCGGCGGCAGGATCGGAATCCGCGCACCCGTGCGGCGCTCCCTGCGCGTCCGCTATCATCGCGTATCGCCCTCCGTCCGCACGCCCGACCGCCACCGTATGCACGCATCCCGCTCCGCCCCCGGCCGCGCCTGGCCCGTCTTCGTCGCGTTCCTGCGCCTCGGCCTCACGTCGTTCGGCGGTCCGATCGCCCACCTCGGCTATTTCCGCGACGAATTCGTCGTGCGGCGGCGCTGGCTCGGCGAGCGCAGCTACGCAGACCTCGTCGGCCTCTGCCAATTCCTGCCCGGCCCCGCGAGCAGCCAGGTCGGCATCGCGATCGGCCTGTCGCGCGCGGGCTACGCCGGCGCGTTCGCCGCGTGGGCCGGCTTCACGCTGCCGTCCGCGCTCGCGATGATCGCGTTCGCCTACGGCATGGCCGGCGCGACCGGCCATGCGCTCGCGCCGGGCGCGCTGCACGGGCTGAAGATCGTGTCGGCGGCCGTCGTCGCGCAGGCGGTCTGGGGCATGGCGCGCAATCTGTGCCCCGACGCGCGGCGCGTGACGATCATGACGATCGCGACGGGCGCGGCGCTCGTCGCGCCGTCGACGTGGACGCAGCTCGCCGTCATCGCGGCCGCGGGCTGCGCGGGGCTGCTGCACGTCGATCCCGCGCGCGACGGCGCGCACGATCCGCTGCCGATCGCGCTGCGCCGCCGCACGGGCGCATGCTTGCTCGCGCTGTTCGGCGCGCTCCTGATCGGCCTGCCGCTCGCCGCGCGCGCGTCGGGCAGCCACGCGCTCGCGATCGTCGATGCGTTCTATCGCGCGGGTGCACTCGTGTTCGGCGGCGGGCACGTCGTGCTGCCGCTGCTGCAGGCGTCGGTCGTCGCGCCCGGCTGGGTCGGCGGCCAGACGTTTCTCGCGGGCTACGGCGCCGCGCAGGCCGTGCCCGGCCCGCTCTTCACGTTCGCCGCGTTTCTCGGCGCGTCGATGAAGGATGCGCCGTCGGGCTGGCTCGGCGGCGCGCTCGCACTCGTCGCGATCTTCGCGCCGTCGTTCCTGCTCGTGGCGGGCGCGATTCCGTTCTGGGAGCGCTGGCGAAAGAACGCGCGGATGCAGGCGGCGCTCGCGGGCGTCAACGCGGCCGTCGTCGGGCTGCTGCTCGCCGCGCTCTATCAGCCGGTGTGGACGGGCGCGATCCTCGCGCCGCGCGACTTCGTCGCCGCGCTCGTCGCGTTCGTCGCGCTCACGTTCTGGCGCGTGCCGCCTTGGATCGTGGTGATCGGCGCTTGCATCGCGGGGTGGGCCGTCTTTTCCGCGTGATCGGATTGCATCGACCACCCGATCGGCCGATTGCGGCACGCAAATCGTCGCCGGTGGTCGGATATTCAAATCGTCAAATCGTCAAATCGTCAAATCGTCAAATCGTCGAATCGGCGAATCGGCATATTGAAGGAACGAAGGATCTGAGGATCGTCGAACGCGGCTCGACGACGACGACGACGACGGCCGCCGCTGCGGCGGCCACGCCTGCGCGCACCTCGTTGATCGCGCGCGCATGCCCGCCATCGATCGGATGACGCAACGACATCACGGAAAGGGATGCGGAATTGCGCTGCGGGATCGGGCGCGCGAATGCGCATCGCCTTGGCGTCGCCGATGCCGCGCGAGCCGGCGCGATCGCGCCGTGCGCCCCCGCGCCGCCGTCGCCGGCAGCGCGGGCGGGCGAGCCGGACGCGTTCCGTCGAACGCATCCGGCCGCCATTGCCGAACCCGGCGGGCATCCGATGCCGCCCGCCGGATTCACGCCCCGATCAGGGGAACGCCTTCGTCCCGAGCAGCGCCGTGACCGCAAAGCCGGAGACGTTCGTCTCCAGGTCCGGCGAGCCGGGGAAGTCGTGGATGCCGTACGTCTGCGGATCGAGCACGTTGTTGACGATCCACGGCAGCGTCGTCGACGGCGCCTGCATGCCTTGCGTCGGCGCGCCGAGCAGCAGGATCACGTTGGACAGCGCATAGGCGGGATCGGTGGACGGCGAGCGGATGCTGCCGTCGGCGGCCGTCTGGTTGATCATCCACTGAATCGAACCCATGCTCTGCGTATTGGCGCCGAACACCCACGGCAGGTAGCCCTGCGGGAAGATCGTGTCGATCCCGAGATCCGCGTCGAGCGGAGCGCCCGTGTCGCGGCCGACCGAATAACGCTGCGCGTCCGTCATGTAGAACTGCGACGGCACGTTGGCCTTCAGGAACGCCGCCTTCGCCGCGTAGTTCGGATTGTCCGGGAACAACAGCCCGCCCGCGTTCATGCCGAGATAGACGTCGCCCTGATCCGCCGCGTACTCGTACGGCCAGAACTGCCACGTGGTGCTGCCGACGGGCAGTTGCCACGAGCTGCCCGAGTAGCCGCTCGGGTTGATGTTCTTCGCCAGAACGAAGTCGAGCGCCGCCCGCGCGTTGGCGCCGTATTGCGTCACGAGCGCCGTGCTGCCCGTCAGTTGACGGTCGAGGTAGAGCAGATAGACGAAGAGCGCGGACGTCGCGTCCACGCCGCGCACGTCGGCGATGCCGGCGCCGGGCGACGTCGGGATCGCGTCGTACGGCGGCGTCATCGAATACGCGTAACGCCAACTGCCCGTCCACGCCGGATCGGTCATCTCCTCGCGTGCGGCGAGCCACGCGATGCCCTTCTCGAGACCGTTCAGATACTTGGCGTCATGGGTGGCGCCGTAGGCGGCCGCCAGGCCGATCAACGCGTACTCCATGTCGGAGTCCGTATTGGCGGTGGCGGTGCCGGCCTCGTCCGGAATCGCGCCGTTGACGTCCTGCTGCGCGAGGATGAAGTCCGCCATCTGCAGCGCCATCGTGCTCTGCGTGCTGCTGGTGCCGCCGCTGCCGCTGGTGCTGCCCGTACTGCCGGTGGTGCTGGTGCCGCCGGTGCTGCTGGTGGTGCCCGACTTGCCCTGGCCATGCGGCGATTTGAGCACGCTCGCGCTCGCCCCGTCGCCCGAGCCGTCCGAGCCGCCGCAAGCAGCGGTCATCAGCGCGACGGATGCGCAAAGCGTTGCACCGATCAAGGTGCGAGTGCCTCGTGAAAGTGCCATGTTGTCATCTACCTTTTCTAAGAAGAAAGAAAAGCACCGCGCCCCCCCGGACGCGACGGCACACAAGATG
Organism: Burkholderia sp. MSMB1498; assembly: GCF_001526245.1. Classification (NCBI taxonomy): domain Bacteria; kingdom Pseudomonadati; phylum Pseudomonadota; class Betaproteobacteria; order Burkholderiales; family Burkholderiaceae; genus Burkholderia; species Burkholderia sp. MSMB1498. Next base: position 131,008 of record NZ_LOYJ01000010.1, read on the forward strand.
CCGGGCGACGATGAAATCACCGTCGCCCGGCGAAACGGGACGTGGCGAGCCAACGCCACGCCCCGAAAAAAATGCGATGGAACCGCAATCGCTCACGCAGAGCGCGCGGTGAACGGACGGATCGGCCGGCCGTCGCGATGCGTCCCCCGACGAGCGCATGCGGCCCGCTCGTCGATGCCGAAACTCACGGCCATCGGCCAATCCGCTGATGTAACGTCAACGCAATGCAAGTAGGGTGAGCCCCCGTTAAAGGCGAAAAAAAAGCCCTCCGGCGGAGGGCTTTTTCTTCGAGACGGATTCGAAATCTTGTCACTGCGTATCGCTCGATTCTTTTCCGAATTGAATTCGTCGGATGACGGGCCGCTTACGCGAAGTTCTTCGCGGCGAAGTCCCAGTTCACGATGTTCCAGAACGCCTCGACGAACTTCGGACGCGCGTTGCGGTAGTCGATGTAGTAAGCGTGCTCCCACACGTCGATCGTGAGGAGCGGCTTGTCGGCCGTCGTGAGCGGCGTCGCGGCGTTGCTCGTCGACACGATGTCGAGCGAACCGTCCGCCTTCTTCACGAGCCACGCCCAGCCCGAGCCGAACGTGCCGACCGCCGCCTTCGTGAACGCTTCCTTGAACGCGTCGAACGAGCCCCACTTCGCGTTGATCGCGTCGCCGAGCGCACCCGTCGGCGCACCGCCGCCGTTCGGCGACAGGCTGTTCCAGAAGAACGTGTGGTTCCAGATTTGCGCGGCATTGTTGAAGATGCCGCCCGACGACTTCTTCACGATCTCTTCCAGCGACAGGCTCTCGAACTCGGTGCCGGGAATCAGATTGTTCAGGTTCGTCACATAAGCCTGGTGATGCTTGCCGTAGTGAAACTGGATCGTCTCCTGCGAGATGTGCGGAGCGAGCGCGTCTTCAGCGTACGGCAACGGCGGGAGCGTATGAGCCATGATCGGTTCCTTCGAAGTTGTATGTAGGGAGGGCAATATTGGATGCCGCGGAACGCCCGATTGTAGGCGACTCCGAATAACCCCGCAAACTCGCGGGCCTTTATCCGTCACATCCGAAAAATCGACGTTGACGCGGCATCCGCGACGCGCGAAACGGCGCGCGCGAAGCACGTGCCGTTTCGCATGCCGCACGCGCGTCGCATCATCAGAATGTATCCGAAAGACGCGGTTGCACGTCGGCAAGCGACACGTCGGCCGAGCCTTCCGCGAGATGCACGGTGAGCCGGCGTTGCGGCTTGAGCGTCGACGGCGCGCGCACCGCGCGGCCCGTCTGCGCGTCGATGAGCGCCGCATAGCCGCGCTCCAGCGTGCGCTGCGGGCTCAACACCTCGAGCCGCGCCGCGCACGCGGCAACGCGCGCGGCATCGCGTTCGAGGCGCCGCTGCAGCGTCGCCTCGAGCCTTTGCGCGAGCGTCGCGAGCGCCTGCCGCGCCTGCGTGACGTCGGGCCGCGCGCGCTGCCAGCGCAGTTGCACGAGCGCGAAGCGCGCGCGCGCGTCGCGCACGGGCCGCGCGCCCGCCGCCGCGAGCCGCGCGGCGAGCTGGCCCACGTGCGTGTATTGACGCGCCAGACGCTCGGCCGGGCTGACCAATCGGCGCGCGAGCCAGTCGAGCTGCTGCGCGCGCAGATCGAGCCCGCGCCGCAGGCCGCGCGCGAGCGCGCCCTGCCTGTCGCTCAGCTCCCGCAACAACAGCGCGCGCTGCGGGCTCACGAGCTCGGCCGCGCCCGTCGGCGTCGGCGCGCGCACGTCGGCCGCGAAATCGGCGATCGTGAAATCGGTCTCGTGCCCGACGCCGCAGACGACGGGCACCCCGCTCGCCGCGATCGCGCGCGCAAGCCCCTCGTCGTTGAACGACCACAAGTCTTCGATCGAGCCGCCGCCGCGGCAGACGATCAGCACGTCGACCTCGCGCCGCGCGTTCGCCGCCTCGACCATCGCCGCGAGCTTCTCGGCCGCGCCCGCGCCCTGCACGGGCGCCGGGTAGACGATCACGGGCACGTGCGGCGCGCGGCGCGCGAGCGTCGTCAGCACGTCGCGCAGCGCGGCCGCCTGCAGCGACGTGACGATGCCGATCGCGCGCGGATGCGTCGGCAGCGCCCGCTTGCGCTCGGGCGCGAAGAGCCCTTCGGCCTCGAGCTGCGCCTTCAGCCGCAGGAACGCTTCGTAGAGCCGCCCTTGGCCCGTGCGCCGGATCGCCTCGACGCTGAGCTGCACCTCGCCGCGCGGCTCGTACATCGTGACGAGCGCGCGCACCTCGATCTTGTCGCCTTCGCGCGGCGTGAATTCCGCGTGCTGCGCGCGGCCGCGGAACATCACGCAGCGCATCTGCGCCTGTTGATCCTTGATCGAGAAGTACCAATGGCCGCTCGCCGCGCGCGTGAAGTTCGACACTTCGCCCGCGACCCACAGCAGCGGAAACGTGCGTTCGAGCATCGTGCCGATCGCGCGGTTGAGCGCGGACACGGGAATGACGCCGTCGCCCGCGGGCGCGCCCCCGGGGCCGGCGAAAGTGGTTTCGGAATGCATGGACGGTCGGATGATTTCAGGCGGCCCAACGATAGACTGCCTCGGCGCGCACGGCAAGCCGCGCGTGCGGGGCCGCTCAAGTGTCCACACGGGCATCGAAACAGGGACGGCGTCGTAACAATCGCCCCGAAACCCCTGATGATTTCAAGCAAGCACTTGATTTCAATGAGTTTTTCGGCATCCCTCGCACGCATCCCGCCGATTGAAAGCCCGCCGCGCGGCCCTGCCGGACAGCCGGGCGCCAAGTTTTTCACAGAGTTATCCACAGCCCGTTCCAGCGCGCGACGGCGCGGCGCGGGCCGCACGCCGCACCCGCGCGACTTGCCGGCCGCGCGCCGGGCGCGCTAGAGTGCCGCCTTTCGCAGACCGCGCGGCCGCCGGCCGCCTTCCGGAGAAACGTGTTGACGAATCCGTCCTCTGCCGCGCCGCGCGGCGCCTCGCGCCTCGCGCCATGAGCGCGCAGCCGCGACTCCTCGCGCGCGCCGAAGCGCGCCTGACCCGCGAGTGGCAGCGCCGCGGCGCGCTCGCATGGGCGCTCGCGCCCTTCGCATGCGCATTCGGCGCGATCGCCGCGCTGCGCCGCGCCGCCTACGCGCGCGGCTGGAAGGAGCGGATCGACTGCGGCGTGCCCGTCGTCGTCGTCGGCAACGTGACGGTCGGCGGCACCGGCAAGACGCCGACCGTGATCGCGCTCGTCGACGCGTTGCGCGCCGCGGGCTTCACGCCGGGCGTCGTGTCGCGCGGCTATGGCGCGAAGATCGCCGCGCCCACCGCGGTCACGCCCGCGTCGCCGCCGCAACAGGCGGGCGACGAGCCGCTCCTGATCGCGCGCCGCACGCTCGCGCCCGTGTGGGTGTGCCCGGACCGCGTCGCGGCCGTGCGCGCGCTCACGGCCGCGCATCCGGACGTCGACGTCGTCGTGAGCGACGACGGCCTGCAGCATTACCGGCTCGCTCGCGCAGTCGAGATCGTCGTGTTCGATCACCGCCTGGGCGGCAACGGCTTCCTGCTGCCCGCCGGCCCGCTGCGCGAGCCGCTGTCGCGCCGTCGCGACGCGACGCTCGTCAACGATCCGTACAGCCGCGCGCTACCGCCGTGGCCCGACACGTTCGCGCTCTCGCTCGCGCCCGGCGACGCGTGGCATCTCGACGAGCCGTCGCGCCGCAAGCCGCTCGCGCAGTTCGCGGGCGAGCGCGTGCTCGCGGCGGCCGGCATCGGCGCGCCCGAGCGCTTCTTCGCGACGCTGCGCGCGGCGGGCGTCGCGCCCGCGACGCGCGCGCTGCCCGACCACTACGCGTTCGCCCGCAACCCGTTCGTCGACGATCATTTCGACGCGATCCTGATCACCGAGAAGGATGCAGTAAAATTGGGGACTTCGTGGCGCGACGCTCGAATCTGGGTCGTCCCGGTCGAAGCCGCGCTCGACCCCCGCCTTATCGCTCTCGTTGTGGAGAAACTCCGTGGACGCACGCCTGCTTGAAATCCTTGTATGCCCCATTTGCAAGGGCTCGCTCCACTACGACCGCGGCGCGCAGGAGCTCGTCTGCAACGCCGACAAGCTCGCGTACCCGATCCGCGACGGCATCCCGGTGATGCTCGTCGACGAAGCGCGCCAGACGGTCGAAGGCACGCCGGTCGAGCCGGCTGGCCCGGCGCAGGGCCGCTGAAGGCAACGCCGCGCCGCGCGCCTCGCGTCGCGCGCGCCGTTGCCGCCTCACCCGCGCGCGGGCGCCGAAGCACCGCCCGCCCCGACTCCGCCGCCCGCCAAGCCACGCGGGCGCACTTTTCGAACCCTTTGCCGCTTCGCGCACGTCCGATGACCTCCTCGCTCCCTTTCGTCGCCGTCGTTCCCGCCCGCCTCGCGTCGACCCGCCTGCCGAACAAGCCGCTCGCCGATCTCGGCGGCAAGCCCATGGTCGTGCGCGTCGCCGAACGCGCGCGCGAGGCGGGCGCGCAGCAAGTGCTCGTCGCGTCCGACGCGCAAAACGTCCTCGACGCGGTGCGCGAACACGGCTTCGACGCGGTGCTCACGCGCGCCGACCATCCGTCCGGCACCGACCGCCTCGCCGAAGTCGCCGCCAAGCTCGGCTTCGGCGACGACACGATCGTCGTCAACGTCCAAGGCGACGAACCATTGATCGATCCGCAGCTCGTGCGCGACGTAGCGTCGCACCTCGCCGCGCATCCGTCGTGCGCGATCGCGACGGCCGCGCACCCGCTGCACGAAGCGCAGGACGTGTTCAATCCGAACTACGTGAAGGTCGTGCTCGACGCGAACGGCGTCGCGCTGTACTTCTCGCGCGCGCCGATTCCGTGGTCGCGCGACGCGTACCTGCCGCACTGGCCGAACGTCGCGGCGATGCCCGCGCCGACGTGCCCCGTCTATCGGCACATCGGCCTCTACGCGTATCGCGCGCGCTTTTTGCGCACGTATCCGACGCTCGCGCAGGCGCCGATCGAGGCGGCCGAGCAGCTCGAGCAGTTGCGCGCGATGTGGCACGGCGAGCGCATCGCGGTGCTCGTCACCGAGCACGCGCCCGAGGCCGGCATCGACACGCCGGCCGATCTCGAACGCGTGCAGGCCCTTTTTCGGTCTCGCGCCAAATAACCCATGGCATAATCGAACGATTGTGCGAGCGATCCGCCCGCGCCGCTCACCGAGATTCGCTCCAAGCCCGTCATTCGCCGGCCGCCACGCGTCGCCACCGACGCGCCGCAGTTAGACCGGTCGACCGCGCTTGCGACAGAACCGCCGAGCCGCGCCGCGGGTCCCGTAGCGTCTCGCGCCAAAGCATTCACATACCGGAGATATCACCATGCGTTTGATCCTGTTGGGCGCGCCCGGCGCGGGAAAGGGCACCCAGGCAAACTTCATCAAGGAAAAGTTCGGCATCCCGCAAATCTCGACGGGCGACATGCTGCGCGCCGCCGTGAAGGCCGGCACGCCGCTCGGCGTCGAAGCGAAGACGTACATGGACGAAGGCAAGCTCGTGCCGGATTCGCTGATCATCGGCCTCGTCAAGGAGCGCCTCACGCAAGCGGACTGCGCGAACGGCTATCTGTTCGACGGTTTCCCGCGCACGATCGCGCAGGCCGACGCGATGAAGGAAGCGGGCGTCGCGATCGACTACGTGCTCGAGATCGACGTGCCGTTCTCCGAAATCATCGAACGGATGAGCGGCCGCCGCACGCACCCGGCGTCGGGCCGCACGTACCACGTGACGTTCAACCCGCCGAAGGTCGAAGGCAAGGACGACGTGACGGGCGAGCCCCTGATCCAGCGCGACGACGACAAGGAAGAGACGGTGAAGAAGCGTCTCGACGTGTACGAAGCGCAGACGAAGCCGCTCATCACGTACTACGGCGACTGGGCGAAGCGCGGCGAGGAGAACGGCCTGAAAGCGCCGGCGTACCGGAAGATCTCCGGCCTCGGCGGCGTCGACGAAATCCGCACGCGCGTGTTCGACGCACTGAAGTAATCGCGCCCCGCGCACGCGGCGCGCGACGCCGAACGGAAAACCGCCCTCCCCGGGCGGTTTTTTTTCGTCCGGTCGTTCGCTTCGCGCCGGGCTTCGGCGCTCGCCCGTACAATCGTCGCACGGCGCACGGCGCGTCACGACATTCGATCGGCATTCGTACCAATCCAAGGAGAAGGAGCAAACATGGAGATTCGCGACAACGTCTTCCTGATCACGGGCGGCGCATCGGGGCTCGGCGCGGGCACCGCGCGCCTGTTGACCGAGGCGGGCGGCAAGGTGGTGCTCGCCGACCTCAATCAGGAAGCGGGCGAAGCGCTCGCGCGCGAGCTGGGCGGCGTGTTCGTCAAGTGCGACGTCGCCCGCGAGGAAGACGCGCAGGCGGCCGTCGCCGCCGCGACGAAGCTCGGCACGCTGCGCGGGCTCGTCAATTGCGCGGGCATCGCGCCCGCGGCGAAGACGGTCGGCAAGGACGGCCCGCACCCGCTCGACCTGTTCGCGAAAACGATCACCGTGAACCTGATCGGCACGTTCAACATGATTCGCGTCGCGGCCGCCGCAATGGCCGCGAACGCGCCGACGCAAACGGGCGAGCGCGGCGTGATCGTCAGCACCGCGTCGGTCGCGGCGTTCGACGGCCAGATCGGCCAGGCCGCGTACGCGGCGTCGAAGGCGGGCGTCGCGGGCATGACGCTTCCCGTCGCGCGCGACCTGTCGCGCAACGCGATCCGCGTGATGACGATCGCACCCGGCATCTTCGAAACGCCGATGCTGCTCGGCATGCCGAAGGAAGTGCAGGACGCGCTCGGCGCGATGGTGCCGTTCCCGCCGCGCCTCGGCAAGCCGGCCGAGTACGCGATGCTCGTCAAGCAGATCGTCGAGAACCCGATGCTCAACGGAGAGGTGATCCGCCTCGACGGCGCGATCCGGATGCAACCGAAGTAATGCGGCCGCGCGCATGCGCTCGGCACCGGCTGCGCCGCATGAGCGGCGCGTCGTCGGGCACGAAAAAAAAACGCCCGCTGGATGCGTCGGCATCCGCGGGCGTCGTCATGTCGTCATGTCGTCACGTCGTCATCACGTCAATCGTCGGATTCGAACGCGACATCGAAGCAGGCGCGGTGCGAGCGACGATCCTTCCATCGCATCGTCGGTCGCGCCGCTCCGATCACCGGCGTCGCGCACCGGCATCGGGCCGCTGCCCAGCCGGCTCGCCGCTCAATCGTCGTCGTCGCGCTGCATCCGCTGCCGCAATTCGCTCAATTGCGCTTCGACGACCGTCGCGTCGGCCGCATCGGGCCGCTCGCCGAGATACGTCTCCAGATCCTCGAGCGCCGGGCGCAGATAGTCGAGCCGCGCGTACGCGAAGCCGCGGTCGCGCACTTCGTCGAGCTGCCCGGGCAGCAGGATCACGAGCCGCTCCTGCACGCCGAGCAGCCGCTGCCAGCGTTCCGTCTGCAGATAGACGGCCTTCAGGTTGTTCAGCATCCGCGCGACGATCTCGCGATCCGTGGCCGGCTGCAGCAGCGCGCGCAGCATGCTCGTCGCGCCGCCGTCGGCGCGCGCGACGTACGGTTCGAGCATCTCGACGAGCTCCGTCTCCGACAACGAGCGTCCCGTCGTCGGATCGAGGATCGCATCGCCGTCCGGCAGCGCGATGCGCAGCAGGAAATGCCCGGGAAACGACACGCCGCGCGCGGGCACCCCAACCTGCTCGGCGAGCTCCAGATACAGCACCGCGAGCGAGATCGGAATCCCGCGACGGCGCTTGAGCACCATGTTCAGGTAGCTGTTGTCCGGATCGTAGTAGTCGTTGTGGTTGCACGCGAAGCCGAGCTCGCGGAAGAAGAAGTCGTTCAGGAGCGCGAGCTTGTCGCTCGCGCCGGCGCCGTCCGGCAGCCGCCTGACGAGCCGCACCGCGAGCGCGTCGAGCTCCGCGAGGACGCCCTGCAGATCCGCGTCGGGATAGGCGTCCAGCGCGAGCGACAGCGCCGCCTCGGTGAGCGGCAGGCCGTCGTCTTCCGCGACGAGCGCACTGAAATAGTCGAGAACGCGAGTCATTGGGGTCCGTTACTTGGCGCGCCGTCTGAAGTACGCGTATTTGAAACCCATCAGCCACAACATACCGAAATATAGTGCAGCGAACAGAACGAGGCAGGCGGCCATCAGCGCGATCCGCTCGAGCGGCATCGCGCGCATCGCCGTCCAGTCGAAATTGATCGCGAGCCAGTGCATCACGCCCGCGAGCACGAGCGACGCCCCCGCGAGCTGCGCGAAGAAGCGCAGCCAGCCGGGCGACGGCTGATAGATGCCGCGGCGGCGCAGCCCGATGAACAGAAGGAGCGAATTCAGGCACGCGCCCACGCCGATGCTGAGCGTGAGCCCCGCGTGGCCGATGATCGGCACGAACACGTAGTTCGACAACTGCGTGACGATGAGCACGCCGACCGCGATCTTCACGGGCGTCTTGATGTCCTGCTTCGCGTAGAAGCCGGGCGCGAGAATCTTGATGAGGATGATGCCGACGAGGCCGATCCCGTACGTTGCGAGCGCGCGCGCGACCATCGTGACCGTGTGCGCGTCGAACTTGCCGTAGTTGAAGAGCGTCGCCGTCAGCGGCTCGGCGAAGAAGAACAGCGCGAGCGCGCTCGGCGCCGCCAGCAGGAACGTGACCCGCAGCCCCCAGTCGAGGAGCGCGGAATACTCGGCCGAATCGGCGTCGACGTGCGCCTTCGACAGGCTTGGCAGCAGGATCGTGCCGAGCGCGACGCCCAACAGCGCGGTCGGGAACTCCATCAGCCGGTCCGCGTAGTTGATCCACGACACGGCGCCCTGCCCGAGCCGCGACGCGATGTTCGTATTGATGATGAGCGACAACTGCGCGACCGACACCGCGAACGTCGCGGGCACCATCTTCGCGAGCACGCGCTTCACGCCCGGATGCGCGAGCGCGCGCCTCGGATTGACGCCGATCGCGGGCACCATGTCGATCTTCTTCAGCCCCGGCAGTTGCACCGCGAACTGCAGCACGCCGCCGGCGATCACCGCCCACGCGAGCGCGTAGACGGGCACCTTCAGATGCGGCGCGACGAACACCGCCGCGACGATGAACGCGACGTTCAGCAGCACGGGCGCGAACGCGGGCAGCGAAAAGCTCTTGTACGTGTTGAGCACGCCCGACGCGAGCGTCGTGAGCGAGATGAACACGATGTACGGGAACATGATCTGCGTCATCGTGACGGCGAGCGGGAACGCCTGCCCGTCCGTGCGCAGGCCCGACGCGACAGCGAACACGACCCACGACGCACCGGCGACGCCGGCGAGCGACAGGAACGCGAGCGCCCACGCGAGCACGGTCGACATCGCGTCGACGAGCGCCTTCGTCGCATCGTGCCCTTTTTGATTCTTGAACTCGGCGAGAATCGGCACGAACGCTTGCGAGAACGCGCCCTCGGCGGACAGCCGGCGCAACAGGTTCGGAATGCGGAACGCAACGTAGAATGCGTCGGTGAATTGACTGGCGCCGAACGCACGGGCGATCAGCGTCTCGCGGGCCAGTCCGGTCACGCGCGACAGCAGCGTGAAGCCGCTGACCGTCAGCAGGGCTCGGAATAGATTCATGGGGCGCTTATTATACGGACCTCGGGCGGCGGCGGCCGGTACGTCCGAGGAAAAGGCGGACGACCCGGCGCGGGCGATCCGGCAGGTGCGGCTTGCGCTTGCCACTCGCTTGATTTTGTTGTTATAATTGCCGGTTTCTGAGCCTGTCATACGCATTGCGTGCGTCGCGCGAGCGGCGTTTCGCGGTCAAGCGTGTCGGCCGGCCTCGGTTAAAACCGACGTTTTTTTGCGCTCCCGGACAATCGCTTCCGGGAGTCGGATCGAAAAGCAGCGCTTGGCCGTCAGGCTCCAAGCTCTGGAAACAGGACAGGATAAGGAACCGTCATGGCTAACTCCGCACAAGCACGCAAGCGCGCCCGCCAGGCTGCGAAGGCAAACTCGCACAACTCGGCGCTGCGCTCGAAATTCCGTACCGCGATCAAGGCAGTCCGCAAGGCGATCGACGCCGGCGATCAGGCAAAGGCCGCCGAGCTGTTCAAGGCCGCCACGAAGACGATCGACACGATCGCCGACAAGAAGATCGTTCACAAGAACAAGGCCGCTCGCAGCAAGAGCCGCCTCGCCGCAGCCGTCAAGGGCCTGCAGGCGCAAGCCGCGCAGTAAATCCGGCGCGCCCGCGAGGCGGGCGCCCTGTTTCCTCTGCGATCGACGAAAAAGCCCGCTTCGCGCGGGCTTTTTTTGCTGGATTTCGCGCTGCGCCTTTCGACTTCGCTCGATGTTCCGCCAACCGCGGCCGTCGCGCGCGATTGCCGCGGCGCCACCGCCACGCGATCGCCGAGCCCCGCCGCCGGAGCGCCGGCGCATTGCTTACTTCTGCGCCTTGCTGTAATCGGGCAGTTCGCACGCCTCGGTAACGACGAGGTTGTTGTCCTTCGCGAAATTCATCACGAAATCAAACGCCATCGGCTCGATGTCGCGCAGCCGGGAATCGACGATCACGCACTTGAGGTCACCGAGCAGCGTCGGGCGCACATAGCGCGAATATTGAAGGCGGGCATTGGGCCCGCTCGCCCCCGGACCGTAGCACGACATCACGCCGGCGAGACGTTCGGACCAGTCGCTCGGCCGAAACTTCTTCCCATCTTTCGTGATGCCCTGAATGAAATATTCGGTCGGGAGAGTTTCAGCCATGAGGGTACCCAAGTGACGGCCCAGCAGTGCACCGGCGAAGCTTCGCCTGGACACTTCGAACACAATGGAAGCGGTTTCGCGGCGGCTCGCGACGAGCCCGCCTGAACGTGCGTTCCGGCTTGCGGCGCATCGCGCGCAGGCAAGCCGCCGCCTTGGTCGATTGTGTCCGGCAGACCAAGCATGAATCTTGCCCGCCGGGCTTGAGAAAACTTCGAAATTATACCGCAGCGCGCCATCGCGCGTCGTGTCGCGCGCGCGCCGCAAGCCGGCAGCAAGCCGTCCCGCGCGCCGGGCGGCGCGGGCGCGCGGCTCGTCAAAGCGTAAAAAATCCTTTATGCTGCTTCGAGTTATCACATCCGACGGCGGCGCCGTCCGGCGCATCGGCCGCCGGGTGAGTCCGCCGCGTTTCGTTTCATGACCGCCAAAACCATTCGTCACTACCTGCAGTTCAAGGATTTCTCGCTGGAAGACTACGAGTACGTGCTCGAACGCACGGGTATCCTGAAGCGCAAATTCAAGAACTACGAGACCTATCACCCGCTGCACGACCGCACGCTCGCGATGATCTTCGAGAAGAGCTCGACGCGCACGCGCCTGTCGTTCGAAGCCGGGATCTTCCAGCTCGGCGGCCACGCCGTGTTCATGAGCACGCGCGATACGCAGCTCGGCCGCGGCGAGCCCGTCGAGGATTCGGCGCAGGTGATCTCGCGGATGGTCGACATCATCATGATCCGCACGTTCGAGCAGGACATCATCCAGCGCTTCGCCGAGAATTCGCGCGTGCCGGTGATCAATGGCCTGACGAACGAGTACCACCCGTGCCAGGTGCTCGCCGACATCTTCACGTATTACGAGCACCGCGGGCCGATCCGCGGCAAGACGGTCGCATGGGTCGGCGACGCGAACAACATGCTGTACACGTGGATTCAGGCCGCGCGCATCCTCGACTTCAAGCTGCGGCTGTCGACGCCGCCCGGCTATGCGCTCGACGCGAAGCTCGTCGACCCGGAAAGCGCGCCGTTCTACCAGGTGTTCGACGATCCGAACGAAGCGTGCAGGGGCGCGGATCTCGTCACGACCGACGTCTGGACGAGCATGGGCTTCGAAGCGGAAAACGAGGCGCGCAAGCAGGCGTTCGCGGATTGGTGCGTCGACGAGGAAATGATGTCGCACGCGAGTCCCGACGCGCTCTTCATGCACTGCCTGCCCGCGCACCGCGGCGAGGAAGTGACGGCGGGCGTGATCGACGGCCCGCAGAGCGTCGTGTGGGACGAGGCGGAAAACCGCCTGCACGTGCAGAAGGCGCTGATGGAGTTCCTGCTGCTCGGACGCTTGAACCACTGACGCGCGCCTGCGGCGGCCGCGCGTTGCCGCTCGGCGCGCGAGCGCGGCGCCCGCGGATCGCGGCGCCGGCGCGCTCCTTCGGCGTGACCAGAAACCTCGCCGTGAATCAGCGAGGTTTTTTTATGGTCGATGTGCGCGCGGCCAAGCCGCCTACTACAGGCACACGGGTTCCGCCTCCAGCTCGACGCCGAAGCGCTCGAGCACGTCGCGCCGAATCGCGTGCGCGAGCGCGAGCACGTCGGCGCCCGACGCGCCGCCGCGATTGACGAGCACGAGCGCCTGCCGCTCGTGAACGGCCGCCGCGCCGAGCGAGCGCCCCTTCCATCCGCAACGGTCGATGAGCCAGCCGGCCGCGAGCTTCACTCGACCGTCGGGCTGCGGATACGACACGACGTCCGGCTCGCTCGCGCGCAGCGCGACGAACGCCTGCGCGTCGATCACCGGATTCTTGAAGAAGCTGCCCGCGTTGCCGAGCTCGAGCGGATCGGGCAGCTTCGCGCGGCGGATCGCGACGACCGCGTCGAACACGTCGCGCGCGCTCGCGCGGCTCGCGTCGATCCCGCGCGCGGCGAGCTCGCGCGCGACGTCCGCGTAGCCGAGCCGCGGCGTCCACGCCTTCGGCAGCCGGAACGTCACCGACACGATCGCGAAACGGCCGCGCCCTTCCCGCTTGAAAAAACTGTCGCGATAGCCGAACGCGCAGCGCTGCGCGTCGAATTCGACGATCTCGCCCGTTGCGAGCTCGACCGCGCGCAGCGACGCGAAATGTTCCTTCATCTCGATCCCGTACGCACCGATGTTCTGAATCGGCGCGGCGCCCACCGTGCCCGGAATCAGCGCGAGATTCTCGAGCCCGGGCATCCCTTCGGCGAGCGTCCATTCGACGAACGCATGCCAGTTCTCGCCGCCGCCCGCCTCGACGAACCACGCGCCTTCGTCTTCGCGCACGAGCGCGCGGCCGCGAATCTCGTCGAGCAGCACGAGGCCGTCGAAGTCGCCCGTGAACACGACATTACTGCCGCCGCCGAGCACGAGCACGTCGAGCCCCGCGACGCGCGGATCGCGCGCGAGCGAAGCGAACTGCGCGGGCGAGCCGATCCGCGCGGCAAGGCGCGCGCGCACGTCGAAGCCGAACGTGTTGTGCGCGCGCAGCGGAAAATCGGGAATCAACTGAACGGAGGAATCGGGACGGGACATCGGCATTCGCGGTTGCGCCGGCACACGGTCAAATCCGCGGCCTTGGGCAAATCTAGGGGCGCCGGTAAAATGGCGGTCAGTCCGCAATTATAGCGAGTGCCCGCGCGCAGGCCGCGCGCGGCACACCCTACAGGAGAATGCCATGCCATCGTTCGACGTCGTTTCCGAAGCGAACATGATCGAAGTGAAAAACGCAGTCGAGCAGTCGAACAAGGAAATTTCGACCCGCTTCGATTTCAAGGGCTCCGACGCGCGCGTCGAGCAGAAGGAGCGCGAGCTCACGCTCTACGCCGACGACGACTTCAAGCTCGGCCAGGTCAAGGACGTGCTCATCGGCAAGATGGCGAAGCGCAACGTCGACGTGCGCTTCCTCGAATACGGCAAGATCGAGAAAATCGGCGGCGACAAGGTGAAGCAGGTCGCGACGATCAAGAAAGGCGTGTCGGGCGACCTCGCGAAGAAAGTCGTGCGCATCGTGAAGGACAGCAAGATCAAGGTGCAGGCGAGCATCCAGGGCGACGCGGTGCGCGTGTCCGGCGCGAAGCGCGACGATCTGCAAAGCGTGATCGCGCTGCTGCGCAAGGAAGTGGCCGATACGCCGCTCGATTTCAACAATTTCCGCGACTGAAGGCGGAAGGATGTTGGCCGCGGAAGTCGGCGGTCGTGGGGCTCGGCGGTTGCGGGGCTCGCTCGTCGTGCGGCTCGCCGGTCGTCTAACTCGCCGATCGTGTAACTCGCCGGCCATATCGCGGAGGACGGCTTCGATTCGGCGGGCGCTGACCGTGACGGGATCGGGCATCCAAGAGATCGTCGTGCCGCTCGTCTCGCCGCACGACGCCGCACGACGCAGCATGACGCCACAACGACCGCCGCGTCGCTCGCGGCGTGACGAACGGCAGGATGACCGGGCCGAATCGACCGCATGCCACGTTCGCCGGGCAATCAGTCGCCGGCGCCGCGCAAGCCCTTCCGTCATATGCGTTTCGGCATTCGCGTTCGACATTCGATGCCGTCGAGCGATCCGCATCGCAGCAGCGACGAATGCGCGAGCGCGCCACGCGTGTCGTTCGGTCCCGCGCGCATTCGCACGCATTCATACGCATTCGCACGCCGCTTGCGCGAGCTGTGGCATCGATCGTTCGCGAACGCAGTCGACGTCCGAATCCGAAACGCACGGGCCGCCATCGCAGCGCCGCCGTGACGGCGCCGATCGCGTTCGGCCCGATGGGTCGGGCGCCGGCACGCGCCGCGTGCCTCATCCCAGCGCACGGGCCGGATTGGCGCGACTCACGCGCCCGTCTTCTTCTGCCCGATCCGGCTTTCCTCGCCGGCGAGGAGCTTCGAGATGTTCGAGCGATGCCGCCAGATCAGCAGCGCGCTCATCGCGAGCACCGCCCAAGCCACCGGATTGTTGCGCGTGCCGAACAGGAACACGTCGAAAACCGGCGCGAACACCGCGGCGACAAGCGCCGCGAGCGACGAATAGCGGAAGAAGAACGCGACGATGAGCCAGGTCAGCGCGGTCGCGAGGCCGAGCACCGGATGCACGGCGAGCAGCACGCCTGCCGCGGTCGCGACGCCCTTGCCGCCCTGGAAGCGGAAGAACACCGGGTACAGGTGGCCGAGAAACACGGCGATCGCCGAAAGCGCGACGCCGATCTCGCCGCCGATGCCCAAGCGCCTGACGAGCCAGACTGCGAGCCAGCCCTTGAACGCATCGCCGACGAGCGTGAGGATCGCGGCCCCCTTGTTGCCGCTGCGCAGCACGTTGGTCGCGCCGGGGTTTTTCGAGCCGTACGAGCGTGGGTCGGCGAGCCCCATCGCGGCGCTGACGACGACGGCGAACGACACCGATCCGATCAGATAGGCGGCGACGGTAGCGAGCAGGATCTGCATGCGAAGGACTCTTGTTTCAACGTATGGATGGATTGGACGGCCTCGATCGCGAAGCCGCGGCGGCGCTCATTCTACCGAAGCGGCGCGGCGCGCCACGCGGGTGAAACCCTCAGTCGACGCTCGCGCATTGCACGGGCCGCGCGTTCAGCAGCGTCGTCAGCACCACGGGCGCAACGCTCACGAGATAGCCGCGGCGGCCGCCGTTCAGGTAGATCGACGGCAACTCGAGAATCGACGATTCGACGTAGACGGGCATCGCCTTCTTCGTGCCGAACGGCGACGTGCCGCCGACGAGGTAGCCCGAATGCCGGTTCGCGACTTCCGGCTTGCACGGTTCGACGCGCTTCGCGCCGATCTGCCGCGCGAGATTCTTCGTCGACACCGTGCGATCGCCGTGCATCAGGATGACGAGCGGCTTCGCGTGCTCGTCCTCCATCACGAGCGTCTTGACGACAGCGTGCTCGTCGACGCCCAGTTGGCGCGCCGACTCGGACGTGCCGCCGTGTTCGACGTACTCGTAGACGTGCTCGTCGAACGCGACGCCGTGTCGGCGCAGGAACTGCGTCGCGGGCGTTTCGGAAACGTGTTTGGATTTGCTCATGTGCGCATTTTAATTGCAGGCGGCGCGCGGGACTATTGTCCGAATGGCAGATTGTCCGCGCGACGGACGCATGGCACGATCGTCGCCACACGGTCGGCAACTGCGCGGCACCGCGCTCGCGCCGATCAACCGGAGATACCATGACGACCCAATTCACCGCCGGCCCGACGATCGACGTCGACGCGCTGCTCGCCGCCCTGCCGCCGCGAATTGCGGCGCTGCCCGCGCGCATCGCCGAACACGCGCCCGATCACGTCGCGCTGATCGAGGACGCGCGCGCGCTCACGTACGCGCAGCTTGCGCGCGCGATCGACGCCGCGGCCGACCGGCTGCGCGCGCTCGGCGTGCAAGCCGGCGACCGCGTGATGATCGTCGCGGAGAACAGCGTCGCGCAGATCGTGCTGCTGCTCGCCGCGACAAGGCTCGACGCATGGGCGATCACATCGAACGCGCGCCTCGCGGCAGCCGAGCTGGAAGGGATCGCCGCACACGCGCGACCGCGCCTGATCGCGTTCGTCACCGGCACGTTGCCCGATGCAAGCGCGCACGCCGAACGCAGCGGCGCGCAGCCGGCCGCGCCGGTCACGCCCGACATCGGCGCGTGGTCGTACACGATCGATGCGAACGCGCGCGCGGAGCCGGTCGAAACCGACGCCGCGCACCAGTGCGCGGCGCTCATCTACACGACCGGCACGACCGGCGCGCCGAAGGGCGTGATGCTGTCGCACCGCAACCTGCTGTTCGTCGCGGCCGTGTCGAGCACACAGCGGCGCGTCGCGCCGACCGACGTCGTCTACGCGGTGCTGCCCGTGTCGCACGTCTACGGGCTCGCGTCGGTATGCCTCGGCAGCCTCTATGCGGGCGCGACGCTCAGGCTCGCGCCTCGCTTCTCACCGCAGGCATTGCGCCGCGCGCTCGTCGACGAGTGCGTCACGATTTTTCAGGGTGTGCCCGCGATGCACGCAAAGCTGCTCGAGCATCTGCGCACGCACGGGCACGCGTGGCGCGCGCCGCATCTGCGCTTCATCTACTCGGGCGGCTCGCCGCTCGACGCCGATCTGAAGGCGCGCGTCGAACGTGTCTACGGCCTGCCGCTTCACAACGGCTACGGAATGACCGAAAGCAGCCCGACGATCACGCAAACGCCGATCGACGCGCCGCGCGCCGATTGCTCGGTCGGCGTGCCGATCCCGGGCGTCGCCGTGCGCCTCTGCACGACGTGCGGCGCCGACGTCGCGCCGGGCGAAGTCGGCGAGCTGTGGGTGCGCGGGCCGAACGTGATGCTCGGCTACTACCGCGATCCGGAAGGCACGCGCGCGGCCGTCACGGCGGACGGCTGGCTGAAGACGGGCGACCTCGCACACGCGGGCGACGACGGCGCCGTGACGATCGCCGGCCGCAGCAAGGAGCTCATCATTCGTTCGGGCTTCAACGTCTATCCCGCCGAAGTGGAGCAGGCGCTGAACGCGCATCCGGACGTCGTCCAGTCGGCCGTGATCGGGCGCGCGATCGAAGGCAACGAGGAAGTGATCGCGTTCGTCGAGCTCGCGCCGAACGCGGCCGCGACCGAGGACGATCTGAAAGACTGGTGCGCGACGCGCCTCGCGCCGTACAAGCGCCCCGCGCGAATTCGCACGCTCGCCGCGCTGCCGGCCGCGTCGACGGGCAAGGTGCTCAAGCACCGGCTGCGCGAGATGCTTTGACGAAACGCGGCCCGCGCGCCGCACCGGCGGCCGGCGCGTGCGGCCCGCGAGCCATCGGATATCCCGCGGCTGCGAAACGCCAAATTCGCACGCGATGCGCGCCTCGATGCGTCTGATACATCGGACTCATCGAACTCATCGAACTCATCGAACTCATCGAACTCATCGGACACATCGGATGTATCCGATGCGAACGCCCACCGCCCTCGCAACCGCACCGTGCAAGCCTCATCCGCGCGGATGATGCGCCGCATGCAGCGTCTTCAACCGCTCGCGCGCGACGTGCGTGTAGATCTGCGTCGTCGAGATGTCGCTATGGCCGAGCAGCAGTTGCACAACCCGCAGGTCCGCGCCGTGGTTCAGCAGATGCGTCGCGAACGCGTGCCGCAGCGTGTGCGGCGACAGATGCGCGCGAACTTCCGCCTGCTGCGCGTGGCGCTTGATGATGTTCCAGAACTGCTGGCGCGTCATGCCGTCGCCGCGCGCGGTCACGAACAGCGCATCGGCCGCGCGCGCGCCGAGCAGCGCGGGCCGCGCGTCGCGCAGATAGCGCTCGATCCAGCCGTGCGCGACTTCGCCGAACGGCACGAGCCGCTCTTTCGAGCCCTTGCCCGTCACGCGCACGACGCCCTCGTTCAAGCCGACCTCGACCGTCTTCAGCGTGACGAGCTCGCTCACGCGCAGCCCGCTCGCGTACATCAGCTCGAGCATCGTGCGGTCGCGCAAGCCGAGCGGCGTGTCGACGTCCGGCGCGGCGAGCAGCGCCTCGACTTGCGCCTCGGACAGCGTCGACGGAAAACGCGGCGCCTGCTTCGCCGACGCGATCCTGAGCGTCGGATCGACAGTCGCGCGATGCTCGCGCACCGCCCAGCCGTAGTAGCGCCGAAACACCGACAACCGGCGATTCGACGACGTCGCCTTGCCGTCGCTGCGCGCCGCGATGTAGCCCGTCAGCATCGGCTCGCTCGCATGATCGACGCTCACCGCGTGCCGCGCGGCCAGCCACTGCGCGAAGAGCTGCAGATCGCGCCGGTACGCATCGAGCGTGTTGCGCGACAGCCCGTGCTCGAGCCACATCGCATCGCAGAACAGATCGATCGACGCTCGGCTGTCGACCCACGCGGGCGACGCGGCCAGTTCGCCGGACGGACGGTCCGCCGACGGCGCAAGCGCGCGCTCGGCATCGGCGGCCGCCATGTCGGCCTCGGGAACCCGTGCTGCGCGCGCCATCAGTACCGCACGCCCTCATGCGCGAGCAGCCAGCGCTTGACCTTGAGGTAGTAGCCTTCGTCGTCGCGGTTCGCGAAGCCGCCGATCCCGCCCGACGCGACAACGCGGTGACACGGGATCACGAGCGGAAAATAATTCGCCCCGCATGCCTGGCCGACCGCGCGCGGCGCGCTGCCGATCTGCTTCGCGAGCTGCCCGTAGGTCAGTACGACGCCGGGCGCAATCGCGCCGATCGCGCTCCACACGCGATGCTGGAACGGCGTGCCGACTTCCGCGAGCGGCAGGTCGAAACCGGCCGACGCGCGCTCGAAATAACGCTCGATCTGGCGCACGGCCCGTTTCGCGAGCGTCGTGTCCGGCGCAACGCTCTTCATCGATTCGGGCAAATAGACGATCTCGCGCACGACCGACGCATCGGTGCGAATGCCCATCTTGCCGAACGGCGCATCGATTACCGCGTTGAACATCGTTGTCTCCAGAAAGGGGCGCGCACGCACGACGCGCCGGCCGCCCGCCAAACCGTCACTTTACGCCGCCTTCACGCGGCGCGCAGCGCCCAGTCGACGTGCTCGCGCACGAGCGCGGACACCGACGGGTCGCCCGAGCGCGCGCGCAGCGCCGCGACGATCGCCGCGCGCGCGGCAGGCTCGACGCTGCCGGGCGCCGCGCGCAACGCATTGCCGAGGCCCACCGCGAGATTGCGCTGCCAGCGCTCATAGCCGATCCGGCGAATCGCGCTGCCCTGCATGCGTTCGTCGAATTGCTCGGCAGTCCATCCGAACAGCTCGACGAGCGATGCGCGATCGAGCCCGTGCCGCACGTCGAAATCGGCAACGGGCGCAGCCTGCGCGAACTTGTTCCACGGGCACACGAGCTGACAGTCGTCGCACCCGTACACGCGATTGCCGATGAGCGGGCGCAGCGGCTCGGGGATGCTGCCGTGCAATTCGATCGTCAGATAGGAGATGCAGCGCCGCGCGTCGACGCGGTACGGCGCGACGATCGCGCCGGTCGGGCACGCGCCGATGCAGCGCGTGCAACTGCCGCAGTGCGCGCCCGGCGTCTCGGGCGCGAGGTCGGGCGCAGTCTGCGCATCGGTCGGCAGCGGCACGTCCACGTAGATCTCGCCGAGGAAGAAGAACGAGCCCGCGTCGCGCTGCAACAGCAGCGTGTGCTTGCCGCGCCAGCCGACGCCCGCCTTCTGCGCGAGCTCGACTTCGAGCACGGGCGCCGAATCGGTGAACACGCGATGGCCGAACGCGCCGATCTCGGCCTCGATCCGCTCGGCGAGCGTCTGCAGCCGGTTGCGCAGCACCTTGTGATAGTCGCGGCCGCGCGCGTAAACGGACACGACGGCCGCCTGCGGATCGGCGATGCGCGCCGCCTCGCGCGCGCGCCAGTCGCGCCGAGCGCCTGCGGAGCCGGACGCGTCGCCGAGCGTCGCGGCGGGCAGATAGGCGAGCCGCGCGGAGATCACGCGTCGCGTGCCGGCCACAAGTTCGGCCGGCCGCGCGCGTTTCATCCCATGTTTGGCCATATAATCCATCTCGCCGTGGCATCCGGCTTCCAGCCAGGCGGCGAGCCCTGCTTCGGCATCCGAGAGATCGGTATCGCTGATGCCGATCGCCCCGAAACCCAATTCGCGCCCCCACGCCTTGATGCGCGACGCGAGCTCGGCGAGCTTCGCATCGTCGAGGCGAGACGGCGCGGCGCGCCCGTCGTGCGAGGGGCGCGCATCTGCGACTGCGAGTTCCAGAATTCGGTTCATCGCTCTATTTTACGAGAATGCCCGAGCAGCCTAGCCACGCGCATGCCGCGCCCACCCTGCCCGCTCCGCTCGCCGAGCGCACGCTCGCGCTCGCCGACGAAGCGGCGACGATCGCGTTCGGCGAACGCCTCGCGCACGCGCTCGACGCGATGCGCGAAGCGCGCGCCGCCGCGCACGCGTTCGACGGCCTCCAGATCCAGCTGCACGGCGATCTCGGCGCGGGCAAGACGACGCTCGTGCGCGCGATGCTGCGCGGCCTCGGCCACGCCGGCCGCGTGAAGAGCCCCACCTACACGCTCGTCGAGCCGTACGCACTCGCGCGTTCCGATGGGGAACTCGAGGTCTATCACTTCGATCTGTACCGTTTTAGCGATCCGGCCGAATGGGCCGACGCCGGCTTTCGCGAGTATTTCAATTCCGGCGCGATCTGCATCGTCGAATGGCCGCAGCGGGCGGGCGCGCTCCTCGGCGTGCCGGATCTCGTGTTCTCGCTCGAGGTGGACGGCGAAGGCCGGCTCCTCACCGCCCGGGCGTACAGCGCATCAGGAAAGGCATGTCTCGAAAGATGTTGATCAAACCGTTCCGCTCGATCGAATCGGCGGCCACCGCGACCCATAACTGGCGACGCCGGCAGATCCTGCGCGCCGGCGCGTCGACGCTCGTGCTCGGGCTCGCGCTGCCGCGCCTCGCGCACGCGAGCTCCGTGCTCGGCGTGCGCGTGTGGCCCGCGCGCGACTACACGCGCGTGACGATCGAATCGGACCAGCCGCTGCAGAACACGCAGCAGTTGCTGCAAGGGCCGGACCGGCTCGTCGTCGACCTGAACGGCCTCGAGCTCGACCAGGCGCTGCGCGACCTCGTATCGAAGATCGCGCCGAACGATCCGCAGATCCAGTCGGTGCGGGTCGGCCAGTATCAGCCGCACGTCGTGCGGATGGTGTTCGACCTGAAGGGCTCGGTGAAGCCGCAGGTGTTCACGCTGCCGCCCGTCGGCACCTACAAGTACCGGCTCGTGTTCGACCTGTATCCGGCCGTCGCGCCCGATCCGCTGTCCGACCTGATCGCGCAGACGGAACGCAAGGAGCAGCAGTTGAACGACACGCTGCGCGCGCAGCAGGCGCAGCCGCCGACGGCCGCGCTCAACGGCCCGACCGCCGCGCCGCCCGCCGCGACCGACAACAGCGACGCATTCTTCCAGCGCTTCGCGCAGAACGGCCCGCCGCCCGCGCACGCGGCGCGCCCGGCGCCCGGCGCCGCCGCCAATCCGCCGCTCGCGCAAACGCCGCCGCCCGTCGCGCCGTCGCGGCCCGCGGTCAAGCCGCCGCCCGTCATCGCGCGCAAGAACGACGACGACGATTCGGGCGACGCCGACACCTACGCGTTCACCGCGCCGAAGTCCGGCCGCGGCACCGTGCGCCTGCTGACGGTCGCGATCGATCCGGGCCACGGCGGCGAGGACCCGGGCGCGATCGGCGGCGGCGGCACGTACGAGAAGCACGTCGCGCTCGACATCGCGAAGAAGCTGCGCGCGAAAATCGACGCCGCGCCGAACATGCGCGCGATGATGACCCGCGACGCCGACTTCTTCGTGCCGCTGAACGTGCGCGTGCAAAAGGCGCGGCGCGTCGGCGCGGATCTGTTCGTGTCGATCCACGCGGACGCGTTCACGACGCCGTCCGCGCGCGGCTCGTCGGTGTTCGCGCTGTCGGATCACGGCGCGTCGAGCGCGGCCGCGCGCTGGCTCGCGAACAAGGAGAACTCGTCGGATCTGATCGGCGGGATCAACATCAAGACGCAGGACGTCGCGGTGAACCGCGCGCTCTTCGACATGTCGACGACCGCGCAGATCCGCGATTCGCTGCGCTACGGCAACTACGTGCTGCGCGAAGTCGGCGGCATCAACAAGCTGCACAAGGGCTCGGTCGAGCAGGCGGGGTTCGCGGTGCTGAAAGCGCCCGACATTCCGTCGATCCTCGTCGAAACCGCGTTCATCAGCAATCCGGACGAAGAGCGCCGGCTGAACGACGACGCGTACCGCGACCAGATGGCCGACGCGATCTTTCGCGGGATCAAGCGCTATTTCGCGGCGAATCCGCCGCTCGCGAAGAGCCGGATGACGTAAGCCGCGGGCGCGGCGGGCGGCGGGCGGCGGGCGGCGGGCGGCGGGCGGCGGGCGACGCCGTGGCCGCGCCGCCCGTCGTCTCCATGCAAGCGGGACGCCCGCGCGCCGGCTCCGTTTCTTCTTCCGAGCGGCCCGACGCGCATCGCTTCACGCGTATCGATTCGCGCTGCTTCGCACATCACGCGCGTCGCTTCGCACACGTCGCTTCACGCGCGCCGATTCACACGGCCGGCTCGCGTCGCGCTGACTCGACGCTCAACGGCCGTCAAGTCGACCGGCCGTCGATGCCGTCGACGCCGGCCGTCGACGCTAACGAATCGCCACGCGCAACCGTCAATTTCGAACGATCGCCGCCATTCGCTGTCGCCGATGCCGATGCCGATGCCGATGCCGATGCCGATGCCGATGCCGATGCCGATGCCGATGCCGATGCCGATGCCGA